>NZ_CP158300.1:0-300000 GCF_040256395.1 Deinococcus sonorensis KR-87 | reverse complement strand
AGCGTCAAGTAAATCCCTGATGGGACGGAGCGGAATGGAGTGCCCTATGCGTCTCAAGCGTCCACGCTTCTGGTCCCGTCCTGTCCTGCGCCCGGCCGCCTGGCTGCTGGGCGCACTCCTGCTGATGGGGAGCCAGCCGCAGGCCCAGACCTCGCCCCCGGCACACGACCACGCGGATTCGAGTTCGGGCGTGTCCGCCGCTCCAGCACGCGACGCACTGATCCGGGATTTCGTGGCCGCGCCGAGTGGCACGGTCCCCCTGAAGGCGGCCACCGGGGAGGTGCGTGAGTTCACGCTGGAGGTGCACGAGATCGTGAGCGAGATCGCTCCGGGGGTGCGGGTCCAGCAGTGGGCCTTCGGGTTCCCCGGCCAGAACGCCAGCGTCCCCGGGCCAGAACTGCGGGTCAGGGTCGGCGACCTGGTCAAGATCACGCTGCACAACACCACCAGCCGGGCCCACACGCTCCATCTGCACGGCATCACTTCGCTCGCGCAGGACATGGACGGCGTGCCGCACACCTCTCATGCCGTGCTGCCTGGGCAGAGCTTCACCTATTCCTTTGTGGCGACCGAGGCCGGCACCCACATGTATCACTGCCATGTCGAGACCAATCTGCACCTCGACATGGGCATGTACGGGGCGCTCATCGTGGAGCCCAGGGAGAAGCCCGCCTGGGTGCAGGACCATGTGCTGATGCTGGACGAGTGGGACAGTCACCAGGATCCGGACCAGCTGCCCCACAAACCGGTACCCGACTACTACCTCGTCAACGGCAGGGCGTATCCGCTGATCCCGGACCTGAAGATCGGGCAGGGGGAGGTGCACCTGATCCGCCTGCTCAACATCGGGCAGGAGGTCCACAGCATGCACCTGCACGGCATGACCTTCCTGGTGGTGGCCAAGGATGGGCAGGACCTGCCGTTGCCCTACCGGGCCGACACGGTGCTGCTGGGTCCTGGCGAGCGCTACGACCTGCTGGTCAAGGGACGGGACGGGACCTTCCCGCTGCACGACCACATCCCCCCGCACGGAACAAATGACGGGGTGGACCCGGGCGGGATTCACCTGATGGTCGTTGGCGGCCCCCCGCTCGCGGCCGACGGCACGGCGGGGCCGGCAGCGACGGGCCACGGCCATGAAGCCGGAGCAACCACCACGGCGGCGACGGACGCCCCCCTGCAGCGCGGCACGGTTGAGGTCCATGTGAACGGCTTCGTGTTCGCCCCGCCCGTTCTGCGGGTGGCCCGGGGCACGAAGGTGGTGTGGATCAACGACGACATGGTGGCCCATACGGTGACGGTAGACGGCCCGAAGAAGGCGTCGTCCGCACCGCTGCGGAAGGGCGGGCGATTCGCCGTCACGTTCGAGGAGGCGGGAACGTACACCGTCACCTGCGTCCAGCATCCCTTCATGACCGCCACCGTGATCGTGGAGCCGTAGCGGGTTGCAACCCTGCTCATGCTGAAGCCCACCCCAAACGCCGCACCCCATGCCCAGGGCGCGGCGTGCTCTGTCGAACACGTCCAGGACGCCGGTACGGTCAGCGTGTCTGCCCGGCAGCGCCTCCGGAACCCACTGGTCATGCTCGAATCATCCTGTCTTTTCTACCCTGATGGCATGACACGGACCTCGCAGCTGAACGATGAATCTCGGCCGCTCGATCTACCCACCGGGACGGCCTGTTCCGCCCCCGGGCCCTACGAGCTGCTCAGCCGCCGCGCCCGGGCACTCGCGCACGACGCGCGGTTCCTGACGCTGCTGTCCGGCCCGGGGGTGGAGCTCAATGATGCCGTGCGGCTGGCGCTGGACGCCGTGCCGGAACTGGAGTTGCTGCCCCTCCCCGAGCTCGCCGAGGAACTTGGAACGGTCCTGAGCCGGGCCCGCACGCCGGGCCGCGCTCCCCGGACGCAGGTCTGGCTGGCATGACGGCGCGGCGCCTGGGTCTCGCGCTCGCCATGCTCTGTGTGGCCTCGGCTTCGTCGTCCGGAGCGGCAGCTGGTCGGCTCGCGTACCTGAAGGGCGGAGCGGCCTGGACCGTGGGGGCGCCGGGTCAGGTGGCCCGGCAGGTGCCGAATTCGCGCGGTGCCGTGCTGCTGGACCTGTCGCCCACCGACGGCACCCTGGCGTTTCTGGTGGGTCCGCCGGGCGCCGACATCCATGCCGAGCACGTCCCGGCTCTCCGGCCCTGGCTGAGCCGCCCGCCCTACACGGCGAGCGTGCCGCTGGGTTCGCTGGTCCCGGGTCCCACCTTCTCCACGGTGCGTGCCCGCTGGCTCGCCTGGGAGGGCGACGGACACGCCCTCATCGCCGGGACCGACGAGGGCAACGCGGGCTGGAATCTGGCCCGGCGCAAGACCTTTCTTCCGGATCAATCCGCGCTGTACCAGAGCACTTCGCAGAGCGGGGAGGTGACCGCCATGCTCGGCTCCGTGCAGTCGCCGGACGACCTGGGCGTGCTGCTGTACGGCCCGGGGGCCCGGCCCGGCACCGAGATCTTCACCTGGAAGCAGCCGCAGAACCTGATCAAGGCCCTCAAGGACGCTCCCCAGCCTGCCCTGCGCCGGTTCCTGGCCGACCTCGATCCCCAGGCGCAGGCGGACGAAGTGAGCTGGACGGCAACGCCTCCACATGTCACCCGGGATGGACGGCGGGTGTACTTCGCCTCCAACGCTGGGTGGGGTGTGGGCAGCGCCGGCACCACCACGTCCGCCGTGTTCGAGGTGGACGTGGCGAGCGTGAAGGTCCGGGTGCTCGGCTGGCTGGGCACCTTCTCGGGGAGCGTTCTGGACGTTCTGCCCTCGCCCGACGGGCAGAAGCTGCTGATCTTGCTGGCACGGCACGACAGCAACGCGCAGATCAACACTTTCGTGTACGCGGCCGACCTGGCGGGCAAGCGCATCAAGGAACTGGCGGCCACGAGCGCCCCGAACGGCACTCTGAGCACCCTGAACAGCGCGTGCTGGCTGGCAGACTCACGGTCTGTGGCGCTGAGTGTGGCGTACCCGCGCCCGCAGGACCTGAACCAACGCAACGGCTTTGAACCTCCGGCAGCGGCGTACACCCTGTCTGTCAAGGATGCCGTGGATGGGAAGACGCTGCACCGGGTCTCCGGCGCGACCGGCGTCGCCTGCGGCCCGAAATGATGCTGCAGGAGACGGCACACAGCGCTGGGTGACGCCCGAGCATGGTCTGGAGTTTTGTCCTGCCCGCCGCCGCACCACCTCGCGACGGCTCCGGTCGCAAAAGAAAGGCCGTGTCAACGACCGGCATGATGAGCCCGTAGCACCGTAACACCCTGGGCTCCCACAACTGTCATGACACTTCGCCACGCGTTGGATCATGGCCCCTTCGCCGGCTTCGGATGCCCGCCCTGATACGCTGGGGCATGCTTCCGAGCACCAGTTGCATTCCGCCGCTCCGTCCACTGGAGCCACGGAAACGGTCCGGCGGAATCGGCAACCGGGCGCCGGCGCCCCCAGACATGCTGCAAATCAGAGCGATATGGCAGGCAATCCGCACGGCCTCCGTCTGGCTGACCTCTACAGAACGCTCGCTGCGCCACGGCGCCGGTCATACAACGGGCCGGTCTGCCTTCCCCTGCGCCGGATGACCGATGTTCTTTCGCAGCCGCCCAGCCTGCTGACGACGCCGGCCAGCCGACGAGGCCGCGCTGGCAGTGGGCTGTGCCTGTCGGGTGGTGGGTACCGCGCGGCGTTGTTCCATCTCGGGGCGGTGCGACGCCTGCAGGAACTGGGGCTGCTCCAGCAGCTCCGTACCGTATCGAGCGTCTCGGGCGGCAGCGTCCTGGCGGCCCGCATGGCCCAGCTGCCTTGGACGGCTAACGAGCCGATCTCCCCGGAGACGTTTCAGCAGACGCTGGCCGAACCGACCTACCGTCTGGCCAGCCAGGACATCCGGACCGGGCCGCTGCTGCGCCGGGCGCTGCTCTGGAACTGGTGGGGGCCGTCCGCCATCTACGGGGTGGCCCGGCTGCTGGACGCCTACTGTGGCGCCCGGAAGGTGCACGAGCTGCCCATGGCCCCGAACTTCGTGTTCTGTGCCACCGACCTGACCCACGGCACCAACTGGACCTTCACCAGAGCGCAGACCGGCGGGCACCGGGCCGGCACCGTCCGTTCCCGCACCCTCGACCTGCCGCTCTCGTTTGCGGTGGCGACCAGCGCCTGCTTTCCGCCGGTGTTCGCGCCGGTGGAACTGACCCTCTCGCCCAGGAAGGGACCGGTGCTGCTCAACGACGGCGGAAACTACGACAATCTTGCCCTGGAGCCGGTCTGGAAAAGCCATGAGCTGGTGGTGGTCAGCGACGGCGGCACACCCTTCCGGTACGGCGTGCCGGCAGGACTGCTGGGCCACCTGACGCGGTTCATCACGGTTCTGGATGCCCAGTCACGCAACCTGCGGAAACGGTGGCTGCTGGCCGGCACGGCCGAAGGGTCGCTCGCGGCCGTGTACTGGTCGGTGGGCCGGAGCGTGCACGCTTACCGCAGGCAGCTCCCGGCCGACGCGGAATGCCTCACGCTCGGATATGCCGAGACCCTGGCCCACCGGATCGGACGGATTCGCACCGATTTCAACCGGTTTTCGCCTGGAGAGCAGGCGGTGCTGGAAAACCACGGCTACACGCTGGCAGACGCCGCCCTCCGCGCCTACCTGCCGGAGCGGTACCGGCCCGCGTCGTGGCCAGCCCTCCACGTTCCTCATCCGGACTGGCTCAATCCGGCCAGGGTGAAGTCCGTGGTGCCGCGAAAATAGCGGTCCCGCAAAGCGCCCGGCAGTGGTCACCCGTCCGTCAGGAATGGATGCCATTTGCCTTGCGGAGAGGCTTGAGGGTGGAACTGCGCCCCTTGAGGACTCCTCCGCCGTGGGTGACGCTCCCGCCGTCCTGGAAGAAAGAGTGACCCCTGACACTGGACCTGTCGCTCCACACCCGGGCGGACCGTGACCGGGAACGATCGTCACCCGCAGGGGACCCCGCTGCCGTGGCCGTTCAGGATGTCCGGTTCCGGGCCACGATCCGCGAGAGAGCCTCGACCACCTGTGGGTCGAAGTGCCGTCCGGCCTGGGCGCGGATCTCCTCCAGCGCCGCCTCGAGCGTCCAGGCCCGTTTGTACGGGCGCTCACTCGTAAGGGCGTCCAGCACGTCCGCCACAGCGACGATGCGGCCCGGCAGCGGGATGGCCTCACCTCTCAGGCCATGCGGGTAGCCACTCCCGTCCCAGCGCTCATGGTGTGTCAGGGCGATCTCCTCGGCCATGCGCACCAGCGCGTTATCACCGCCCGCCAGGATGTTCGCGCCGATGATGACGTGCGACTTGACGACCTCGAACTCCTCGGGCGTGAGGCGGCCCGGCTTCAGGAGGATGCCGTCCGAAAGGCCGATCTTGCCGACATCGTGCAGTGGGGCCGTCTGCTCGATCAGCCGCACGGTCGCCTCGGGCACGCCAAGTTCACGTGCGACGCCGGCCGCCGTCACCGCCACCCGCGACATGTGCTCGCCGGTGTCGTCGTCCCGGTACTCTGCGGCGCGCGCCAGACGTTGCAGGATCTCCAGCTGTGCGCCCTCGATGCGTTCCGTGAGGTGCGCGTTGTGCGCCCGAATCACCGCTTCCGCCGCCTGCCGTTCGGTGATGTCGACAGCGACACCGACCAGCCCCGAAATCTGTCCTGCAGCGTCCCTCGTGGGCACCTTCGTGGACCAGAAGGTGCGGCCAGCTCCGCCCGGCAGATGATCGGTCACCTCGTAGCTCAGCGCCTGTCCCTCCAGGACGGCCCGGTCGCGCACAGCGGACGCGGCGGCCGTCTGCGGCGGAAACACCTCCTCGTCCGTGTGACCCAGAATCGCATCGATCGGCAGACCGATCTGGGCGGCACCGGCGGCATTGATCATCAGGTAGCGGCGTTCGAGGTCCTTCACGTAGATGGATTCCGGGACGCTGTCCAGCACCGTGCGCAGCAGCGTATGGCTGGCACCCAGCGCCTCGCGCGCCGCAACGATGTCCGTGAGGTCACGCAGGGTCACGGTGTGCACGACGCTGCCGTCCACCTCGGTGGGTGACAGGGTGAACTCGCACGGAAACCCTTCGCCAGTCCGCCGCTGCGCGGGGACTTCACGGCGGCGTTCAGTCATGGTCCCCCCGGCCACCGCATCCCGGAACTCCATGCGGGACGCGGGCGGCATCATCAGTTCCACCAGTTCCTGCCCCAGCGCCTCGGCGCGCGTGTACCCCAGCATCGCTTCCGCCGCCGGGTTCCATGCCATGACGCGGCCAGCGGCGTCCAGCAGCAGCATGGCGTCATGGGCGGCCTCCAGAACAGCCGCGTGGATGTGTCGCTCGCGCGCCTGCTCCGCCAGCGTCCGGCGCAACTCCAGGTCGGTCATCACGCTCTCCGCGAGGTCCTGCAGGGTGGCGCGCTCGTCCGGGGTCAGGTCGGCGCGGGGTTGGGTGTCGTACAGGCACAGAGTCCCGAGCGTGAAGCCGTCCGGCGTGACCAGCGGCGCGCCCGCGTAGAACCGCACGAACGGGGCGTTCGCCACCACCGGAAGGTCCTGAAAGCGGGCGTCGGCCAGGGTGTCCGGCACCACCAGCACCTCCTGACGCTGCACCACGCGCTGGCAGAACGACGTGGCGCGCGGCATGACCGTGAGGTGCATGCCGACGCTGGCCTTGAACCACTGCTGCGTCTCGTCGAGGAAGGTCACGGCCGCCACGGGAACGCGGAACAGCCGGGCGGCCAGACGGGCGGTGCGGTCGTATGCCGCTTCCGGAGCGGTGCCGAGAATGGCATACCGCGCCAACGCCGCGAGGCGATCAGCATCGCATGTCGGGTGCGCCACAGGCTGAAGCATGCCCTGAGGGTAGGGGGCCACCCCTGGCAGAATTCTGACGCCGCCGTCTTCATGACGATGAGGTTGGACCGGGCCCGGGGCTCCGCCTTCCTCCTGGTCCAGGCACCCCGGGGCGTGTGTCTCCCTCCAGCGGGCCATTCATCGAGCCGGGTTCTTTTCCGCGTCGAATTCATGGCCTCCACCCATCCGCTCCCGGGGGCCTGGCCCACGCGTCATCGGCCCATCATCCTGAAACCGGTACGGTGCCAGAGAAAGGAGCCGATATGTCTCAGAAACCCGTGGTGTCCCCCTCTGCACACCCTCTTTCGCAGGGGCGGGTGTATGTCCTGCGCGTCTGGCATGAGCCGGGAGACCTGCCCAGCAGCCTGACCTGGCGCGCGTCTCTTCGAGAGAACACGCTCGACAACCGCCGCTACTTTGCCAGCATCGACGACTGCATCGACCACCTGTACAGCGAATTCATCCGCCCCTGAAGCCTTCGCCGCACTCGATCTTCCGCGCGGCACCTGCTTCGCCCGCGCCGTGAAAAGGATGGCCTGTCATGCACCTGCGTTCGCTGGGGTACCGCACCGATCTGATTTTTGCCCGCTTCCGTGGCCGCGTGACCGACCTCGAGGAGGCCATCGTGGTGGCCAATCCGCGCAGCCCCGCTCACTACTTCGGCAACCTGCTGGTCTTCCGCCAGCCGCCCCGCCCGGGCGACCTGGCCCACTGGGAAGCGCTGTTCGCCCAGCACATCGGGAGGCCGCCTGTGGTGCCCCACCGGCTGTTCGGGTGGGACGTGCCGGCACAGACGCCTGCCGAGGTGAACGAGTTCCTGGCCGCCGGCTATCAGCTGGAGGAGAACGTGGTGATGGCCGCCCCCAGGCTGCAGGCCCCACCTCATTTCAACCGGCAGGCGGAGTACCGGCCCATAGCCGACCACGACGAGGAGTGGGCGCAGGTGCTGGACAATCAGGTCGCCAGCCGTGAGGACGGCCATGACGAGGAACGCTACCGCAGCTTCAAGGCGTCTCAGCTGCGTGGCCTGCGCGAGATGTGCCGCTCCGGGCTGGGCGTGTGGTACGGCGCCTTTGTGGACGGGCGGCTGGCAGCGGACCTGGGGGTGTTCACGGACGGCGCGGGGCTGCTGCGCTATCAGAGCGTGGGGACGGACCCGGCATTTCGGCGGCAGGGGCTGTGCGGGTCGCTGACCTTCTTTGCCGGAGAACACGCCCGCACGCACTTCAGGGCCGAACGGCTGGTGATCGTGGCGGACGACCATGCCGAGGCCAAACGCGTGTACGCGGCGGTCGGCTTTCAGGCCGTTGAGCGCCAGCAGCTCCTGCTCCACACTGGGCCGTGATTCCCCTGCAGACACGCCGGGCAACCCTGCGTTCGTAGCGCCATGGCCCAGGGCACGGACAGGACACCGCATCAAGGTGTGTGCCTGTTTCCCTCCAAACACGGCGAGGCCCGGTTCTGTTCTGACCGGGCCTCTCACGGTGTTCAGACCAGACAGGGTCCTCTGGTGCACATGTTCCACCAGGGTCGGAGGGTTTGGGCCGGGCGGTGTGGGGAGGCAGGTTCTGCCGCACCGATGGCCCTCGTTCCAGCGGGGGGCGGAAAGACACCCCCCGTCTCGGTTCAACGTTCGCGCCAGTAGGCAGCGGCGGCCGCGATGCCGAATTCCTGTTCCATCTTGCCTTCCCACGCGCCGGTGGAGGCGTCCGGGCCCGCCCCCAGGGAAGCCTTCCCCTCCACACGCATGCCGGCGTCCTGGATGCCGTCCTGACCGAACTTGATGTAGATTCCTTCCTTCACGCCCACACCACCAGTGGCGGGCACACCCTTCGGGAGTTTGAGTTCGGCCTTGACGCCGGTGAAGAGGGTGGCGTTGCCATTCCAGTCGAGGCTGGCGGAGGCGAAAGCGCCGAGCCAGTCGGTGCCCATCAGAGACGAAGTGGAGAGCTCGACGTCTATTTTTTTGCAGCTCAGGGCGAAACTCAGGCCCAGCCCCTGCGCCTTGAGGGCGGACGACGGCACCTTCGACTTGAGTTTCGTGCTCGACAGCACCCCGCCGCAGGGGTCGTTATCCAGCTTGGGCAACGCGGCGAGGTCAAGCGGCACGTCCGGCAACGTCTCTTTGCAGGTGAAGGTCATGACGTCGCTCAGCAGGAGGGCGCCGTACACCACCGGGCCGTAGAAGGAGGCCTTGGCCGAGGCCTCGATGGCCGCCCGCTTCGCCGCCCGCACCTGAGGGTCCGGGAGGTTGGCGGCCAGCGCCGTTTCGAAGTTCACCCGCGCGGACACGAAGCGGGCCATGGCCTGCTCCTGCCCCCGGACGTAGGGGCGCAGCGCGTCCATGCGGACCTGCTCTGCATCGTCATAGACCTTGCGCTCCTCCGCGCAGGTGTGCGGGGTCGGCAGCGCGCGCAGTCCACGCTCGACGGCTGTGTTGCGCTGGTCGCCTAGCGGATGAAACGCCTTCTCCAGCGCGTAATGGGCGCTGTAGGCCGCCTGGTAGGCGGGCCACACCTCCGGTTCGAAGACCGAAGTGATGATGGCACCGTTGACCAGCCGGTACCAGCGCAGCTCTCCGTCGTCGAGCAGCCTGGAGAGGTTGGGGGCCGTGGCCCGCACATTCAGCGCCCGCAGCACCTCGTGCCCCTCGCGCTCCAGCGCCTCGTACTTCGGCTTGAGCACCATCGCCTCGTTGCGGTCGTGCGGCAGCTTCAGCTGCGGCAGATCGAACGACGCGCCGCGTGACAGGTCGAAGATGGTCCGTGCGGAGCGGCGGGTTGGGGCCTGCGGCCGCGGCAGCAGAGCGTCGCCGTGCGTGCCGGGGGTGTCCTCCTTCACGATGAGGTCGCTGGCCTCCGGGGCCACCGTCCGGCGCAGGGCCACCCGCAATTCGCGCGTCGCCCCTGCCACGTCACCGCTGCACAGCAGGGCCTTGGAGAGGTTCATCCGCGCCTCAGACAGGTCAGGAGCAAGAGAGAGGGCCGCCTTGAGCGGGGTCTGCGCCTCGGTCCAGCGGCCCAGTCCCAGGAAGGCGTGACCCCGGTTGGTCAGGGCGATGGCCTGCCCCGGCACACCACCCGGCGAGGGCAGCCGGCCACCGAGCTCCGCCGCCCGGTCGAGCACCGCGATGGCCTCCCGCGGCAGGCCCGACAGGGTCAGCACGCCCGCGAGGTTCACCAGTGTCATCGCGTCTTTCGGCTGTGCACGCTGCTGGGCCAGCAACAGCGCAAGGGCCGCCTGGGGTCGCTGCGCCGCCAGGGCCGCCGCGACGTCCGACGACGTCCCGCCCGTCGCCTTCTTTGCCGCCGCCCCGACCACCGTCTGCGCCGTCCCGATGGCCGTCTCGAAGGTCATCGCGCCGGGTTCGCGGCGGACCGGAAGGGGCAGCACCCGGGTGCCCTTCGCCTTCAGCTCACGCAGCATCTTCAGGGAATGTTCCAGCCCTGCCCAGGCCGGATCGCTGGGCTTGAGGGCCGTCAGCGTCTGTTCCAGGCTTCTGATCATCTCGTCGACGTTCATTCCTCCGCCAGGGGCCAGCCCCGGCGTCCGGGCGTCGCGCACCGCGGGGCGGCAGGCCTCGGTGGTCAGCTTTGATAGCTGAGCCCGCATCTCTGTTTCGGGTTCGAGCACGGTCTGGTCGCTGAGCGACACCCAGGACCCCGCGGCGAGGGCGGGCGAGGCGAGCAGGGCGGCAAGGGTCAGTGGTCTGGCGCATCTGATGTTCATGGCCACAGGGTGACCTGGGCTGGATGATGAGCGGATGGTGGAAGGGAACAAGAAAAGACCGCCCCGGAGGGCGGCCTGACGGAGGAGCAGCTCAGGGATTGGCGATGTACAGTTCCATGGTGACGCCGTACCGGTCACCGTCGTCATGAAACTGGGCGAGCACGCTGGGCACGAATTCCGGCTGATCGACCGAGCGGAGCCGCATCTGCTGCTTGACCCCGTTGAGCATCTGGGTGGCGCTGACCTTGTAGCGCCCGATCGGCACGTTCTTGATGCCGTATCCGAAGACCACCTTGCGGGTGATGGGGGCCGTGTCGCCCAGCACGTTCGGCCCATCCGGCGTGAAGGTGTATTCCAGGGTGTCGTAGTCGAGTTCCACATTGCTGTGCGCCAGATAGATGTTCACCTTGCCGCTCGGCGCGTCGCTGGCCTTGAAGGTAAAGTTCCGCACTGCGCCCTGCGAGCCATCAAACGGCGTATCCAGGTCGGGCGAAAGGCGCACCTCATACGACTCTCCAGCAACTTTCAGCTGCATGTAGGCGCCCGCGTTCCAGGTGCCCGGCTGATGAGCCAGGGGAATACGGTAGTGGCCCTGTGCGTCCGTGGTGCCGAGGGCGTTCATGTTGTAGTAGGCGGTGTGGTCCGCGAACACCTGGACACCAGCGATGGGCGCTCCGGCCTCGGTTCTGACGGTGCCCGTCATGACGTACGCGCTCGCCGAGCCGGGAGCGGGGGAAGCCGGAGGGGTGGTACCGGGCTGCTGGTGAGCGGGAGGGGTGGTGGCCGGGGTGGTGCTGGCACCACAGGCGGAGAGGGCGGTGACAGCGAGCAACAGCAGGGCGGTGTTTTTCATGGTGGAACCTCCTTGGGCAGCGGTGGGTGCTGCGTCCAGTGGATGGAGCGTAGGAGGGTCCGGATGATGAGCCGATGGCGCGTCTGCTGAGCCTGGGAAAGGAAGTCGACCCAGGCTTGATCTTCGAGCGCTGAATGCTGTGGGGGTTGCCTTGCCCGGGAAGATCACATTCACACCTTGTGCGTTGCTGAACGGGCAGATCAGGAGTGGAATAGAAAGGCGCTATATCTGCTTTGTGCTGCCGAGGCCTGGGATGCATGTACCGGGATACACGCTCAAGAAAACAACGAGTCTTTTTAACATTATGAGCTTCCCATACTGTTCCCGAGTGGTTGTTGTGTTCGTGTGTGTTGCCCTTGCGCGCCGCTGATAACGCGCTGTTGGACACCGACCTGTATCAGGGCGGCCTGGCTGGAAGAGGATGACGCTCTGCAGATCGGAAAAGCCTTCGAAGCCAGATCCGACTTCGCGTTCTTACCGGCTCACTCTGGGAACGCAGCAGCCGAATACTGATCATGAATGCCGACAGGCCCAAAGGAATGGGTCATAAGAGCTCCTGCAACACCCACCTCCCCTCTTCCCTTTCCCAGGCTCAGAGACGCGCCATCGGCTCATCATCCGGACCCTCCTACGCTCCATCCACTGGACGCAGCACCCACCGCTGCCCAAGGAGATTCCACCATGAAAAACACCGCCCTGCTGTTGCTCGCTGTCACCGCCCTCTCCGCCTGTGGTGCCAGCACCACCCCGGCCACCACCCCTCCCGCTCACCAGCAGCCCGGTACCACCCCTCCGGCTTCCCCCGCTCCCGGCTCGGCGAGGCCGTTTCACATGACCGGGGTCGTGAAGAACTCGCTGGGTGCTCCTCTGAACGGCGTGCGTGTGGGAGCCGATAACACGATGATTGACGGCTCGGAGGTCTGGACGACCACCGATGCTCAGGGTCGGTACGATCTCGACCTGTCGAAGATGCCGATCCTGAATTCCTGGACGGCGGTCGCAAACCTTGTCGTGCGGTACAGCGGCGGAGAACACACGCTGTATCCCGAGGTGGACGACTCCGCCGCTTTCATGGGGCGAGACGGCGCGGTACGCAACTTCACCCTGAAGATCACCGGAAAGACGCCCGGAGGGGGGTACTATGGCGCGCTGTTCTACGCTCAGCTCGGCCTGTCGGACGCGGGGGAAATGCCTGAATTTGGCGACGTGGAGTTCACGCTGACACCCGCCGGACCGCTCATCGACGGCACGCAGGGAGCGCCCATTCAGCTGCGTCAATCGCAGTTGCCCTTCGAAGTGCCGCAGGGTCGTTATACGGTGACGGCTCGCTCCATCTCGGGCAGGGGACCGATCTGGCTCAAGGCAAGGGGCGGGACCTACGGCCCGGAGGCGGTGCCCGACCTGGAGTACACCGCCGGAACGGGGATGACGCTCTCCGTGGATATGGTGCACCCCCGCCGCTGAGCTGGAGCGGTGTGGGAAGTCACCGGGAGTGTTGATGGTTCTCCACCAGGTCGGGCGCCTCAGGCGACCTTCTGACGCCCTCGCCTTCGAGCGCACCATGGCCAGGATGGTCTGTGCCGGAGATGAGGTCGCCTCCTCTGCACGCTGCGGGCGAGCCCAAATGCATAGACTCCAGCAGCTACGGCGGACACAACGATTGCTTGCGCCGAGGGTCCCCACGCGGCCCTCCCCTTTCCGGCCCGCCTCCCGTTCCTCTGGTATAACCAGGGTCCATGAACAGCGCAGTCTGGCACCTCGCGGCCTTCGGCAGACCGCGCCTCCTTGACCCGTCCGGTCAGCCGGTGCGCTGTGAGGTGCGGACGCTCGCCCTCCTCACCTACCTCGCGCTGGAGGGACCCACGTCACGCTCGCGGCTCGCGAGTTTGCTGTGGCCGGAGACCGTCGAGGGCAGCGCCCGCAACAACCTCGTTCACCTGCTGCGCCGCGTGGCGAAAACCCACCACCCTGACCTGGTTCAGGTGGGAGAAGCCGTTGCGCTGGGCCAGGCGCTGACATCGGACGTGGCGCCCTGGGGTGAGGTGGGCGCTTCTCTGCCCGCACCGGACGCCGTGCCGACCGGCGTGCTGCTGGACGGCTTCGCCTTCGACGACCAGCCGGACCTCGCCGAGTGGGTGCTGGCGTGGCGGGAGCGGGTGGATCAGGCGCGGGCCGAGCGCCTCTCTGGCAACGCCACGCGTGCGGAGGCGGAGGGCGATCTCGCGGCGGCGCTCCAGTTCACCCGCCGTCTGCTGGACCTGGACCTCCTGTCCGAGGACACCCACCGGCGGCTGATGCGGCTGCTGTATCTGTCCGGCGACCGTCCGGCAGCCCTGAAGGCCTACCAGCGCTGCCGGGAGATGCTGGAACGTGAGCTGGGAGCCGAGCCGCTGCCGGAGACCCGTGACCTCGCCCGCCTGATCGAACAGGGCGCCGTCGGTGCCCCGGTGCCCGCCGCCCCCCGAATTCCGCTGTCGGTGCTGAGGCCACCGCTGCTGGTGGGGCGGGCCGCCGAGTGGGCGCAGATGGAGCAGGCGTGGGCGCGCGGGCAGTCGATCATGCTGGTCGGTCCGGCCGGGTCGGGCAAGTCGCGGCTGATGCATGACTTCGTGGCCAGCAAAGGCGTCGCCTTCCGACTGGAGGGCCGCCCCGGCGACCGTGCCGCCCCCTTCTCGACGGCCGCGCGGATGTTGCGCCGCGTGCTGGACCGGATGCCACCCGGCGTCGAGGTGCCCGGGTGGGTGATGCCGGCCCTCGCGCCTCTGGTCCCCGGCGTCCCCGCCGACCTGACCGGCAACCGTCCCGATCCACACATGACCGAGGCGCTTCAGATGATGTCAGCCATCGCCATCCAGGTGGAGGGGGCGGTGGCGGCCGTGTTCGAGGACCTCCACGAGGTGGACGCCGCGACCACCGACATGGGTATGGCGATGCTGGCCAACCATTTTCCGCTCGGACAGCCGGGCGGGCTGCCGCACTTTATCGGCTCCTTCCGGGCAGAGGAACTCGACCCGCATGCGCGGGCCGTCTTTGAGCGCTTCGTGACGGCCGGGCACTCGGTGTGGATCGACGTTCCGCCGCTTGATGAGGCAGATGTCGGGAGGCTGGTCGGCAGCCTGGAGCTTCCAGGATTGAGCGCACGTGCGGAGGAACTGGCCCGCTTTTCCGGCGGCAACCCCCTGTTCGTGCTGGAGACCGTCAGGCACATGATCGAACGGGGGGCACTCGACGAGGCCCAGCCACTCCCGCTGGCCGGCAAGGTTTCGGGTCTCCTCTCCCGCCGCCTCGCCCGGCTCTCGACGCCGGCGCTGCAGGCCGCACGGGCTGCGGCGGCGCTTCAGAGCGATTTTGACCTGGAACTGGTGGCGGGGGTCCTGCAGGCGCCCCTGCTGGAGGTCGCGGACGCCTGGGAAGAGCTGGAGAATGCGCAGATCGTGGTGGGCGAGCGCTTCAGTCACGACCTGATGGCCGAAACCCTACGGCAGGAAACGCCTGAAGGGGTGCGCCGGCTGCTGAACCGCGCGGCAGCCCGCACGTTGAGCGCCGCAGAAGGGATCTCACCGGCACGGATCGCCCAGCACTGGCTGGCGGGAGGTCAGGCGGAGCAGGCCGCGCCATGGCTGATTCAGGCCGGACATGCCGCGTGGCGAGCGGCCCGGCTGGAGGAGGCACAGGGCTTTTTCGGGCGGGCCGCCGACCTGCTCTCCGGCCACGATCCGGCCACCGCGTTTGCCGCACTCGCACGTCAGGCGGAGGTGCTGGCGAACATGGATGACCCCCGGCACGTGGACGCGGTGCGGGCGCTCCATCAACGGGCGACCACCCCGCTGGAACGTGCGACGGCCTTCATGCAGGACTACCGGGCCCTCGAAGGGACAATGGACGTGGCGCGAATCGAACCGGTCGTCCACGCGGGCCTCGCCGCCCTGCGAGGCGCGGAGCCGGGCCTGGAGGCCTGGCTGGTGGAGGCTCAGCTCACCGAGGGCCTCGCGCTCCTGGCCTTCGTCCGCGGGCAGCAGCACGAGACGCTTCAGCACCTCCGGTCAATGGCAGAGCTGGGTGAGCGCACGGCGTCGCTGGAGTGGCAGGCCAAAGCGCAGGAGGGGCTCGGCCTCGCACTGAGTGCGACGTCCCCGCGCGAGGCCAGGCTGCACCTGGAACGGGCGGAGACGCTGCACCTCAGAAGACACGATCACCTGCGGGCCGGGTCGAGCATGGCCAAGCTCGCCCGCGTGCTGTGCGAACTGGGTGAGGTGGCCGCCGCCCAGGCGGTGGTGGCCCGCGGCGAGACGCATCTGGGTCGGCTCGACGCCAACCATGGTGAGCGCGTCGCCCTGCTCAGCGCCCAGCTGATGGTCGCACAACTGTCTGGAGACCTCGCCCTGGCGGAGGCCCTGTACCTGCGGGCCCACCGCGACCACACGGTCGAGCACAACGTGCTGCTCGGCGCGTTCCCGGTGCTCCATGCCAAGACCCTGCGCCTCGCCGGCCGCCCCGAGGATGCGTGGGCCGAGGTGGCGCGCTCCCGGGATGGCCGGCCGTTCCCGGCGCACCTGAAGATCCTGCGCGCGCTGGAGGAAGCGGCCATCCTGCTGGCTTTGGGACAGGCCGATCGGGCCGCCCCGCACCTCGCTGAGGCAGAGGAGCAGCTCCGTGAGGTGCCGAACGTCGCGTGGCAGGCCCGGCTGCACAGCCTGCGGGCCGCTGTTCAGGGGGACGAGGACCGGCACCATCAGGCGGCGGCCGTCGCCATCCGTGAGCTGCACGGGTTGCCGGACCACCACTGGAGCGCCCTGTAAGCGCCTGAGGGTTAAAGACGGTCGGGGCCAGCTGAGGGCACCTGACCCCTTTCCCGCTGGAGGTGGCGGTTCCCGGCCTGGGCTCCTGCACGCTGGAGGCTGATGTCGGTGATCCATCGGGGGCGGCCCGCCGTAGGGTCCTGTTTCCGCACCCTGTTCAGGCCAAGTGCAGCGGATGAACAGTCAGACCACCACGCCCACAGCCCGGAGGACCTGCAGGCAACGGCAGACCCGGTTCAGATGCGAAGGGCGCCACCGATGGACTGCTCCGTCTCAGCGGGCCGGCTATTCAAAAAACTTCAGACTCCAGCCGGTGTTGGTGTTCGGCCCGCTGCAACAGCTGCGGGAATAGGTGGTGTTGCCCCACCACATGAATGACCCGCTATACCAGGAGCGGTTGCCCCAGCTGTAGGACAGGCTCTTCGGGACCGCGTGATACATCAGCGGGAAGCTCGACCCTGCCGGCGGACTGGTGCCCGGATCGCCGTTGAGCAGCACGAAGCTGTGATGACCCGGACCGTTGACATTGATGGTGGGGTCCCAGCCGGCCATCATCAGGGACCGGTTCGAGCCGAACAGACAGCCGTTGGATTTGTACCACGCCCAGACGTTGGTCGGGTCGCCCCCCGCGCTGAGGCGCAGATCGCCCAGACAGTAGTTAGCCGCCCAGCTGCCATTTGCCGAGTACACGATGTGCAGCTGCCCGGCGGGATCAATGATCGCTTCTGGCCCCTCATCCACCCGGGTAGGCGGGTTGGGATCGGCCTGCTCCCAGCCCTCGCGCGGCTGCGAGATGATGAACCGTGCTCCGGTGGTGGCGGTGGGACTGCTCATGCGGGCGATGTACAGGTTCTGCTCGCCGTTGGTCGTCCCAGCCCATCCGGACCAGACGAACCACCGGGTGTTGTTGAAGAAGAATGCGGTGCCGTCGATGGCCCACCGGTTGTCCGGCAACGCCATCTGCAGGGGCGCACCAAACCCGGTGCCGGGGTTCGCCGACTCGGAAACGTACATCCGCTGGCCGGCTCCACCGTCGCCGGACGCGAAGTACACGTAGAACCGACCGGTCCCGGGGTCACGGACCAGTTCCGGAGCCCAGACGTTTGGCATGTTCCTGGGCGCCGACCAGATCAGGCTGCGCGCCGACGCCCCCAGGCCGTCCACGCTGGTGGCGGCGCGCGAGTAGATGTTGTTGCCGTCCGATTCGACCGAATAGTAGGTGCTGCCCACCCGGATCACACTGGGATCGGCATTGTGGATGCTCGTCTGGGCCTGCGCTGTCAGCTGCCCCGGGGCTGACAGCGGCACACGGTCGCTGGCCGGCAGACCCGGCATTCCACAACCGGCGAGGATCAGAGGAACCAGGAGACTGAGGGCCATGTTCGTCTTGGGCATGAGACGCACCTTTGATATGGACACACGTTGAGTGACAGAGCCTGGAGAACCGGAAGCTTGGCGCGGGTACAGTTGTCGATACCTGCCCATCCGACCATGGAATCGCAACCCGGTCAACTTCCGGCCAGCAGGAGTAAAGATTCAATGACTGCAGGGAACCGAGGGGATGGCATCTCTGCACCGCCGACTGAGAAGGTAGGTGCCGGCATAGGTGAGGAGCCGCTGGTTGACGGGAGTCCACGGCCTGTGGCGTGAGATGCAGCTGTTCACGCCGCCCGCATTGCTCAGCAATGAAGACCTCGGGCCAGATCGGGCCCGGGGTTGACCGTGTCTGAAGAGACGTCCCTTTAACATGCCCTGTACACCATGCCCGGACACAACTCTGCTGGAATGCCGGAAGCGGTGCTCGACGTGCGGCAGGTTTCCGCGGAGCAGACGACACCGGCAGCCGAAGCACAGAAAGGATGGAAATGAAAGTTGGCGTGATCGGGGCAGGATATGTGGGTGCAGCAGCTGTGTTTGCCATGGTGCTGCGCGGGTCGTGCAGCGAAGTGGTGATCGTTGACAAGAACGAACAGAAAGCCCGCGCTGAGGCGGCCGATATCAGCCACGCGACGCCGGTCGCCCACGCCACCCGCGTCTTCGCTGGGCAGTATCAGGATCTGCGGGGCGCGAGCGTCGTGATCCTGACGGCCGGAGCAAATCAGCGCCCGGGGGAGTCGCGACTTGAACTGCTGGGCCGGAATGCCGCCGTGTTCCGGGAAGTCGTCCCGAACGTGGTGCAGGTTGCACCCGACGCGGTGCTGCTGGTGGCCACCAACCCGGTGGACGTGATGACCCAGCTGACCGTGGACCTGGTCGGGCCAGCCCAGGCAGGGCGAGTCGTCGGCTCAGGAACCGTGCTGGACACCGCGCGACTGCGTACCCTGGTGGCCACGCGGGCGGAAGTGGACCCTCAGCACGTGCATGGGTACGTGCTGGGTGAGCACGGCGATACCGAAGTGGTGGCCTGGTCAGGCGTGCAAATCGCCGGCCTACCGCTGACGCAGTTCTACGAGTCGCGGGGGCAGTCGTGGTCGCCCGAGATGCAGGTCGAGATGGACCATGCCGTCCGCCATGCTGCCGCCGAGATCATCGCAGGAAAGGGCGCCACCGCCTACGGCATCGGCGCGGCCCTGGCCCGTATCAGCGAAGCGGTCCTCCGCGACCGCCGTTCTGTCCTGACGGTCTCTGCGCCCAGCGAGCAGTACGGCACCTCACTGGCCCTGCCACGGGTGGTGGGTGGAAGCGGCGTTCTCGCCACGCTGCCGACACAGCTGACCGCCGCCGAGCAACAGGCACTGGACCATAGCGCAGCCGTGCTGCGGGAGGCGCACGCTCAGCTTCAGCAGTAAAGGAAGCGGGCAGGCTTCGCTATTTCCTTTCCTGGTGCGCCCGGTCGGTGCAGGCTGGCCGTGGAACGACACGGGCAAGGCGAACTTATCAGCGGACGAACCGTCTCGGAGAAATCCGGCACCCCGGACATGCTCCAGCTCAGTTCGACCCCACACCCTCAGGCGGCCATCGCCTCGCGTTCTGCCCAGGACCAGCAAAAGAGGACACCCCACGGTGCCCTCTCCTGGGTTCCCGGGCGGGAACTGCCGCTCTTTACTCCACCACCACTTTGGCGACCATGTTCGTGTGGGGCAGGCAGTAGTAGGTATAAACACCCTTCTTGGTGAAGGTATACGCCCAGTCCTTGCCCTGAGCGATCATGACCGGCGTCCCTCCCGCCTCATTCGACGAGTCGAAGGCGCGCGTCCTGGGGTCTCCACCCGGCGTGCCCGCCGTCACGCTATGGCCTACGGCGTCCCGGTTCACCCACGCCACTTTGGTGCCCACCTTGACGTGCAGTTCCTTCTGATCGAAGCCGAAGTTGACGATGTTTACCACCTTGATGGGTGAGTTCTTGGGCAGGTGATCGTAGAAGTGGTTGTGGGCGGGGCTGCTGTCCGGGTAGGCTTCGTCCGCTTCGCCGGCGGTGCTGGCCGCGCCGACAGCAGGCGGCATCCCGGCCATCGAGTGGCTGTGGGCGTCGGTGGGGTCTGTGAGCGGCAGCCCGTAGGCAGTCACGGCCGGGCCGCCCTTGAGCATCACGTGGATCCCCCCGGGGTAGATTCCATTGTTGGTCACGTCCTTCACGATGTGATCGTGGAACGGAAAGGCGCCGTCGCGGCCCTTCACCAGAATGTCCACCCGCTCGCCGGGCGCGATCAGCAGCGTGTCCTCCTGCAGCGGCTCAGGCAGCGGGAAGCCGTTGCGGGCGATGATCAGGAAGCTGTTGCCGTGCATGTGCAGGCTGTGCACCTCCTCCCCGAAATCCGCGATGCGGATCAGGTCCGTCTGCCCGTCCGGGATGGTGATGTCAGGAATGAGCGGGAACGACTTGCCGTTCACCAGGAAGTAATTGGGCTCGCTCTTGTGCACGGCCGCTTTCGGGTCCTGACGGCTGTCCCACTCGTCGAGGATCATGGCATGCTCGCCCTTCCAGACCCTGGCCGCCGGGTCCCGCGGTTCCACGATGATGGCCCCGTACATGCCCATGTCCGCGTGCAGATAGGTCTGGAAGTGGCAGTGGTATCCAAATGTCCCCGCCTCGGTCGCCACGAATTCATAGGTGGTTTCCTGTCCGGGCAGTACCTCGTTCAGGCCGTCCATCTCCTGCGAGAGGCGGTCAATGCCGTGCAGGTGCAGCGTGTGCGGCTGGTCGTGGGTGTTTTTGAAATGAATGACCACGTGGTCGCCCTGATTCACCACGAGCGCCGGCCCCGGCACCGTCGGCGGCTGGCCGGGCAGGTTGAAGGCCCACTGCTCGACCTTGACCCCCGGCGCGATCTCGGCCTGAATCTTGTGCACTTCAAGGGTGAACTCGCGGCGCTGACCGGTCGCCTGCTGCACGGTCACGGTGCGGTTGGCGGCCTGTTCGAAGCGGCTGATGATGCCGTCACGGCCGCTGGTGGCGGTGGCTGCGCTGCGGGCGGAAGCGAGAAACCCGGCAGTGAGGGCGGCACCGAGAACCGAGACGGCGAGGGTGGTGATGGCAATGCGGCGCTGGACCTGTTTGGCGTTCATGTGCTTGCTCCGTGTACCTGAGACGGGGGAGAACCTCTGTCCTCCCGGGTACATGCAGAGTCTCGAACGCCGCCATTACGAAGCCGTTACCACACCGGTCAGGGTGCGCCAGGGGCAGAAACATGACGTACGGCCTCCAGCGATGTGGGCGCCTCACCTTTTCCGCGCCGGGCTCGGAAATATGGGCCACCTCCCGGGCGACCGTACTTCAGCTGTAATGTGCCGCGGACAGCCTGCCGCGATGGGCGCTCCTTCCCGGCAGCAGCCCGCTATGCCTTCGTCTCTGCCCACCGGGCTGCTGCCCAGCATCATTCAGGGCAGCATGGGCGTCGCCGTCCTGGGCTGGCGCGCGCCGTGTCGAGCAACGGACAGTCCGGTGTGGTGCCCGGCACCGACATTGAGAAGGTCATGGTCCGTCGCCTGCAGGACAGAGCCCCCACAGGCGACGTGCACTGGACACCGCAAGCCTGTCCCGGCCCAGGGGTGCATTGAAGCACTTCTTCCTGTCGCACCAACGCACTCCCGGCAAGCGCACCGGC
This sequence comes from Deinococcus sonorensis KR-87, assembly GCF_040256395.1. NCBI lineage: Bacteria > Thermotogati > Deinococcota > Deinococci > Deinococcales > Deinococcaceae > Deinococcus > Deinococcus sonorensis. Next base: position 278,705 of record NZ_CP158300.1, on the reverse strand, counting down.
GCATTCCGGGACCGTACGGTCATGTCCTTGATAACCGAATCCAGGAAGAAGCTCCGCCAGCGACCGACCTCTGGCTGAACACGGGACTGCAAATTCGATGCGGACAACGGTGTGACCGCACGGCAGGGTTCGAATGTGTCCGGACGCGCAAGCACACTGCCTCATCCCCTGGTGCACGGGGTTCCCGAAGGCCTCCCCATCGCTTTCGCGAATCAACTGGTGGCACCCAATCCATGTGCCCTGGAACGGAAGCGGTGGCCGGAATTCCGGCCACCGCTTCAGGGGGCTCCAGTCAGGGAAACAACGCCTGCCCTGGCCCACCGCAACTTTTTGAGAACGGACATGGAACTTAACGATTGGCGGCTTTCCACGCATTGACGAGGCGGCTCAGCGAGGTGCGGGTCCCGTTCAGCAGTTCCGCCGTTACCTCTGCCTTGCCGGGGCTAACTTTGCCGTACTCCACCGTTGACCAGCGGTACTCACCACCCATCCATGAGGTCGCTCCCGGGCTGGTTGAATCCTGAACTCTGGTCGAGACCTGCGTCTCCAGGGCGGAGCTGCCCTGGATTGGGCGAACCCGCAGGCTCAAAGTGAGGTTTGCGGACGAGCGGCTGCAGGCTGTTGCATCCTGATAGGTCACGGCCCCGGTCCGCAGAACTTTTTTCAGTTCGACGTAGAGCTGGTTCTCCAGCCCGGTCAGCTTCAGAGGAACCCCGTCCTCGACCATGACGAAGATGGTGGTCTCCGGGCTCAGGCAGAGCGTGGCACCCTTCAGGTCGGGGGCCGCGGCGGCCAGGGGAGTGGTCAGCATGGCCAAGAGGGCGGCGCAGAGAGGCCAGATGCGTCCCCTTGGCGGCCGGTTATTTGCGTGCTGGTCGGTGTGCAGGGGGACAAGGGGCACGATGGTTCTCCTTTGCTTCTGGTCCCGGGCGTGGGCCGGACCGATTTGTTCTCCTTCACGGGCGGGTACGACGGTCCAGGCGTTCAGGTGCGCCCTGTTCACCGCTTGTACCGGCCGTAGTGCGCTTCGGCGTCACCCTTGAGGTTCCGCATGACCATGATGTCCGCTCCGGCCTGGTTCTTCTCCAAGCGGAAGACCCAGGTTTCAGGATTGATTGTGGTCGTTTCCCAGTGGTTCGAGGGCGTGCAGGTGTAGCCCTTGTTCATGCCCTCGGAGGGGCGGTAGGTGATCCGGTCGCCCTCGATTTTCACGCTCCCCTTTTCGTAGATGTAGAGCTTGGAGGTGCAGCCGTAGGTGGTCATGGACAGCAGGCGGGTGCGCTCGTAGCGGCCGTCTGCGGCGAAGGTGACGATCTCGGTCGCGCCGCTGGCGTCCATCCATTTGTTCGAGGTGCGGTCGTAGTACTCGATGGGCGAGAGCCGGCCGTACAGCCAGCTGCCGAGCATTGGCGCCGGCAGCGGTGAACTGGCGGTGGGCGCGGCGAGGGCAGATGACATCAGGGCAAGGGCGGTCAGAAGGGCAGTGCGGATCATCGGAGGTCCTTTCTGCGCCCCGGTCTAGAGGCGCCTTCCTGGGAAGTGGCGTGAGCGTACGCCCGCCCGTCTGATTTCCGCGTGATCGTCTCCCTGAGACGGCCACAACACCCTGATTTCGTCGATGAACACGAGGTCCAGCGGACATCCGGGCCGCCACCGGGCCCGCGTTGACGGATCACGGCCGGATCAGAGGTCCTGGGCGATGGTGTCCTGGCCACACGGCATGGAGGACCACCATGAACGAACCCCGGACGACCGGCCCCTTGCGGCCCCCTGCACGGCCCCCCCTGATCCTCGTGACCACGCTCCTCCTGGCCCTGACGGCCTGCGGCGGCGGTCCCACGGGGCGCGGTCCTACCACCACGCCGCCCGGCCATCAGGTACCGGTCCCCGCCCCCATCGGCACGCCGACCGGCACGGGCGTTCAGGCGACCATCGGCGCGGCAGGCGGCACGCTCACGACGGCGGACGGCTCGGTCCGGATCGATATCCCTGCCGGGGCGCTCAGCGGCGACCAGACGGTCGGCCTGCAGCCGATCACCCGCACTGCCCCGGGCGGCACCGGTCAGGCGTATCGCCTGAGCCCGGAGGGCCTCACCTTCGCTCGCCCGGTCCGCCTGACCTTCAGCTACACCGATCAGGACGTGTCCGGCTCTGCACCGGAGGTCCTGAGCCTTGGCTTTCAGGACGTGCGGGGGGTGTGGCAGTACCACCGCGCACCGACCCGGGATGTGGCGGCAAAGACCGTCTCGGTAGAGACCACCCACTTCAGCGACTGGTCGTTGCTGGAAGGCATTCAACTCAAGCCGCTGTCGGCTGAGGTCGAGGTCGGCGGGTCGCTTGACCTTCAGCTCATCACCTGCCTGCACCCGGATGGTGAAACAGAAGGCCCGATTCCCTCCTCCAGCTGCGGTCCCGCGGCTGCGGCGTTCACGGCGCACAGCTGGGCCGCAAACGGAGCCGTGGGCGGGAACAGCACCGCAGGGACCGTGGCCGAGACGGGCAACGGCCAGGGCACCGCCCGCTACACCGCCCCAATGAAGCCGCCGGGCAAGAACCCTGTGGCCGTGTCGGTGCGGGTGTCGGACCTGATGCTGGGCGACGTGACCGTGGTTGCAAATGTGCAGGTCAGGCCGCCAGCCAACACCTGGCAGGGGTATGTCTTCTACACCGAGACGGGGCGGCAACCGTGGAAGATGCAAGACGGCTTCGAGGGTGCGGGCTCCAACTATGCCAAGCAGACGCATACCTTCAAGGTGGTGGGCGAAACACCCGTGGATGCCTGGAACACCACGCTGCTGCTTGAGCAGGAGGGGTCGGCTGAGTACTCGTCCATCGGGCATAGGGAGAAGAAGATCTACGAAATCTGTCAGGCTTTCGGAGAAAAGATCCTGCGCCACCACTTCATCTACGACCGTAACTTCCAGATGTCCGGCACGGTGAAAGCGACGCTCGAGGCGCGGCTGCATCTGTCAGACGGCCACTACAGCCTGTCGTTCGCTCCGAAGCTGGTCCCGATGACCGGGCAGGACAAGACGGTTGACATCTACAAGGACGGCTGCGCGCATACGGTCAATGACCACTCGAGCACCAAGCCGGTGAACACCAGCGAGGAGCCGCTCAACACCAACGTCGAGGGCGCCCTCGATCCCGCCCATCCGAACGTCCTGAAGGGGAAAGCCGAGGGCAGCAGCACGGTGTTCATCCAGCCGACCCAGTACCTGCTGAGCTGGGACCTGAAGCGGGGACCGTAACGCCAGATCTCTGGCCCTCACCGTACATCTCACCCGGCCCAGCACTCCTTCCCGCGCCCTGAACGTGCGGCGCGTCGCCCACTCCCATTCAGGAGGAACCCCATGAACACGGTCCACTCGCTTCCGCTGCCCACCCGCCCCATCCTCGTCGTCGGAGCCACCGGGGCCATCGGCTCTCAGGTCGTGCGGGCACTGCTCGCCGCCGGTGCCCCCGTGCGGGTCTTCGTCCGTTCGCCGGAAAAGGTGCGTGACCTGCCGGAAACGGTCGAGCGCGCCCCCGGCACGCTGGAGGACCCGGTCGCCATCGCCCGCGCCCTGCAGGGCGTCCACGCCGCCTTCTACGTTTCGCCACACGATGAGCAGGAGGAGGTGTTTGCCGAGCGGTTCGTCTCGGCCTGCGAACGCGAGGGCGTGCGGCTGGTCTTTTCCGGCGTCTACGTGGACGGCCGGACGCGGCTCGCCCGCTTCGCCATGCGGACGGTGTTCGGACTGATGATGCCGCACTACCGGCCTAAACTTCGCCTCGCCGAGCGCGTCCGGACCTCGCGCACCGACCCGGTGGTGCTGAGTCCCGGCAACTACTTCCAGATGGATGAGGTCTGCCGGGCACACCTGGAGGGCGGTCGCTACCCCTTCCCGCTGGGGCTGGTGCCGCGGGTCGATACCCGCGACGTGGGCGAGGCGGCGGCCCGGGCGCTGCTCGATCCCAGCGTACCGTCTGGCGGGTACGCGCTGGTGGGCCCGGAGTCGCTCGACGGTGAACAGACGGCCGCCCACTGGAGCGCGGCGCTTGGCCGGCCGGTGGCGTACCTTCCCGACCTTGAAGTCACGGACGCCATCTTTGACCGTGTCTACGGGGGGCGCAAGGCGCTGGACTGCCAGAAGAGCTACCGGATGGTCGGCAGGGTGAAGATGAAGACCTCCGCGGCCGACGTGCAGCAGACCGAGTTCCTGCTGGGCCGTCCACCTCGTTCCTTCGCCGAGTACACCCGCGACGTGGCGGCCAGCTGGCTGGCCACGGCCCCAGCGGCGTGGCCGGCGGGCCTCGACGCCGAACAGCGCCTGCACGAGCCGGTCTCCTGACGGCAGGGTCCGGACGCGGTCAGGGGCCGACGGTGCCCCTGACCGCCCAGGCGCGGACTGCCAACAGAATCTCCCCGTCGGGCCCGGTGGGCAGCGAAGCGCGGACTGCTTCCCGGAGCCGGTCACGATGCTCCGTCGTGAGGGTCGCGACATATTTCGGTGCGGACCCGGTCCCGCCCAGGAACGGCGCCCAGTACGCGTCGAAATGCTCGAACGCGGCGGGGATGTCGAGCGCCGTCACCTGCACGTTCCCGAGGCCCACCGCCTCTACCCCCTCCCGCAGCGGCCCGGGGCGGCAGATCGGGGCGTTGACTCCGTCATCGAACCGGACGGCCTCGGGGTCCATCGTGCGGGCCACGTCAAAAAAGCGGCGCATGATCTGCATGTGTCCGGCGTAGTCCCACACGTAGAGCGCCACCTGTCCGCCGGGCCGCACGAGCCGGGCCATCTCGCGCAACGCCTGCAGCGGGTCACGGGTGAAGTTCAGCACCAGGCCACTGACGGCCCGGTCGAAGCCGCCCGGCGGCAGCCCCGTCTCGGTGGCATCCCCCACCCGAAATGTGGCGCCCGGCACCCGCTCCGCCGCGACCTGCACAAACGCCTCGGCGGTATCGAGGCCCAGCAGCGACTCCGGCTGGCAGGTTTGAGCGATGCAGCCGGACAGCACGCCGGTGCCGCAGCCCAGGTCCACCCAGCGCTGGCCTGGGGGCGCGGCCAGCCACGCCAGGAACAGGGGCGCGACCGCGCGGCTCCAGCGGCCCATATACCGCTCGTAGGCCTCGGCAGCGCCCCACAGGTCACGGTTCGGTCCGTCGGTCATGTGCGTTCCCTCCTCTGGGGGTGTGCGGTGCGGGATGGCGTCCAACCGTGGTGGGAGCCATGGGCGATCGGCCGCTGACCCCTGGCGTTCAGGAGGGCAGGCGCACGGCAGACTCCAGGGGCACCGCTGCGACGGCCGCTCTCGCCTCGGCCGCTCCGCGCACGTCCCCCTGACTTTCCAGCAGGTCGGCCGCCAGGGTGTAGAAGCGCGTAGCGTCGGAGAGCAGATATTGGTCGTGCGCTTCCTGCGCCGCGCGCAGGTAGGCTTTCGCGGCGAGGTCCAGCTTGCCGCCCTCCTGCCAGTGGCGTGCCACCCGGGCCGCCACACCTTCGCCGCCTTCCAGCGTGCGCGCGGCGGCCCGGTGCAGCAGGCCGTGCACGGACGCCGGGATGCCGGCCACCACCGCCTCGTACACCAGATCGTGCGTGAAGCGGTTGCCGTGCAGCACCTGGGCGGCCTCCAGTTCCTCCCAGGCCTGCGCCAGATCCAGCAGCGGGGCACCCAGCATCTGCGCCACCTGTTCCGGGTCGAAGTCGCTCTGCAGCACCGCCGCCGCCCGCGCCGCCTGCAGCGCCGGGGGCGAGAGCCGTTCCAGCCGCCGCCCGATCAGCGCCCAGACCTTCTCGGGGAGCGGCAGCCGTTCGGGCAGCGGCCCGTCCAGGCGGCCCGCTTCCAGCAGCAGCTTGACCGTCTCCAGCAGGAAATGCGGGTTCCCGGCCGAGTGCCGCCACAGCTGCCGGCGCAGGTCCGGGTCGTCTGGCACGCCGATGTCGCTCATCAGGCGGTCGGCGGCCGGCTCGTCCATCGGCTCCAGGTCGATCAACACCGCGATGCCCAGCTCCAGGGTATGCCGCACCAGCGCCGCGCTCTCGGGCGGGAGTTCACCGCGCCGGAAGGTCGCCAGCAGGCGCAGCATGCCGCCCGGCTGCCCCAGCGGAAAGGACGTGCCGAACATGTACAGGCCCATCTGGTTGGTGTGGTCGTCGTAGAACTGCCAGTCGTCACAGATGTTGGACTGCAGGCCCTGGTGCATGGCGATGGTCCAGATCATGTGCGCTTCCCGGAAGCGCAGCAGTTCCTCGTCCCCCGTGATCGGTGGGGGCCGATCTTCCGGCGGCAGCAGCTCCGGCACCAGCCGCGAGATCTCCCGGCGCACCCACGGCTCCATCTGCAGGTCCGGCAGGCGCTGGGTGTTGATGCGGCTCATCCGGGTCAGGGTGGACCACGGCTGCACCCGGTCGCCGGGCCGCCCGGAATACACGACGTATTCACCCTTGCTCCCGGCGAAGTCCAGCGCCAGCCGCGTCTTGCCGGAGCCCGGCTCGCCGGAGATGAAAATCCACTGCCCGGCCGCCCAGGCCGCCTCCAGCCGCGCCCACTCCCGCTCCCGCCCGACAAGGTGAGGCGGGCGCAGCACCGCCAGCGGCAGCTCGGTGCGGACAGCAGGCGCCAGGACCGGCACGGTACCCCGGTCGATCTCCCGCGCGAGGTCCACCGTCTCGGGCAGTGGCCCGGTCCCGAATTCACGCTGCAGCACCTCTTTGCAGCGCTGGTAGGCCCGCAGGGCGGCGGGGCGATCCCCGGCGAGGTAGTGCAGTCGCATCAACCGGCGCCACCCATCCTCCGACACCGGGTCCAGGTCCAGCAGCGTGCGCGCCTGCGTCAACGCCTGCGCGTACTGCCCCTCACGTTCCAGCAGATCCGCCGCCTGCCGCAGGGCCTGCAGCCGCGCCTCGGACATGCGTTCACGTTCGCTGTTGACCCAGTCGTCCAGGTCCGGGCAGTCGTCGTAGCGCAGCCCGGCCAGCAGCTCGCCTCCCGCCGCCAGCAGCTCCGCACTGTGCCCCTGCGTGTACGCCGCCCGCACCCGCGCTGCGTCCACCTCCAGCTCCGGGCTGAGCGTCAGCAGGTCGCCGCCCACCATCAGGTCGCTGCCGGCGAACAGGCGCAGTTTGCGCAGCATCTGCGACAGGTTGTTGCGGGCGGTGTTCTCCAGCGAGTCGGGCCACAACAAGCCTGCCAGCCGCCCGCGCCCGGTGGCCCCCTCCAGCGCCAGGTACGCCAGCGCCGCCGCCAGCTTCCGCTCCACCCGGGGGAGTTCGAGGCCGTGGCCTTCCAGCACCGGCGGTCCCAGCACCCGCAGGTGCCACCCCGGGGTGCTCACTGGACCCCCACGGTGAGCAGCTGCTCCTGCACGCGCGCGGCTTCCGCCTGGGCCGCCGCCGCCTCGTCTGCCCAGCCCATCGCCTCAAAGGCGGCCGCCGCCTGGACGTAGAACCCGACGGTCTCGGTGAGCTGGTAGCGGTCCTGGGCGTCCCGGGCGGCGCGCAGAAAAGCCGGCGCGGCGAGGTCCGGCTTGCCGCCTTCCTGCCAGTGCCGGGCCACCCGCGCCACGTGCCCGCCGGCGCGCTCCAGCGTGCGGGCCGCCGCGCGGTGCAGCAGGCTCCGCACGCTGGCGGGGATGTTCGCACTGACCGTCTCGTACACCAGGTCGTGCCAGAAGCTGTGCCCCCGCACGATGCCGGCGGTCTCAAGTTCCTCCCAGGCGGCGGCGATGTCCAGCAGCGGTGCGCCCAGCATCTCGGCAACGAGCTCCACGTCGAAGTCGCTCTGAAGTACGCTGGCCGCCCGCGCCGCCTGCAGCGCCGGGGCCGACAGGCGCGAGAGGCGCCGGGAGATCACCTCCCCGACGCGGGCGGTGACGGGCAGTTCCACCCCAGAGAACCCAGCGCGCGAGAAGGTGCCGCTCTCGATCAGGTGCTTGACGATCTCCAGCAGGAACAGGGGGCTGCCGCCCGAGTACCCCGCGAGCCGCGTGCGGAGCGTGCGGTCCTCGGGCACGCCCAGGTCGTCCATCAGGGCATTGAGCAGCGCCTCTCCGAGCGGCCGCAGCTGAATCCGGATGGCGATGCCCTGCCGCACCAGTTCCTCGGTGTCGCGCACCACCTCCGGCAACAGTTCTCCGGTGCGGTAGGCGCCGATCACACGCGGAAACGGGTGATCCGGGTCACGGGGGGCAGAGAAGAAACTCGAGAAGAAGTACAGGCCGTCGCGGGTGGAGGGGTGATCGTAGAACTGCAGGTCGTCGGCCACCACCGTGGCGAGGCCCTGGTAGGTCTGCCGCGAGAACACGGACATCGCCTGGCGGTAGCGCAGCAGGTCGGCCCCGGAGCCGAGCGGTTCGGGCGGCGGGCCCGGCGGGGCGTACTCGGGCAGCACGCGGCCCACCTCCCGCCACACCCACGGCTCCAGCTCCAGGTTCGGCGTGCGCTCGGCCAGCATCCGGTAGTTGCGGGCCGAACTGGTGAACGGCTGGTGGATGTCGCCGGGCCGACCGCGGAATTCGATGAAGCCGCCCTTGCTCGCCGCAAAGTCGGTGATCAGCCGCGTTTTGCCCACCCCTGGGTCACCCTCCACGTAGATCATCTGGCCGCGCTCCCAGGCCTCGTTCAGCTGCGCCCACTCCTGCTCGCGCCCGATCAGGTGCGGCGGGCGCAGCACCGCCAGCGGTAGGGCCGACGCCTTCAGCGGAGCGCGGGTCGGCACGCGGCCCTGATCAATTTCCCGGGCGAGCTCCGCCGTTTCGGGCAGCGGCCCGGTTCCAAACTCGCGTTGAAGCGTTTCCTTGCAGCGGTGGTACGCCCGCAGCGCCGCCGGACGGTCACCCGCGAGGTAGTGCAGCCGCATGACATGGCGCCACGCTTCCTCCGACACCGGGTCCAGGTCCAGCAGCGTGCGCGCCTGGAGCAGGGCCGCCGCATACTCTCCGGCGCTCTCCAGCCGGGTGATCTCGGCACGCAGCGCGAGACCGCGCCACTCGGACATGCGTTCACGCTCGCTGTTGACCCAGTCATCCAGGTCCGGGCAGTCGTCGTAGCGCAGCCCGGCCAGCAGCTCACCCCCCGCCGCCAGCAGCTCCGCACTGTGCCCCTGCGTGTACGCGGCCCGCACCCGTGCCGCGTCCACCTCCAGCTCCGGGCTGAGCGTCAGCAGGTCGCCGCCCACCATCAGGTCGCTGCCGGCGAACAGGCGCAGTTTGCGCAGCATCTGCGACAGGTTGTTGCGGGCGGTGTTCTCCAGCGAGTCGGGCCACAACAAGCCTGCCAGCCGCCCGCGCCCGGTGGCCCCCTCCAGCGCCAGGTACGCCAGCGCCGCCGCCAGCTTCCGCTCGGGGCGCTGCGACACGCCGCCCGGTCCCTGAAGGGAAACCGGACCGAGCAACTGAACGCGCCAGTGATCGGGCTGCATAGAAGACTCCCTCAGTCTAAGCGGGAACGGGCCGGACGTGAAGGTCGGCCGCCCGAATCAGGCTCCAATCACTGGCCCTGACCTACCCTGACCGTGGAAGGAGGTGCCCACAACCATGCCAGAGCACGTCATCACGCTCCAGCCCGGCGAACATGCCCTGTATCAGCTGCGCATCTGGCTCGAGGACGACGGTGGCCGCCCAAGGTGGCGGGCGTCGGTCAAGCCGCCGCACGAGGAGCAACGCCGCGTCTTCACGTCCCCAGACGCCCTGCTCCGCTACCTGGAGAGCTGCCTGAGCGCTGTAGAACCGTCGGTCTGATGCCAGAACTGCTCGCAGGCCGCGCTGGAAGGTCGCGGCCTAGGGTCACGTATGCCGCCGCTGGGAGGAGGCACATCGGTGTTCTGGTGTTGCGGTCAGCTGTGCAGGGCAGCGCCTGTACCGGAATGTCAGGCCAGACCTGAGTCATGGGTCAGGGCGTGCGCTTCCACGACTGGCGGGACGGGAGAACTGCAGCGCCCTGCGATGAACGGGGGCTGGTGCCACCAACCCTGCGTCTACCCACGGCGGCCCTATCACTGAGCAGAACCCGAGCCGGTCCGCGTCAGGCGCTTAGAACGCTCCCCCGGCAGCTGGGCGCTGGCAGAAGACGACCACTCGGAACCCCAGCGTCCGGCAATCCGGTTCCTCTGGTCAGGCGCGGTCCGGGACCTGTGCCTCGGCGAACGTTCGCATCTCGCGCAGAGCGGCGGCGGCGCTCATCAGCATCGGCACAGCCAGCACACCGCCGGTGCCCTCACCCAGCCGCAGGTCGAGGCGGAACATCGGACGCAGGCCCAGGTGTGCGAGCTGCGCGGCATGGCCGACCTCCGCACACTCCCCCGCGGCAAACAGGTAATCACGCAGCGCCGGAGCAAGGGCCATCCCGGCAAGCGCCGCGCTTCCCTCCACAAAGCCGTCCAGGATGATGGCCCGCCGCTCCGCCGCTCCCTTCAGCATCATGCCCAGCATGCAGGCGATCTCCAGGCCGCCCAGGTCGGCCAGCACCCCCAGTGGGTCGGTGGGCACGCTGCCCCCACGCGCCAGCGCCGCCTCGATCACCGCCTGCTTCCGGGCCAGGGTGGCGTCGTCCACGCCGGTACCCCGACCGGTGAGGCCCGGCACCTCCCGCTGCAGCAGCCGGGCGGTCACGGCGCTGGCGGGCGTGGTGTTGCCGATGCCGAGCTCGGCGGGAATCAGAAGGTCGGCGCCGTTCCGGATGGCTTCGGCCGCCAGCGCTGCTCCGGCCAGGATCGCCTGGATCACCTCGTCCCGGGTCAGGGCCGGTTCATGCCGCAGGTTGCGGGTGCCGCGCCGGACCTTGACGCTGATCAGGGCCGGATGATCCGGCAGGGTGGCGTTCACGCCCACGTCCGCCACATACACCCGCGCCCCCACCGTGCGGGCCAGGGCGTTGACCGCCGCGCCCCCGGGACCAAAGGGCGTGTCGGCCAGAAAGTTGGCGACCATCGCGGGCGTGACCTCGGGTGGATAGGCACTGACCCCTTCGGCCACCACGCCATGGTCACCCACCGCCACGATCACGGCCGCGCCCCGTGGCGCCGGGGTCGGCGTGCCGAACACCCCGGCCAGCCGGACGCTCAGGTCTTCCAGCAGGCCCAGCGCTCCGGTGGGCTTGGTGAGCTGCGCCTGCCGCTCCCGCGCCCGCTGCATGGCCTGCTCATCGGCGGGCAGGATGGAGGCGATCAGGGTCTTGAGGGCCTCGTACGGATGAACATCCATCATGAACATCTCCCTTCCTGAGCGGAGCCAGGAGCTGCACCGCCATGCTCCTTGAGCTGCAGTGGCAGGCCGCTGACCAGCATCCAGGCTTCGTCGCTGTCGGCCGCCACACGCTGGTTGACCCAGCCGAGCACGTCGCGGAAGCGCCGGGCCAGCGGATTGTCCGGCACGATGCCCAGCCCCACCTCGTTGCTGACCACCACCAGCGGACCTCGGCGCCGGTGCCGGGCCGCAATCAGGTCGTCGGCGGCGCGCAGCATCGCCTCGTCACTGTCGCCGCGCAGCATCTGGTTGCTGACCCACAGGCTCAGGCAGTCGAGCAGCACCACGCCGGACACGCGCTGTACGGCCTCCACCACCTCCAGCGGCTCCTCCAGAGTGTGCCAGCCGGCCGGCCGGTCAGCGCGGTGACGGCGGATCCGGTCAGCCATCTCGTCGTCGAAGGCCTGGGCGGTCGCCAGATACGTTACCTGTCCGCCGTCAAGAGCGCTGGCCCGCTGTTCGGCGTACCGACTCTTCCCGCTGCGGGCGCCGCCCGTCACATAGATCAGGCTGTTGATGGGCGGGGTCAATTGCGATCACCAGACGGCATCAGGCAGCCGAGAGGATCGAGGCGAGTGCGGCCATTCCGCAGGCAGGGACGGTTGAACATCAGGCTCCAGCGTGCAGGCAGACTCATCCGGGAAGGCGCACGAAAACCGCCCGGGCGCGGGCCAGGGCGGCCCTGTCGGTGACGGACAGTCCAACTTCCCGAATCCCTTAGGTAACGGGAGACGAACGCCCAGAGCGGGCGTGCTGACCTGAGGGGCATTCAAACAGATGCCTCCAGACCGGCAAGGCACATCCGGCTGCGGAACAGCGCCGGACGCTCACCGGGCTTCCCCGTGCGGACCTGCTGCGGTTGGGCGGGCTTCAGGCCCCCGGAGGCTAGCACACCCTCACCCCGGCCCCGGGCCGAGACGGACCAGCCACCACGCCTGCTCCGACCGCCGCAGATGCACCACGCCGCAGGTCGGGAGCTCGGCGGCCCGCAGCCCGACGGTCAGCCGCAGCGCCGCCAGCACCGGGCCAAGGTGCGTGAACGCCAGCACCGTTCCGGAGAGCGGCAGGGTCTGCAGCCACTCGTCTATCCGGGCATGAAAGGCCTCGCCGCTCTCCCCCTCCGGTGGCCCATCCGGCGCGGCCGGGTCGCTGAGGGCCGTGACCCAGCCGGCCGGCGTCGCGCCGTACCGGGCCTCCAGTTCGGCCCAGGTGTGGCCCGCCATCACCCCGAAGTGCGCCTCGGCCAGCGCCGGGCTGACCTGCACCGGGAACCGTCCGGCCTGTTCAGCCGTCTCGCGTGCCCGGCGGGCCGGCGAACTGTACACGCGTCCTTCCGGCAACACCAGCGCCTGCGCCTGACGGCGACCGTCCGGGCTGAGCGGCGGGTCCTCGTCTTCGGCGGGGTAACGGCGCTGACGGTTGGCCAGCGTCTGTCCGTGCCGGATCAGGTACAGGTCAAGCATGGCGCGTCCGGGTCAGCGGCCCCATTGCAGCGCCAGCAGGACCGCCAGTTCCGCCGCGATGATGCAGCTGCCGTACACGTCGCCGTTGATGCCGCCGCCCAGCCGGCCCGCACAGAAGCGGGCGACCAGCAGCGCCGCCAGCAACGCGCTGATCAGCGCGGCGAGGAACGCGCCACTGGTCATCAGCTGCAGACCCGGGAGCAGCAGGACGGGGGCCGCGACCAGCAGCGCCGTGCCCCAGCGGCCCTCGCGGGAGCGTGCGCCGATGGAGACGGTGCGGGCCGCCGGGAACACGTTCATGGGCACCAGCACCACGGTCCGGGCGAGCACCGCCGCGAGCAGCAGGTCCGCCGGGCGGGCGGCCCCCAGCAGGCTCCACCACGTCAGGAGGATCAGTCCGCCGGTGGCCAGCCCGAAGGCGCCGATGTGCACGTCGCGCAGGATCTCCAGCCGCCGCTCGGGCGAGGCCATCGCGAACACCGCGTCGGCCGTGTCGACCAGACCGTCAAAGTGCAGCAGGCCGGTGGCGGCCAGCCCAGCCGCCAGCACCAGGGCCGCGTGGACCCCGGGCGCGACCGGCAGCGGCGCCCACAGCAGGAGCGCGCTCAGGCCGCCGATGGCCCAGCCCGCCAGCGGGTAGAAGCCACTGGCCCGCGCGAATTCACCGTCCTGGAGGTCGTTCAGGTGGGGGAGCGGAAAGGTGGTCAGGAAGGTGAGCGCAAGGTGGGCTGGCCGCACGACCTGGGTCCACACGGCGGACCTCGCAGGCAGCTGAGAAGGGGACATACTGTCCGATGATAGCCGGCGTCTTTCAGGCCCATCCGCAGTTCAGGAGGTTCCGCATGACCAGCCCCAGCATCGCGATGATCGGCGCGGGCAGCACGGTGTTCGCCAAGAACCTGCTCGGCGACATCCTCAGCTTCCCCGAACTCGCCCACGCCGACATCCGCCTCTTTGACATCAATCAGGAACGCCTCGACGTCACCGAACAGGTCGCCCACCGGGTCGCCAAGGCGGCCCAGGCCACCCCCACCGTCACCGCCACCACCGACCGCGACCGCGCCCTGGACGGCGCGGACTTCGTGATCAACATGATCCAGGTCGGCGGCTACCAGCCGGCCACCGTCACCGACTTCGAGGTGCCCAAGCAGTTCGGTCTGCGCCAGACCATCGCCGATACGCTCGGCATCGGCGGCATCATGCGCGGCCTGCGCACCATTCCCGTCCTCGTGGACATGAGCCGCGACATGGAACGCCTCTGCCCGGACACACTGCACCTGAATTACGTCAATCCGATGGCCATGAACATCTGGGGCCTGAGCCGCCAGAGCGCCATCCGCACGGTGGGGTTGTGCCACAGCGTGCAGCACACCGCCGAAGAACTCGCGCGCGACCTGGGCCTCCCCGCCTCGGAGATCGACTACCTGTGCGCCGGCATCAACCACATGGCCTTCTACCTCAAGTTCGAGCATCAGGGGCAGAGTCTCTACCCGCGCCTGATGGACCTCGCCGAGTCCGGGCAAGTGCCGGCCACCAACCGGGTGCGCTACGAAATGCTGCGCCGGCTCGGGTATTTCGTGACCGAGAGCAGCGAGCACTTCAGCGAGTACGTTCCGTACTTCATCAAGCGTGGGCGTGAAGACCTGATCGAGCGCTTTGGCGTGCCGCTCGACGAGTATCCGCGCCGCTGCGTGGCGCAGATCGGCGGGTGGGAGGAGCTGCGGGTGAAACTCCAGAACCCCGACGAGCCGCTGGAGGTGAAACGCTCAGTGGAGTACGGCTCGCTGATCATTCACAGCATGGTCACCGGCCAGCCGCGGGTGGTGTACGGCAACGTGATGAACAGCCCAACGGTGGGCAGCGGCAAACTCATCAGCAACCTGCCGGACGAGTGCTGCGTGGAGGTGCCGTGCCTGGTGGACCGCCAGGGGGTGCAGCCGACCCGCATCGGCCGCCTTCCCCCGCAGCTCGCTGGCCTGATGCAGACGAACATCAACGTGCAGGCGCTGACGGTGGAGGCGCTGGTGACGGGCAAGCGCGAGCACATCTACCATGCGGCGATGCTGGACCCGCACACCAGCGCCGAGCTGGACCTGGACCAGATCTGGGCACTGGTCGATGCCCTGCTCGCCCAGCACGGTGCCTTCATTCCCCAGGCCTTGCAGGCTGCCGACTGACCGCGCGGCGGCTGACGGGAAGCCAGAGCGTCATCCGGCGGAGCGGTCCTGGCCCAGGCAGTCACCGGACCCGCTGGCCCTTCATAGCCACCGCCGACACCCCAGCATGACCTCAGCCGCCTGATAAGCTGGCCGCCACATGGACCCCTCGCACACTTCCGGCTTGAGCTTCTTTCCCTGCCGTCCGCACTGGCCCGGAGCCGGGCGATGAGCGGGGGTCTGGTGGCGTTGCTGGATGATGTGGCCGCCATCGCCAAACTCGCTGCCGCTTCCGTTGACGACATTGGGGCCGCCGCCGGCAAGGCGAGTGTCAAGGCGCTGGGCATTGTCGTGGACGACACCGCCGTCACGCCCCGGTATGTCACGGGCTTCACGCCGGACCGCGAACTGCCGATCATCTGGCGGATTGCGCGGGGTTCGCTGCGCAACAAGATCGTTTTTATCCTGCCGGTCGCCCTGCTGCTCAGTCAGTTCCTTCCCTGGGCGATCACCCCGATCCTGATGGTGGGCGGCGCGTACCTGTGCTACGAGGGCGCCGAGAAGGTCTATGAGGCAGTTGGGGGCCACGCCTCGGCGCACGGTCCGGAAGCGGCCACCGGGACCGGCCAGGCGCACGAGGATCAGATGGTGGCGGGCGCCATCCGCACCGACCTGATTCTTTCCGCAGAGATCATGGCCATCTCCCTGTCGTCCGTCACGGATCAGCCGTTCCTTTCGCGGGCGCTGAGCCTGGTGGTGGTGGCCGTCCTGATTACCGTGCTGGTGTACGGTGTGGTCGGCCTGATCGTGAAGGTGGACGACCTGGGCCTGCGCCTGGCCAGGGGCCGGTCAAGCGGGATGCAGGCGTTCGGGCGAGCGCTGGTTCGCGGCATGCCCGCCGTGCTGGCCGGGCTGTCGGTGATCGGCACCGCCGCGATGCTGTGGGTCGGCGGCCATATCCTGCTCGACGGTCTGGAGAAGGTGGGGGTGGGCGGGCCGATGCACACGCTTGATGAGGCCGCCGAGTCGGCGGCCCATGCCGTGCCTGCGCTGTCCGGGCTGGTCCACTGGCTCGTCGAGACGCTGGGCTCGGCGCTGGTCGGGTTGGTGGTCGGGTTGCTGATAGTGGGCGCCATGCATCTCCGGCCCCGCCGCGCACACTGACGAACCGGAAGCGGCGGCGAGCCAGCGGATCTGCCTCCGGCATGTGCAACCGTGGCCCGGGCTACCAGCCTGGGTGCACATCTGGCCGGATCTTTACGCGGCTGGCTCAGAGAACTCATGCTGCAGCCCTCTTCTGGAATCATGACCTCAAACCGAAGGAAGCGGCTCAGCGGACTGTTGCTCGGCCTGCTCGGTGCGCTCAGCGCCTGCGCCGTCGTCACCGGTCCGCAAACGGCGGCCCCCGACCTGGGCCTGACCCTCCCCGCCGGGTTCCACGCCACCCTCTACGCTGGCGGGTTCAAGAAACCGCGCCTGATGGCGACGGCCCCGAACGGAGACACCTTCGTGGCCGACGCGGAGACAGGCGAGGTGATCGCCCTGCTGGACCGGAACAATGACGGTCAGCTGGACAGTCAGCAGGTGTACGCCACTGGCCTCAACAAGCCGAACAGCCTGGCGTTTCACGGCGGCTCTCTGTACGTGGCCAACACGGACGGGATTGTCCGGTTTCCCTATGCCAGCGGCGACGTCAAGGCCAGCGCGGCGCCCGAGCAGGTCGTGGACCTGCCGGGCGGCGGCCTGCACTCGTCGCGGACGGTGGTATTTGGCCCGGATGACCACATGTACGTGGCTGCAGGCAGCGACTGCAACGTCTGCGAGGAAACGGACCCGAAACGTGCCTCGGTATGGGTCTACAACGCGGATGGCAAGAACGGCCGGCCGTTTGCCACTGGGCTGAGAAACGCCGTGGGCCTGGAATGGTTCGGCGATACCTTCTACGCCACTGTCAACGGCCGGGACCTGGCGGGAAACAACACGCCGCCCGAGTCGTTCTACACGCTTCAGGACGGCAAGAACTACGGCTGGCCCTATTGCTATCCGGTGGCCAGGGCGGCCCCGCAGACCTGGGACAAGGATTTCGGCAAGGGAGATCCGGGCGCCTGCACTGCGGCACAGCCCGCCATCGCGACCACCACGGCCCACTCCGCACCGCTCGGGCTGGCCTTCTACACCGGTCAGGCGTTCCCCGCAGCGTACCGGAACAAGATGTTTGTGGCTCTGCACGGGTCCTGGAACCGCTTTCCGCCGTCGGGGTACAAGGTCATCACGGTGGATCCCCAGACCGGCGAGACCGCGGACTTCATCACCGGGTTCCTGAACGGCGTGACCACTTCCGGACGACCGGCGGACCTTCAGATGACCGCGGATGGCGCGCTGCTGCTGACCGACGACAGCAACGGCCTGATCTACCGAATTTCGTATTCGGCGCTGTAAAGCAGGATAAGAAGGTAAGGCGGTGTCCCGATCCCGGTGGGTCGGCTTCCTAGCGGTCCACGGCTGCGCCTCCTGGGCTCACGCACTGAAGACATGAACTCCAGGCACAGCTGCGCCCCCCTGTGGGCTGAACTTATGTGGCTGGCTGGAGCTTATGGACGTTCATCTGCACGGGTCAGCCGCTTGAACACACTCGCAATCCAGGCGGTCACCAGCGGCTTCTGAGCCTGGAGCGCCTGCACATCGTGGGTGCGGCTCTGGTGATTCATGTAGGCGTAGGCCACGTACTGCCCGTCCGGGGTCTGCACCAGACCCGTCAGGTTCAGCAGGCCCCAGTCCACGCCGGATTTCGCGCCCCAGTAGCGGTAGCCGGCCTTGCTGTCCGGTCGGCAGCACCCATCCTTCATCAGGTCCCAGTACAGCCGGTTCTGCGCGGCACTCAGGCCATTGCGAAGGTACGCGTGGCTGATCAGATCCACCATCTCGCGCGGGGTGGTGCGGTTCTCCACCTGCCAGACGATTCTCGGATCATAGCCGCCCTGGTCGAAGTGGTCGAGCGCCGCGTTGAGGCGCCCAACATCCACCTGCAGCGACGCCAGCACCGCCCGGCGGGCCAGCGCCCGGCGGGTCGGCTCGTCGGCGGTCATCAGGGGCGCGGTCGCGGCGAGCAGGTGAGCTGGACCGAACAGCTTTGGCAGCAGACCCGTCTGCACCGACCAGTACGCCTTGGTAGGCATCAGCACGCTGGTGGCGCAGGTGCCCACGCTGTTCACCAGGTCCTGGACCCGGTCCGGCGTGGTGGCGCGCATCAGGATGTCGGCCGCCGTGTTCTCCGAACGGCTGATGCTGGCCGTGGCCAGCTGCAACACGGTCCGCGTGCCGGGCACATAACTCTCCAGCGAGCGGTTCTGCGGAGTGACGGTAAAGGTCTGGCTGAGGCTCAACCGCCCGGCATCCACGTCGCGCAGCACCGACCACAGAACCAGCTGTTTGAAGGTGCTGGCCATCGGATGGACCGCGTCCGGGTTGAGCATCGCCACCCGCAGCGGCTTTAAGCTCACCGGATCAATCACGGCGGCCATGAAGCTGACGTTGCCGGTCACCCCGACGGGCAGCTTCAGCGGCAACGACGGGACGGCCGAGGTGTCCGGGACGCCCGGGCACGCCGCCGCCACCGGCTGCGGAATCAGCGCGGGACCGGACGCCTTGACTGGGGACGTGGCGAGGACGTCCACCACCACCCGGAAGGGCTTACCGTCACCCGCCGGCAGGGTCAGCAGCTGGAGCGGATGGCCCGGTGCCTGCACCTGAATCGTCGTGCCCGCCACGTCTACCGTCACGGTGCCCGCCGCCGTCTGCAGCCGCCGGCGTTCCGGCACCGGACGGGCGCCGCTCAGCTCGATGCTCAGGCCCAGGGACGTGACGTGACCGGCCGCCCCGGTGGCCTGCGGCACGTCAAACACCAGACGGGTCGAGCCGGGGTGCTCGGCGAACCGCACCTGGGCGGCCCCACTGGTCAGCAGGGCGCAGGTCATCAGCGAAACGATCCTGCGGAGTGGGGAGGGGCGCAACATGCCGCGCCAGTGTAGCGTGTGGCAGGTGCGGCCGAAGCCGGCGCCCAGCCGCTTCAGGCGAAGTAGTGTCCCTGGTCGAGGTCGTCAATGAGCCCGGGCTGGTCCGGCTGCCAGTGGAGCAGGGCGCGGGTCAGGGCGTTCGAGGCTGGAGCATCCGCCGCCAGAAAGGCGCCCAGCCAGCCGAAGTGCGCGGCGGCCTCCTCCGGCGCAATGGCGCGCACTGGAACATCCAGATGCCGTCCGACCACCTCGGCGACGGTTCGGATCGGGACGCCTTCCTCCGCTGCGCCGTGCAGCACCGAACCCGCCGGTGCCTGTTCCAGCGCGAGGCGGAACAGGCGCGCCGCATCGAGCCGGTGCACCGCCGGCCAGCGGTTGGTCCCGTCACCCACGTATCCGGAGACGCCCTTCTGGCGGGCAATCTTGATCAGCACGGAGATGAAGCCCTGATCCCCCTGGCCGTGGACCGTCGGCGAGAGCCGCACGACCGACGAACGCACGCCCTGCGATGCCAGGCCCAGCGTCGCCTCGGCCGCCGCCATGCGCGGGTGACCGGCGGCCGCGGGGCGGTCCTGTTCGGTGGCGACCCGGCCGGGGGCCAGCCCCACCAGTCCGGAGGCGATCACCAGCGGCCGGTCCGAACCGGCCAGGGCGGCCCCGAGCGCCTCGATGGCGCTCCGGTCGGCCTGCGCCGCCGCCTCCATCTGCGAGAAGTCGTGGATGTAGGCGAGGTGGATGACGCCGTCGGCCGAAGCGGCGCCGGCGTGCAGACTCGCCAGGTCTTCCAGGGAGCCGGGCTGCACCTGGGCACCGGCGGCAACAAGTGCCACCGCCGCCGCATCCGAGCGGGCCAGCCCCACGACCTGATGGCCCGCCCCGATGAGCTCAGGAATCACTGCCGAGCCGATAAAGCCTGATGCACCGGTCACAAATACACGCATGGTTGATCCTCCAGAGGTTGGCCGGCCCTGTCAGCAGGTCGCCGGCGCACGATGACAGTCACTGACATCAGCAGCATACACCTGATGACAGCGGCTGTCATCAGGTAGAATCGGGACATGGGTCGGTGGGGGCCAGACACGCGCGGCCGGCTGGAGCGGGCGGCCATGGAGCTGTATCTCCAGCAGGGCTTCGAGCAGACGACCGTGGCCGAGATCGCGGAGCGGGCCGGGCTGACGGAACGGACCTTCTTCCGGCACTACACCGACAAGCGGGAGGTGCTGTTCAGGGGTGCCGGTCGCCTGCAGGCGCTGGTAGTAAACACTGTCCTGGCTGCGCCCGCTTCGGCCGCGCCCATCGAGGCGGTGGCCGCCGGCCTGGAGGCGGCCGGCGACGTGTTCCAGGGCGACGTCGAGCGGGCCCGGCTGCGACAGACGGTCATCACGGCGAACCCGGAATTGCAGGCGCGCGAGTTGAGCAAACTCGCCACCCTCGCGTCCGGCATCGCGGCGGCCTTGCGTCAGCGCGGCACGCCGGACCTG
This sequence comes from Deinococcus sonorensis KR-87, assembly GCF_040256395.1. Taxonomy (NCBI): domain Bacteria; kingdom Thermotogati; phylum Deinococcota; class Deinococci; order Deinococcales; family Deinococcaceae; genus Deinococcus; species Deinococcus sonorensis. The sequence goes on along the minus strand of NZ_CP158300.1, from coordinate 258,368 downwards.
ACGGCCGATCTGACAGCGGAGGTCGGCGTGGTGGTGTTCCGGGTAGCTTTTGAGCGCTGGATTGGTGGCGCTGGCCCGCAGGACTGGACACTGCTGATCGGGAGCCTGCTGGGTGAGCTGAGAGTCGTTTTGGGCGGTGCCCAGGCGTAAGTGGACCGCTGCAAACCGTCATGCTAGCCGCCTGGGCTGAAACCGGCGTCACGCGACTGCACCAACACTCGATGATGGATCTGAGCGGGTGGCCAGTTGCACGATGGCAGGCAGACGAGCACACTGCAGGCATGACCAGACGCAAGAACGACACCGTCCCCAAGTCCACCGCCCCCGCACCGGCGGCAGAAGTCGGAGACGCCGGCAAGCTCGGAAAGGCCCTGCTGGTCGAGCAGGTCACCGAGGCCACCGGGCTGACCCGTCAGCAGAGCGACGCGGCCGTCAGTGCCGCCCTGCAGGTAATCGTGGACGCCCTGAGCAGCGGCAAGACCGTGGGCCTGCCGGGCCTGGGGACCCTGAGCGTCAAAACGACCGCGGAGCGGCAGGGCGTGCGGCCCGGCACCAGCGAGCGCATCACCATCCCAGCCGGCAGGAAGGTGGCCTTCAAGGTCGCCAGCACCCTCAAAGCCAGCCTGTAAGGGCAGCTCAGACGTCAGGCGGTGCTTAATGCACCGCCTGACGTCTGCTGTAGGGAAAGCGGCGTTCTAGGGCCCTCGCAGTCCGCCTTCAGGCTTCCTGTGGGATGGGCGACGTTTCCGGCACCGCAAACAGCGGAAGCAGCGGCTGAACCAGCGGGCCGATCAGCAGGGCGTACGCGACCGTGCCCACGCCGACCGAGCCGCCCAGCAGCCACCCAGCTGCCAGCACGCTGAGCTCGATGGCAGTCCGCACCACCCGGACCGGCCGTCCGGTGCGGCGGACCAGGCCGGTCATCAGGCCGTCACGGGGCCCCGGGCCCAGCCGCGCGCCGATGTAGGCAGCAGTGGCCACAGCGTTCAGAAGGACACCGCACGGCAGCAGAATGATCCGTTCGGTCAGGGACGAGGCCGGAGGGAGAAGCGACAGCGTCACATCCACCACCGAGCCGACGACGAGGACATTGAGCACGGTGCCCAGTCCGGGCCGCTGACGGATCGGCCACCAGAGCAGCAGCACCACCGCACCCATCACATTGACGACCGTCCCGATGCTCCAACCCAGGTGACGGGCCAGCCCCTGGTGAAACACGTCCCACGGGTCGAGGCCGAGGTTGGCACGCAGCATCAGGGCCAGCGACACACCGTACAGCGTGAGGCCGAGCAGCAGTTGAAGCAGTCTTCGGGGCAACATGGGGCTCAGCATCGGCGGAACAGGCCTCCTTTTCCAGGGCCTGCTGTCGGGAGGGGTTCCAGGGAGCCGGTCCGGGGACGCAATTTGCCGGATGAGCAGCAGTGGTCCGGGCCTCCAGGGTGCCACGGACTGCGCTCAGGGGGCAGTCCCGGAGTGCGGGCTTCTCAGGCAATCGGGGCTGTCGATGGTTCAGTCTGTCTTTCAAGGGGTCCGGAGGCGCGAGTGAGCGGCACGAGCATGGTCTGAAAGGCCGGCTCAGGCCTGATGAATCTGGTTCATGGGTCTGGGACCTAAAGCCTCCCCGCTCTTTCGTCATCGGCGGTCATATGCGGGTTCGCTCAAGCAATGGCTTCTGGGACTTCGCCCTGCTCTCATCAAGCCAAACATCAGAAGAGTATCAATAACAGCAGCCCTGAGCGGGCTCCACAGCAAGCAATACACCAGGTTTGCATATGAACCGGAACCCCGTTGTTGAGTTCCGGCCTCCTCTGTCTTCGCTCAACGCGAACCAGACGGGCCACGGGCTCGAAGCTGGGCCGTCTGCGTTCACCGGCAGCCACCACCAGGGAGGTCAGACCCCATGAATAGTGCAGAACGCACCGCAAGGCTGCTCGGCGGATACAGCGTGGCCCTTGGCAGCGCCGAGATCTTTCTCGGCGCCGCACTCGCCCGCCGTCTCGGCATGCTCGACCGCACGGCGCAGATCCAGCTGTATGGCGCCCGCGAACTGGTCAGTGGCGCCCTGATCTTTGCGCGGCCACATCCGGTGGCGGGCGTGTGGTCACGGGTCGCAGGTGACCTGCTTGACATCGGCACGTTGCTCCCCCGCCTGAAGGCGGACAATCCGCACCGCGGCGGGGCTGCCGTGGCGCTGGGCATGGTCACCTTGACAGCAGTGGCGGATCTCTGGTGTGCCCTGCAGCTCAGCGCCGCTCCGGAGGAGACGGGCGTGCGCGGCACGGTCAGGAAACTGGTCCGGCAGGAAACGCCTCCGTCCACCTTCAACCGCGTCGCGCCCGGCCTGCTCATCGCCACAGCGGCGGGGGTCGGGGCGTATCTGGCGCTGCGGGGGTCCAGCGCGCCGCTGCCGGAGAACCTGGCGGCCCGGAAGGACCGCCAGCCGAAGGACGGCATCGAGGTGGAACAGGCCATCACCCTCTCCCTGCCGGTCGAGCAGGTGTACAGCTTCTGGCGCAAGCTCGACACCCTGCCGCAGTTCATGACCCACCTGGAGCAGGTGGAGGTCAAGGGAGAGGGGCAGTCGCACTGGGTGGCGAAGGGACCGGCTGGCACCCGGGCCGAGTGGGACGCCGAGATCACGGAGGACGTGCCGAACCAGCGGCTGGCGTGGCGCAGCGTCGAAGGCAGCAGCGTGCCCAACGAAGGAAGCGTCCAGTTCCGTGCCGCGCCCGGGAACCGGGGGACCGAGGTGCGGGTACGCCTGACCTACCGCCCGCCGGCCGGCGCGCTGGGGGCGGCCTTCGCCCGGCTGTTCGGTGAGGAGCCGCATCAGCAGATCAGCCAGGACCTGCGGCGGCTCAAGCAGCTGCTCGAAACGGGCATGGTGCCCACCAACGAGGGGCAGTCCAGTGGCCGCAAGACGCCGCTTGGTCGCGGCCTCGCTCAGATGTACGACAACCGGAGGACCGGATGAAGGCACTCGTGTGGCAGGGCATCAACCGCGTGGGCATCGAGACGGTGCCGGACCCGACCATTCTGCAGCCGACCGACGCGATCGTGCGCATCACCAGCACCGCCATCTGCGGCTCGGACCTGCACCTGCTGGACGGGTACGTCCCCAGCATGGTGCCGGGCGATATCCTGGGCCACGAGTTCATGGGTGAGGTGATGGAGGTCGGCAAGGGCGTCCGCGACATCAAGGTGGGCGACCGGGTGATCGTGCCGTTCCCGATCGCCTGCGGCAAGTGCTGGTTCTGCCAGCAGGGCCTGACCTCGCTGTGCGACAACAGCAACGACAATGCCAAACTGGCCGAAACGATGTTCGGGTACGCGCCCAGCGGCATCTACGGCTACTCCCATCTCACCGGCGGCTACGCGGGTGGGCAGGCCCAGTTTGCCCGCACGCTCTACGCCGACGCCAACCTGTTCAAGATGCCCGAAGGCGTGCCCGACGAGCAGCTCCTGTTCCTGACCGACATCCTGCCGACCGGCTACATGGCGGCCGTGAACTGCGATATTCAGCCGGGCGATACGGTGGCGGTCTACGGCTGTGGGCCGGTGGGGCTGTTCGCCATCATGAGCGCGTTCCTGCTGGGGGCCGGTGAGGTGATTGCCATCGACCGCTTCCCGGACCGGCTGGACATGGCGGCCAAGCTGGGAGCCCAGCCGCTGAACTACGAGCAGGAGGAGGTGCTGGCGTCGCTGAAGCTCCGCACCGGCGGGCGCGGCCCGGACTCCTGCATCGACGCGGTGGGGATGGAGGCGCACGGCACCGGGCCGGGCGGCCTCTACGACGCGCTGAAGCAGACGACCCGGATGGCGGAGAGTGACCGGCCTCATGCCCTGCGCGCCGCCATCATGTCGGTGCGGAAGGGCGGCACCGTGAGCGTCGCCGGGGTGTACGGCGGCCTCGGGGACAAGATCCCGCTGGGCGCGTTCATGAATAAAGGCCTGACGATGCGCACCGGCCAGACGCACGTGCACCGCTACGTCCCGAAGCTGCTGGAGCACATCATGAAGGGTGACATTGACCCGACTGTGGTGGTGACGCACCGGCTCAGTCTGGATGAGGCGCCGCACGGCTACGACATCTTCAAACACAAGCACGACCACTGCGTGAAGTGCGTGCTGGACCCGTGGGCGGAGGCGAAGCCGGACACGGGCGGCCACACGCACTGAGTAACGCGGGTCGGCAGCGGGCGGTACAGCCCTGGCGGGAAGAGGGAAACGAATCAGGTCGGTCCGGGCATCTATGCCCGGGCCGCTCGTCTGGGGAGGACTGGCCTGGGCTCGTTCCCCGTCGCCGACCCCACGGTTTAGCACCACCTCTTCAGCGTTCGTCTGGGCCCCTGCCCATCACCGGCACCACATCATTTCTGAACCTTTCCGGAGCTTAGCCAAATCCGGTGGCAGAGCCCAGATCGGTGCCGGATGATGCGGCTGGGAGAAGGGAAATTCCCTCCCGTTCCCTCTGGAGCCGGTCTCCCCAGTTCAGATTCATCAGCATGCTCACCCTAACCCCTCGGCGCAGGCACGTGACCTGCGCCGACAGACGTACCCGAAAGGAAGCTGCACCATGACCACCGATATCCGGCCCATGCAGGTACTCGAGCGCGGCGTGTATCGAGGGCCGCACCTGTACAGCACCCGGCCGATGATCCGCGTGATGCTGGACCTCGGCACGCTGGAGGCCTGGCCCACCCATCTGCTGCCCACCTTCACCGACCGGCTCCTGGCACTGCTGCCGGGCCTGGAGTCCCATCACTGCAGCCTGCAGCGGCCTGGCGGCTTCGTGGAGCGGCTGCGGGACGGCACCTGGCTGGGGCACGTGACCGAACACGTCGCCCTGGAATTGCAGCGGCTGACCGGCGCCACCGTGACCCGGGGCAAGACCCGCAGCGTGCGCGGACGGCCGGGCGTGTATCAGGTGCTGTACGCCTATGACGATGAGGCGGTCGGGCTGCTGGCAGGCCGGCTGGCGCTGCAGCTGGTGGACAGCCTGCTTCCGGACGACTTGCGGGGCGTGCAGGGCCTGGACCTGATTGAGGACGCGCCGCCTGCAGTCCCGGCGGCCGGAGCGCCACTGGAACTGGGGGACCTGCTGTCCCCATTGCAGCGGCTGGCCCGCCGCCGGGCCCTGGGCCCCACCACCGCGTCGCTGGTGAAGGAGGCGCGGCGGCGCGGCATTCCGGTCGCCCGGCTGGACGACGTGAAGATGGTGCTGCTGGGCACCGGACAGTACCAGCAGCGGATTCAGGCCAGCATCACCGGCCGCACGTCCCATATCGCGGTGCAGGCAGCCAGCAACAAGGTGGTGACCAAGACGCTGCTCGCGGAGGCGGAGGTGCCGGTGCCGCGCGGTCAGCTGGTCCGCAGCGCCGACGAGGCGGTGCAGGTCGCCCGGCGGCTCCGCACGCCGGTGGTCACCAAACCGTTCAACGGCCACCATGGCGAGGGCGTGAGCGTGGAGCTGAGCACTGAGGACCAGGTGCGCGAGGGCTACCGGCGGGCCGCCCAGTACGCGCCGCAGGTGGTGGTCGAGCAGTACTACCGGGGCAACGACCACCGGATTCTGGTGGTGAACGGCCAGGTCGTGGCGGTGGCCGAGCGGGTGCCGGCGCAGGTCACGGGCGACGGGCACCAGACCATCGGGCAGCTGATCGAGGAGGTGAACCGCGATCCGCGCCGGGGCTCTGGCCATGGTCAGGTCCTGACCCGCATCGAGGTGGACGACGCGCTGCTGGCGCTGCTGCCCAAGCAAGGCCTGACGCTGGAGAGCGTGCCGGCATCCGGACAGACGGTGGTGCTGCGGGAGACGGCCAACCTGTCCACCGGCGGCATCGCCATCGACCGCACCGACGTCATTCACCCGGACAACGCCTGGCTGGCCGTCCGGGCCGCCCGCGCCACCGGCCTGGACATCGCCGGCATCGACATGATCTCGCCCGACATCAGCCGGCCGGTCACCGAGACCGGCGGCGGGGTGGTGGAGGTCAACGCCGCGCCGGGGTTCCGGATGCACTTAGCGCCGTCCGAGGGCCAGCCCAGAGACGTGGCGCGGCCGGTCATGGCCATGCTATTTCCACGCGGCACGCCGTCCCGCGTGCCGATCCTGGCCGTGACCGGCACCAACGGCAAGAGCACCACCTCGCGGATGATCGCGCACGTGTTCCGCTCGCTGGGCCGCACGGTGGGCCTGACCACCACCAGCGGCGTGTACGTGAACAGTCAGCTGGTCACGGCCGGCGACGCCACCGGGCCCAGGAGTGCGCGGCTGGTGCTGCGGGACCCGTCGGTGGAGGTGGCGGTGCTGGAGACCGCGCGCGGCGGCCTGCTGCGCGAGGGTCTGGGCTTCGACCACTGTGACGTGGGCGTGGTGCTGAACGTGCAGGCGGACCACCTGGGCCTGAAGGGCATCGATACGCTGCAGGATCTGGCGCGGGTGAAGGGGGTGATCGCCCGTTCGGTGCACCGGCGCGGCACCAGCGTCCTGAACGCGGACGATCCGCTCACGGCCCGCATGGCCCGGTACGCGGGGGGCCGCCCGGCCTTCTTCTCGATCCAGGCGCCGCTGTCCGCGCCGCTGCGCCGCCACATCGAGGGGGGCGGGCTGGCCACCGTGCGCGAGGTTCAGGAGGGCCAGGACTGGATCGTGCTGTACCGGGGCGGCGAGCGGCAGCCGTTGCTCCCGACCGGCGACGTGCCCGCCACCCTGGGCGGCCTGGCCGAGTTCAACGTCCAGAATGCCCTGGCCGCCACGGCCGCCTGCGTCGCAGCGGGCGTGGAGCCCGGGCAAGTGGCCGAGGCGCTGCGGAGCTTCAGCACGTCCTTCGAGCAGTCACCGGGCCGCCTGAACGTCTACGACGGCCATCCGTTCCGGGTGGTGCTGGACTACGCCCACAACGAGGCGGGGCTCCAAGCGCTCGGCCAGCTGCTGCAGCGGATGCGGCCCCCGCAGGGGCGGCTGCTGGGTATGGTCAGCATTCCCGGCGACCGCCGCGACGAGGACATCTACCAGCTCGGCCGGACGGCGGCCGGCATCTTCGACGAACTGGTGTTCCGCGAGGCGCCGGACGGCCGGGGACGGCCCACGGGAGACGTGCTGGAAAAGCTCACCGAGGGCGCGCTGGCCGCCGGCTTCGCTCAGGACCGCATTCACCGGGTGCTGCGCGAGTCCGATGCGGCCGACACCGCCTTACGGCTGGCCCAGCCGGGCGACCTGGTGGTGCTGCTGCCCACCGACATCACCGGGGTGTGGCGGCAGGTACAGCAGTTCAACTCCTCAGGCGCCTGAGCTGTCCTGCCGGGCAGCACGGCTTTGCCATCCACACCACCCTGACCGGCTCATTCCGAGTCGGTCAGGGTCGTGATTACAGGAGGCTGGGGAGCGGCCACCGCCACCGCGTAGGGCCGGTTCAGCCGGCGTTCGATCAGGGCGAACAGCCGGGCCGCCGCGTTCGACAGCACGAAGTACACCACCCCCACCGCGAAATAGAGCGGCAGCGGCTGATACGTGATGCTGACGAGCCCACGGGTGGTGAGCAGCAGCTCCGTGACGGTGATGACCGACGCGAGGCTGGAATCCTTCAGCAGGCCGATGAACTGGTTGCCCAGCGCCGGAATGGCGATGCGGGTGGCCTGCGGCACCAGCACGTACCGCAGGGTGGTGCTGGCCGGCAGTCCCAGCGCGCGCGCCGCCTCCAGCTGACCGCGCGGCACCGCCCCCAGGCTGCCCCGGATGATCTCGGCGGCGTAGGCTCCGGCAAACAGGCTCAGGCCCAGCACCGCTGTGTGGTAGGCCGGCAGCGTGACATGGGTCAATTGCGGCAGCCCGAAGTACAGGAAGAACAGCTGGACCAGCAACGGCGTGCCTCGGAAGGTCTCGATGTAGATACCGGCGAGGGTCCGCAGCAGCCAGAGGCGCGACAGCCGGCCCAGGGCGGCGATCATGCCCAGCGTCAGCCCGAACACCGACGCGAGCAGCGTCAGCGTCAGGGTCAGCCGGGTCCCCTGCCACAGTGCCCGCAGCACGTCCGGCGTGAACAGCTGGCTCATACGAGCCTCCGGACCCGGCCGGTCCGCTCAAGAGGCCAGGACCCGGCCAGCATCCGGCTCAGGGAGCCTTGGGCGGCGTCACCACGTCGCTGCCGATCCACTTCTCGCTGATGCGCTTGAGGGTGCCGTCCTTGCGCATCGCGTCCAGCGCCTGCTCTACTGCCGCCTTCAGCTTCGGCTGATTCTGGCCCAGGCTGATGTACGGATTGTCCTGCTGCAGCACCGGACCGACCGCCTTGATTGGCTGGCCCTTCTTGGCGGCCACGCTGCCCACCGTCCGGGTGGTCACCATGCCGGCCGCGCGGCCCGACCCCAGCGCCAGGTACTCGTCCGGCTCACCCTGGAAGGTCACGATGTTGGCGTAGTTCTGGGCACGCAGGAACTTCTCGAAGGTGGTCCCCAGCGCCACGGCCACCGGCTTGCCCTTCAGGTCCGCCAGACTGGTGGCGGTGGAGTTGCGCGGCACGAACAGCTGTGCGCCGTCGTAGTAGTACGGCTGGCTCAGGAAGTCCACGGCCTTGGCGCGCTCCGGGGTCTTGCTCTGAGAGGCCACCGCCAGATCGAAGTTGCCTGCCTGCAGCCCGGCGACGATGGACGAGAACTCCGCCTTGATCAGCACCGGCTTGACCTTCAGCCGGGTGGCGATCTCGCGCGCCACGTCGGCATCGAAGCCTTCCAGGCCACCGCTCAGCGCGGGCTGGGAGAAGGGTGGGTAATCGCCCGACATCACGATGCGGATCTCGCCGCGCTTCTGGATATCCGCAAGTTCTGCGTGAACCGCACCCTGCAGGGCCAGCAGCAGCGTCAGGAGTCCGGGCACAACACGATGTTTATAAGCCATCTCATCACCCCATAAGTCGTTATGAATGACGCTGTACAGCGACTGCAGGCAAGCTACCATGTGTGTTCCGGCGAGATATTTATAAGGAATTGAGAGACAGGGTAAATTGTAGGCGCTGACACACTGGGCAGAGAGGGTAGAGGGGCGGGTCAACTCGGCTGCATGGTGAGCGCGGAAGCAGGACGCCCTTTTTCCACTGGTGTCTTGCTGGTCCCCCGGTACCGGCGGAAGCCAAAACTTTTCAGACAGCCGTCGCGCCTGGACGTTCATCCAGGCGCGATAGGCAACTCGGTTCAGATGTTGACGGTCCTGCTCAGCGAGCGGCGTCCTTCTTGGCGTCGGCGACCTGCTTCTCCAGCGAGGCCTGCGCTTCGTCCAGCGCGGCCTTGGGGTCCTTGCCGCGCAGCAGCACGTCGTCCACGGCCTTGTTGACGACCGTGTCGGCGGTGGGCGCGTACAGCGGGGCGAGGCTCACGTAGGTGTTCTTCAGGTTGTTGGCCAGCTTCAGGAAGTTGGGGTTCTTGTTGGCGAGGCGGGCCACCTGGTAGCCGGGCAGGTCGTTCTGCTCGGCCGCCCAGACCTTGGCGCCCTCGGTGGCCAGGTACTTGGCGAACGCGTAGGCCTGCTTCGGGTACTTGGTGCCGCGTGGCACCTCCACGTTGAAGCCGCCGCCCCAGCTGCTGTTGCCGTCCTGCTTGCCGTCCTCGGTCGGCACCGCCACGAAGCCGTAGCTCAGGTTGGGCGCGTTGAGCTTCAGGGTGCTGAGGTAGTTGCCGTTGCGCACCACCATCGGGACCTTGCCGGACATGAACTCGTCCTGGGCGCCGCCGCCGAACGAGGCCTTGAAGGCCGCGTAGTTGTTGGCGCCGTACTTGTCGGTCCACTTCTTCATCCAGGCCAGGACCTTGACGGCGGTGGCGTTGTTGGCGCGCGGGTTCTCGGAGGTCTTGTCCCATAGCGAGTCGCCGGCGTTGGTGACCCAGCCTTCGTACCCGAATTCACCGAAGTTCGGGTGGAAGCCCATGCGGGTGTAGCGGGTGCCGTCCTTCTTGTCAAGCTTGAGAGCGTAGTTCCACAGGTCGTCCCAGGTCTTGGGCGGCTTGTTGGGGTCCAGGCCCACCTCCTTGAAGGCGGCCTTGTTGTAGTACAGCACCCGGGTGTCGGTCACGAACGGCAGGGCGTACTGCTTGCCGTTGTAGGTGCCGGTGTTCCAGAGGTTCGGGAAGAAGCCGCTCTTGATCTGGTCGGCGCCAAGCGCGCTGAGGTCCAGGATCTGGTTTTTGGCGGCGCGCTGGCGGCTGGTGCGGATATCCAGCACCACCACGTCCGGCGCGTTGCCGGCCGCCACGCCAGCCACCGTCTTGGTGATGATCTGGTCAAACGGCACGCCGTTGTACTCCACCTGCACGTTCGGGTTGCGCTGGTTCCAGGTGTCGATGATCCGGGCGATGGTCGGCCGGCGCTGCTCGCTCAGCCAGTGGGCGGAGAACCTCAGGGTGACTTTCTGGGCCAGACTCGGCGCAGCGAAGGCGTTCAGGGCGATGAGCATGCTGGTAACCGCGAGGACTTTCCGCTTCATAGACTTCCTCCTGCGTTCTAAACAACGGGTCGATTGTGATTTCTTTTATTCTATTAAGAAACTAGGGTGCCGTCAAGGACGGCGCGGCGGGCAAGACCGTTTTCCTTGAGCGAACGATCATGTTCTGGATCAGGAGGCTTCCGACCGGCTGTACACGGTTCGGCCGCCAATCATGGTCCACTGCACCTGAAATGCCGGATCGAGCAGCACCAGATCGGCGTCGGCCCCCACCGCAATGCGCCCCTTGTGCGGCAGGTCCAGCAGGGTGGCCGGCGTGGTGGCCGCCATGCGGACGGCGTCCATCAGCGGCACGCCCAGCTCGACGGTGTTGCGCAGGGCCTCGTTCATGGTGACGGTGCTGGACGCCAGCGTGCCGTCCGAGAGGCGCGCCACCCCGTCCTGAACCGTCACCCGGTGACCTCCGAAGGTGTACTGGCCATCCCCCAGCCCCATCGCCTGCAGCGCGTCGGTGATCAGCACCACGCCGTCCGGTCCCTTGATGCGGTGCATCAGCCGCACGATGGCCGGGTGCAGGTGCACGTGGTCCACGATCGCCTGCAGGCTGACCTGCGGCTGCTCGAAGGCCGCCACGATCAGGCCCGGATCGCGGTGATGGATCGGGCGCATGCCGTTGAAACAGTGCGTCAGATGCGACGCGCCCGCCTCGAAGGCCGCCAGCGCCTGCTCGTAGGTCGCGTCCGAGTGCGCCACGGCCACGATCACGCCCCGCTCCACCAGGAACCGGGTCAGCTCCAGTCCCCCCGGCAGTTCCGGGGCCAGCGTGACCATCCGGAGCAGCGGGCCGGCGTGGTCCAGCACCTGCCGCATCTCGCTCAGGTCCGGGTGGCGCAGGAAGCGCTCGTTCTGCATGCCCTTGCGCCGGACGTTCAGGTACGGTCCCTCGGCGTGGATGCCGGCGATCACGGCGCCCGGCTCGTGGCCCTGCACCTCGCGCACCCGGTCCACCATGCCCAGCAGGTCCGGCATCGTGGAGCTGACCGAGGTGGCCAGGAACGCGGTGCAGCCGCTCTCCGCGCAGGCGCGCGACACCACCTCGATGCTCGTGGCCGTGCCGTCCATCATGTCGTGGCCGTGCGCACCGTGGATGTGCACGTCCAGCATGCCGGGAATCAGCAGCTGACCCGCGCCGTCCAGCTGTTCACCGCCCGGCGGCGCACCCTCCCGGATGGCCGCGATCCGGCCGTCCACGACCTGCACCGCGCCCTGCTTGATCAGGCCCGCCTCGGCAGCGATCCGGACGTTCGTGATCCACAGGCTGCTCACAGCGGCGTGTCCTGGGTCACGGGGCTGTCCCACCGCTCCAGTTCGGTGAGGTTTACGGTCCTGGCCGGGCCTCCATCATCCGGGACGTAGACGGTGCTGAGCTCGTACGGGCCGAGCGGCAGGCGCAGTTCCCGCTTCAGGAACGGCAGCGTCAGTCGCGCCTCCACCTTCAAACCGTGCGTCTCCTGCAGCCGCAGCACGTAACCCTGGCCGTCCTCGGCGCGTTTGACCACCGTCACCATCACGCTGTCCGGTTCGGCCGTCATCCACGAGTCGGCCGGTTGCAGCGGCCCCTGGTGGTAGGTTTCCGGCAGCATTACCGGCCGCTCGGTCAGCGTGGCGGTCAGCCGGGGTAGCCCCGCCTCGCGCCAGGTGCCGGTGTGTGGAACGATCCAGTACGTGAACTGCTGCTCCCCCTGATCCAGGTAGCGGTAGTCGCCGCCCTCCACCGGCACGTACGGGTCGTGGTGGGCGATGATCGGGGAGCGCAGCACCGTCAGGCCCAGCGTGGCGTCCAGCGTGTGGTGGCTGGCCTTCGCGTCGCTGATGATGCTCAGCCCCCGAATGTGGCCGGACGGGCGGTACACCCCGCTCAGGTCGATCCAGCGCTGGGCCGGCTGCTCGTGGCCGTCGGTGGCCCGGCTGGACACGCCGTAGGGGGCCTCACAGGTCGCCTGCGGGAAGTGCAGGTGCGCCGGAAACTGCAGTTTCAGCAGCCGGTGGCGCTCGTGCCAGTCCACCCGGACCCGCACCTCCACGTACGGCTGGTCGGCGTAGAGGGTGTAGGTCTGGGTCAGCGTGCTGGCCCCAAAGCGGCTGACGCTGCGTACGCTGCTGCGCACCGGCCCGCGCTCCAGCACCTCCAGGCGGGCGTCCGAGAAGCGCCCGACCTCGTCCAGGTACTGGAAGACGCCGTGGCTCCAGGTGTCGCTGTCGTCGCGCATCACGGTGCCGGCGGCGGCCGGGGCGCTGAACACCTCGGCCTCCCCGTGTTTGTCCAGCAGCCGTGCAATAGCGCCGGTCTGCGGGTCCAGTTCCAGCCGGAAGGCAGCGCTTTCCAGATGCGTCTCGCTCGCCTCCACCTCCCGCAGGGGGGCCGCCGCCTGCGGCTCAATGGTGTAGGTGCGGTGCCCGAAGGCGGGCAGATCCGCCACCCACATCAGCCGTTTGCGCCAGCCGGTCACGGTGGCCTCAGAGCGGACCCGCTGCACCGCCACCTCCTGGCCCTGCTCGTCGGTGAGCCGGAAGTCGGCGGGAACGCCGCCCGTTTCATGCTCCAGGGCCACCCGCACCGGCCACGGATGCGGGTTGAACGCCACGTACGGCCGGGTGCCGGGCCGCTCCGGCACCGAGACGCGCCAGCTGAGGCGCTGCACGGCCGCGTTGGTGATGTGCTGCGCGGTCGCCAGCGCCTCGCCGTACTCGTTGCGGGCGTCCACGTAGGCGCTCTCGATGGAGGTGCCGGCCAGGATGTCGTGGAACTGGTTGAACAGCACGCGCTTCCAGGCGCGTTCCAGCTCGGCCGCCGGATACGGCAGCTGCGCCACCGCCGAGGCGAGCGCGGCGAATTTCTCGGCCCGCACCAGCGCCAGCTCCGCCGCGCGGTTCCAGGCCTTCACGCCCGAGTGCGCCGCGTAGCAGCCGACCGCGTGGTGCTGCAGTTCATCGGCCCACACCGGCAGGTCCGGGCGCTCTACTGCGTCGAAGTAGCGGCTGGGGTCGCTCAGGCGCAGCTCCGGCAGGTCCGGCTCCGCGTTCATTCGCCGGATCGAGGTCAGGTTCTCGTTGGTGGGGCCGCCGCCGTGGTTGCCGACGCCGTAGAAGCACATCAGCTCCTGCAGCGACCCGTTCACTTCCGTGGTGCACTTGCGCACGTGGGCTTCCAGGTCCTTGCCCCAGGTGCAGTACTCGTAGGGAATGCGGAACGTCAGCACCCGCGAGCCGTCCGGCCCCTGCCACCAGAACAGCCGGCTGGGCAGCGCCTGCTCGTGCGGGCCGGGGCGCATGAAGGTGTAGCGCGTGAGGCCGCTTCGGAGCAGGATCTGCGGCAGGGTCCCCGCGTGGCCGAACGAATCCGGGTTGTAGCCGGTGTCGGCCACCCGCCCGAAGCGCGACTGGAAAAAGCGCTGGCCGTACAGCCCCTGCCGCACGAAGCCCTCGCCGCCCGGCAGGTTGCAGTCCGGCTGCACCCACCAGCCGCCCACCAGCGCCCAGCGCCCCGCCCGCACCTGGGCACGGATCTCCTCGAACATTTCCGGCTCGTTGGCCTCGATCCACGCGAGGTGGGCGGCCGACGAACAGGTGAACACGAAGTCCGGATGCTCTGCCAGCCGGTCCAGCGCCGAGCGGTAGGTGGCCTTGATCTCCTGAAAGCCCTCCTGCCAGTTCCAGAGCCACACCGGGTCGATGTGGGCGTTGCCGATCATATGAAACACCGGCCGGGCCGGATCTGTCGCAGTCATACCGTGGGGTCCTCAACAAAAGCGTCGTCAATCGTTTCGCACAGCACGTGGATCATCAGGATGTGCAGCTCCTGGATGTGAGCCGTGCGGGTGCTGGGGGCCCGCAGCGCGATGTCGGCGTGTGCCGCCGCCTCTCCGCCGCCCTCACCGGTGAAGGCGATGGTGACGCCGCCGCGCTCACGCGCGACCTGCAGCGCCCGCACCACGTTGCGGCTGTTGCCGCTGGTGGTGATGCCCACCAGCACGTCGCCCGGCTGCACCAGCGCCTGCGCCTGCCGCGCGAACACCTCCTCGAAGGCGTAGTCGTTGCCGATACACGTGAGCGCGCTGGAGTCGGTGGTCAGGGCGATGGCCGGGAGTGGCCGGCGTTCGCGGCGGTAGCGGCCGGTCAGCTCCGCCGCGAAGTGCTGGGCGTCGGCGGCGCTGCCCCCGTTGCCGCAGGTCAGCAGCTTGCCGCCACCCGTCAGCGCCTGCACGCAGGCCAGGGCCGCCGCGCTCACCTGTGGTGCCAGCTCCGGCAGCCGGTTCAGGGCCTCCTGGTGCCGCGCGATGTACTGCTGCAGATGCGTCTCGGCGGCGGTCATACCGGCAGCCCCTGGCGTTCGCGCAGGGCCACGGCCGCCGCGCCCAGAATGCCCACGTCGGCGGCCAGCTCCGCGCGGCACAGCTCCACGCCGGACCACAGTGCCGGCATCGCCCGGGCCGCGACCCGCTCGCGCAGCGGGACAAACAGCAGGTCACCGAAGTTGGTGATGCCGCCACCGATCACGATCCGCTCCGGGTCGAAGGCGTTCACGGTGCTGGCCACGCCGGCCGCCAGCAGGTCCAGCGTCTCGTCCCACAGCTGCACGGCCACCTCGTCCTGGGCCTGCAGCGCCTGCAGCACCGTCTGGGCCGTGATGGCCTCCAGGTCCGGGACGCTGCGGGCCAGCAGCGACGCCGGGTGCTGGGCGGCCAGCTCACGGGCGCGCCGGGCGATGTTGGTGCCGGACGCGTAGGCTTCCAGGCAGCCGCGCCCGCCGCAGTTGCAGGCCCGGCCGTCCACGCGCACCTGCAGGTGCCCCAGCTCGCCGGCATTGCCGCGCTTGCCCCGGTACAGCTCACCGTTCAGGATCAGGCCGCTGCCGATGCCGGTGGAGATGGTGAGGTAGACCATGTGCCGGGTCCCGCGGCCGGCCCCGAAGTGAAACTCGGCCAGCGCGGCGGCGTTCGCGTCGTTGTCCAGCGAGACCGGCAGGTCCAGCGCCTGCTGCAGCCGCGCCACCAGCGGGAACTCCAGCCAGCCGGGCAGGTTCGGCGGGTTCAGGATCAGGCCCCGGACCGTGTCGAGCGGGCCGCCGCAGCCCACGCCGACCCGCTGCACCGGCACGCTGCTGCGACGCAGCAGGGTCCGGCACAGGTCCAGCAGACGGTCGAGCACCCGGTCTGGGCCTTCGGCGGCGTGGGTGGGGGTGCGGGCGGAATCCAGCAGCACGCCGGCGCCCGACACGATGCCGGCGGCCAGTTTGGTGCCACCGATGTCGATGGCCAGGACATGACTGGACGATGCCTCCAGCGGAAGCGTGGGCATGAAGAGCTCCTCTCCGGGCAAGGGGGAATGGTGGATGATCTTAAAAAAAGCATATACCAAACCGGCGCATTTTTTTATATATTTAAGCAACTCGCCCATCACATCCCCCCAGCGACTGTTCGCCGGGTGCGCCCAGGAGGTTGTATGCCGTACCCTGTTCTGTCCGCCGATGTGCCCAGCCGCCCGGCCTCCGGATGCTGCCCCGGCAGGTTTGTATGCCCCGGATGACGCTGGCCCGCCGCCGGGAGGCGGTCACCGGCTACCTGTTCATCGCGCCGTGGCTGGTGGGCTTTCTGGTGTTCATCGCCGGCCCGATGCTGTGGTCGCTGTACGCCAGCCTCACCAACTACGACGTCACCTCCCGGATGCGCTGGGTGGGCCTGGACAACTACCGCCGTCTGCTCTTCGACGACGAGCTGTTCTGGACCTCGCTGTACAACACCGGCTTTTATGTGCTGTTCGCGGTGCCGCTGAGCGTCATCACTGGGGTGCTGATCGCGGTGCTGCTCAACCAGCAGATTCCCGGCCAGCGCATCTTCCGCACCATCTTCTTTCTGCCAAAAGTGCTGACCGGCGTGGCGGTGCTGCTGCTGTGGCTGTGGGTCTTCAACCCCGACTTCGGGCCGATCAACGTGTTCCTGCGGGCCATCGGGGTGTCCAATCCGCCGCTGTGGTTCTCTGACCCCACCTGGGCCAAGCCGGCACTGGTGATCATGAGCATGTGGGGCGCGGCCGGCGGCTACATCATCTATCTGGCCGGGCTGCAGGGCATTCCGCGCCACCTCTACGAGGCGGCCATGCTGGACGGCGCGTCGCCGGTCAAGCAGTTCTGGAACGTCACGGTGCCGATGATGTCGCCGACCATCTTCTTCAAGCTGGTGACCGGCATCTCGGCGGCCTTCCAGTTCTGGGAAACGTCGCTGATCGTGTCGGAGGGCGGCAAGGGCGGGCCGTCGTACTCGACCCTCTTCTACGGCCTGTACATGTGGCAGAAGGCCTTCGGCGAATACCAGATGGGCTACGCCAGCGCCATGGCCTGGATCCTGCTGATCATCACACTGTTCCTGACCATGCTGCAGTTCCTGATCTCGCGGCGCTGGGTGTACTACGAAGGAGAGGCCCGTTCATGACCGTTCAGCACAACCCGCCCGTGACCGAGGCCCCCACCACCGCCCGCGAGCGCCGGCCGTTCAGTCGGCAGGCCGGCGCCACGCTGTTCTGGAAGGTGATCGCGTTCCTGATCCTGTGCGCCATCAGCGTGGCGGTGCTGTTCCCGGGCCTGTGGATGCTCTCCACCGCGCTCAAGGCCGACACGCAGGTGTACGCCAACCCGCCGGTCTGGATTCCCAACCCGCTGCGCTTCGATAACTTCGCCAAGGCGTGGTCGCTGGCGCCCTTCACCCGCTACGCCATCAACACCGCGCTGTACACGCTGGCGGTGGTGATCGGCACCGTGCTGTCGTCGTCGCTGGCCGCCTACGGCTTTGCCAAGTTGCGCTTTCCCGGCCGCAACCTGCTGTTCACGCTGCTGCTCTCCACCATGATGATTCCCGGCATGGTGACGCTGATCCCGCAGTACATCCTGTTCTCCAAGCTGCACTGGGTCGGCACATACCTGCCGCTGGTGGTGCCGAGCTTCTTCGCCGGCGCCTTCTTCACCTTCCTACTGCGGCAGTTCTTCATGGGCATTCCCAACGAGTACTCGGAGGCGGCGCGGGTGGACGGCGCCAGCGACTGGTGGATCTGGAGCCGGGTGATCATGCCGCTGTCGCGTCCGGCCCTCGCCACCGTCGCGATCTTCACCTTCGAGGGCGCCTGGGACAGTTACGTCGGCCCGCTGCTGTACCTGAACGACGAGCGGCTCTACACCCTGCAGGTGGGGCTGCAGTTCTTCCGCACCGCCACCGTGGTGCAGTGGCAGTACCTGATGGCCGCCGCCCTGATGGTGATGCTGCCGGTGATCATCCTGTTCTTTACCTTCCAGCGTTACTTCGTGGAAGGCGCGGCGGTGAGCGGCGGCGTGAAGGGCTGAGCCGCACCCCCGCCGAGCACCGCGCGGCTGGCGCTCAGGGCCTGATGCGGGTCGCCCAGAATGTGATCGATGGCAATCGCCACCGCGCCCAGCGCGGTGGCGTCTTCACCCAGCACGCTCTGCACGATGCGGATGTCCTTGGAGAGGTAGCCGAAGGACCGGCCCTTGACCTTCTCGGCCAGCGTGGCGGTCAGGTCCGGCCAGCTGCGCACCAGCACGCCGCCCAGCACGATCAGCGCCGGGTCGTAGTGGTTGACCGCGTTGACCAGCGCCGCCGACAGGTAGGTGTGGACCCGCTCCTGAATGCTGCGGGCCACCGGGTCGCCGGCGTGGGCCAAGGTGTGCAGCTCGGCGGGTGAGCCCACCGTCAGGCCCAGCCGGCGCGCCTCCTGCAGGATGGCCGGCACGCTGACCAGCGTTTCCAGGCAGCCGCGGTTGCCGCACTCGCACAGCGGGCCGTCCACGTGAATGGTGGTGTGCCCGATCTCTCCGGCCAGCTCGTGGGCGCCGCGGTACACCCGGTCGCCCACGATCAGGCCAGCCCCCACCCCGGAGCGCAGCGAGATGTACAGCAGCGTATCCTCGTGGCGGCCCGCACCGTACCAGCGTTCCCCGAAGGCGGCCGCCTTGGCGTCGTCGTCCAGCCAGCACGGCACGCCGAAACGCTCGCGCAGCCACGCCGTCAGCGCCACATTGCGCCAGCCCCCGAAGTTGGGCGGCCCCAGCACCACCCCCTCGGCGCTGTTCACCGGCCCCGGCACCCCCACCCCGATGCCCAGCAGCGGCCGGTCCTGATCCACGATGTCGGAGATCACCCCGGCCAGTTGCGTCAGGCCCTGCTCGACCGAGGCGGTCGGCTGGAACGGGCGATCCAGCCGCGCCAGCGTCTGCCCGCCGAAGTTCGAGCGAATCACCTGGATGCGCGAGCGGGACAGCTCCACCCCGATCACCTGTCCGCGTTCCGGGTTGAGGGTCAGCAGGGTGGGCCGCCGGCCGATCTGCCGCTCGCTGGACGGCGTCTCGACCAGCAGGTCATAGGCGCTGAGCTCGTCCACCATGTGGGTGATGGTGGCGGCCGTCAGGCCGGTGGCCTCGGCCAGCCCGCTGCGCGAGATCGGTTGCAGCTTCTGAAGCGCCTCCAGCACCACGCTGAGGTTGTCAGCCCGCACCTCGGGCAGGTTCCGGCCCTGCCGGATCCTTCTGGGTTTGCCCTGATTCATCGCGCTCCCTCGGTCCAGGCGGGCCTGATGAAATGATGGTGCCTGCCGCGTGGCGGCGTCAAGCTCACGCTTTTTCGCCGGGCAGCAGGGTGGACCTGCCGCGCAGCCAGCGCTTGGCGTACCACAGCGGATTGGCCGGGTCATGCGCCTCGCCGCGCACCGCGCTGGACAGCCGCGCCGCGTCGCCCTTCAGCACCCGGTCCATGGTGGCCAGGCCGTTCATCTCCTGGTAGGTGTCGGTCAGCTGGGTGTAGCAGTAGCCGTGGATGCCCTTGTTCAGAATCGCCTGGTTGGCGGCGAGCAGCAGCGCCTCGGCGCGCGCCATGAACTGCTCGGGGTCGCGCAGGATGGCGTAGCCCCAGCCCGCGTCGCCTTCCGGCACCAGCGACGTGCCCCCGAACTCGCTGAGGATCACCGGCCGGTCGCCAGGCGTGAAGCCGTTCAGCCCCTGTTCGCGGCCGCCCGGCCACAGCCGCCACAGGTTCTCCTCCACCGCCGCGCGACTTCCGTAGCGCGCCAGCAGCTCGGCCGGGTCCTGCACGTAGTCGTGCACGGTAAAGAGGTCGGTGACCACCTGCTCCCAGCCGTCGCTGCCGCTCACCGGCCGGGTCGGGTCCAGGGTGCGGGTCAGGGCGTACAGCGCCCGCTGCGCCTGCTGCTGCTCCGGGCGCTGCGGAATGTCCGGCAGCCCCCAGCTCTCGTTGAACGGCACCCAGGCCACCACGCTCGGATGCGAGCGGTACAGCTGCAGCACCTCCAGCCACGTGCGGGTCAGCCGGTCGATGCTGGTGGGGGTGAAGGCGTAGGCGCCCGGCAGGTCCACCCACACCGCCAGGCCGATCCGGTCGCACCAGTACAGGAAGCGCGGGTCCTCGATCTTCTGGTGCAGCCGCACGCCGTTGAACCCCAGCCGGCGGGCCAGCTCCACGTCCGCCCGGAAGCGCTCATCGTCGCCGGTCATGCCGGTGTCGGCCCAGTAGCCCTGGTGCAGGGCCAGCCGCAGCGGGTGCGGAATCCCGTTCAGCAGGAAGCGGCGGCCGCGCGTTTCCAGCGAGCGCAGCGCTGCGTAGCCGTCGGCCCGGTCGGTGACCACGCCGTCCACGCTCAGCGTGACGCGCACGTCCAGCAGCTTCGGATGGTCCGGCATCCACAGCAGGTCGTTGCGGGCGTCGTCCACGCCCGGGTCCGGCAGGCGCAGCGGGACGGTGATCCGCTGCCCGGTGACCAGCACGTCCGTGTCGGCCAGCGGACGCCCGTGGTCCAGCAGTTCCAGGCGCAGCCGGGTGCCGGGCCGGGGCGGTTCGGCCAGGGCCACCGAGGCGGTCAGCTCGAAGCGCGGGAGGTCCGGCGTCCAGCTGAGCTGGGCAATGTGCTGGCGCGGCACCTTTTCCAGCCACACCGTGCGCCACACCCCACTGGTGGGCGGATACCAGATGGCGTGCGGCTCGGCGCGCCAGTCCTGCTTGCCGCGCGGCATGGCCATGTCGGTGTGGTCGTCCACGCTGCGCACCATCAGCTCGAAGGGGCCGGCGCGGGCCGCGCGGCTGACGTCGATGCTGAAGGGCGTATACCCGCCCTCGTGCCGGCCGGCGAAGGCGCCATTGACGTACACCTCCGCCGACCAGTCCACCGCGCCGAAGTGCACCAGCAGCCGCTCCTGCGGGCCGGGGCGCTCGTGCGCGTCCGGATGGACGGTGGTGCGGTACCACAGGGTGGTGCCGTCCAGCGCGAGGTCCAGGCCGCTGGCGGCCGTCTGGGGGGCGTACGGCACCCGGATCCGCTGCCGGAACTCTACGGCGTCCGGATCGTCCTGCTCGTCCACCGCGAAGTCCCACCAGCCGTCCAGTGAGCGCCAGGGGCGGCGCAGCTGCGGCCGGGGGTGGCTGGCCGGTTCGGTGAGGGTGGCTGTGCCGCCCTGGGGCACCGTCTCAGTCATGCGGCTCCTCCAGGAAGTTGGTCTGCTGCACCTGACCGCCGGTCCCCACATGCAGCGTCAGCACCTGCTGCGGGCGCAGGCTGACCGGAATGGCCTGGCCGGACAGGTGCACGGTGCCCTGGGCCGGCTGCCCGCCCCACTCGTGCAGCCGCACGATCAGGCCGTCCCCCTCTTCCGCCCGCTTGACGGCGCTGACCGCCACCGTCGGCAGCCCCTCCAGGTGCAGGGTGCTGCGGGTGGCCGGCCAGCTGCCGGGATGCACGTACTCGCGGGTGAACACGGCCGGCTGGTTCAGCTGCTCGGCCAGCGCCGGAATGCGCGCCGCCTGCCAGCTGCCCTGGTGCGGCACCAACATCCAGCGGGTGTGCTGCCGGCCCAGGTCCAGGTACCGGTACGTCCGGGCCGGGTCCAGGGTGGCCGGATCGTGGTGCCCGTACACCGGGCTGCGCGCCAGGGTCAGGCGCAGCTCACCGCCCAGCACGCTGGCCGACGATTTGCTGTCGTTCAGCAGCGCCAGCCCTGCCGGGTGCGCCACCCCCCGCCGGTCCCGGGCCACGCCGCTCACGTCCAGCCACGACTGGACCGGCTCCTCCTCGCCGTCGGCCGGACGCGTGACCGAGCCGTACGGCGCTTCATAGGTGGCGACCACGTCGCTCAGCGCTGCCGGGAACACCAGCTGGACCGCGTGGTGCGGCTCCTGCCAGTCGAGCGTGAGCTGTCCGTGGATCTCGGGCGAGTCGGCGTAGAGGGTGAAGGTCTGCGCGGCCGTGGAGCGGCCGTAGCGGGTGGTGGCCCGCACCGTCGCGCGCACCGGGCCGCACTCCACCACCTCCAGCCGGGCATCCCCGAACACGCCGACCAGCTGGCGGAACGCGCGGGCGCCGTGGCCCCAGGTGTCGCTGTCGTCGCGCACCACCTGCAGCTGGGCACCAGTCCCGATCAGCAGGTCCAGGCCCCGTGACCGGTCGATCAGGCCGCGCAGGCCCCCGGTGTCCGGTTCGAACAGCAGGGTCCAGTGCGGGTTTTCCAGCCGCTCCGGCGTGGCCGACAGCGCCGGTTCCGCTTCGGGTGACGGCTCGTCCAGCACCCGGTACATCCGGTAACCGAACGGCGGCAGCTGGGCCCGGAACACGAAGCGCGGCCGGCCGTTGCCGTTCACGCTCTCGGGCTGGAGCCGCTGATGCGGCACCGTCTGCCCCGCCTCGTCGGTCAGCCGCAGGTTGGAGGTGTGCCAGTCGTTCAGTTCCAGCTCCACCGCTTCGTCGCGCGCGTCGCCGGACGGGTTGAACACCAGCAGCGGCACCCCGTCGCCGTAGTCGCTGACCCAGCCGTCCGGCCCCCAGCTCAGACTGCGGATCACCTCGGTGGCGTCCTGGCCGTCCCGGCGAGTCTCCACCCGGTCCGCCACCGCCTGCACCGCTGCGAAACTGACCCGCCCGGCGATGCTCAGCACTTCGTTCAGCTGCTGCTCGGCCTCGCGCACCGCGCTCTCGATGCTGCTGCCGGCCAGGATGTCGTGGAACTGGTTGAACAGCAGCACCTCCCAGGCGTGGGTCAGCTGCGCGTGCGGGTACGGGAAGCCCGCGTCGGCCGCCATGATCGCCAGCTTCTCGGCGCGCATCAGGGCGTGTTCGCCGTGCCGGTTCAGCCGCTTGATGCTGCTCACGGCGGCGTAGCAGCCGCGCGCGTGATGCTGCAGCTCACCGGCATACACCGGGGCCGGCGCGTCCCGCACCGCCTCCAGAAAGCCGCTCAGCGAGTCCAGCTGCAGGGTGGGCCAGTCCGGATGCTGCTGCAGCGCCCGCAGGTCCGCCATGGCCCGCCGGGTGGGGCCGCCGCCGTGGTTGCCCACCCCGAACAGGCCCAGCCAGTGGGTCAGCGCGTCCGGGCGCCACGCCAGGTTGCGCTCCAGGCTGGTGTGCACCTGGGTGGGGCTGCTGTTGTAGCACTCCACCCGCACGCTCCGCAGCCGGGTGCCGTCCACCCCCTCCCACTGGAACAGGTTGGACGGCAGCTCAATTTCGCCCGCGCCGGGCCGCATGAACACGAAGGCCTCCAACCCCGACTGCTCCAGCAGCTGCGGCAGCGTGCCGGGATGGCCGAACGAGTCCGGCAGAAAGCCGACCCGCGCGGTCCGGCCCAGCAGCCGCCGGAAGGTGCGCTGGCCCAGCAGCGCCTGGCGGGCCAGCGCCTCGCCGTGGGCCAGATTCACGTCCGGTTCCACCCACCAGCCGCCGACCGGCTCCCACTGGCCGCGTTCCACGGCGGCCCGCACCTCGGCGAGCAGGGCCGGGTGCTGCTCCATCCAGGCGTACTGGGCGGCGCTGGAATGCACGAACACCATGTCCGGGTTTTCCTGCAGCCGGTCCAGGGCGCTGCGAAAGGTGGCCTTGACGGTCTCGTGGCCCTCGCGCCAGTCCCAGAGCCAGACCGGATCGATGTGGGCGTGGCCGATGAGGTGGAAGGTGAGATCTTTGCTGCGCGTGCTGGTCATGCCGCCTCCAGGGTCCGGGTTATTTAAAATATTTAAGCAATAGGGTAAGGTGTGGTGCAAGTCAACACAAGGGGTCGCCATGAGCATGATTTCGGACGCATCACCGGTGCGCGTTGAGCACCACGCCCTGGGGCTGGAGGTCTCCAGCAGCGCGTATGTGCTGCAGCTGGACAGTGGACGGCCGTTCGCGCGGCTGTGCACGGCCGGCGGTCAGGTCTACGCAGAACTGTTTCTGGCGCCGGGGGTGAACACCACCCACGGCCTGGACCGCACCGCGCGGCTGCACCCGCCGGAGGTCACACAGGAGGCGGGCAGCGTCACGCTGCGCTTCCAGCTGGAGGGCGGGCTGTGGCAGAGCAAATCGCTGGTGCTGCGCTGCGACGCCTCCGGCATTGACAGCCACGTGGAGGTGACGGGCCAGGGCACCCTGACCGACGTCACGCTGTTCGGCGGCCAGTACAGCGGGCACCTGCGCTGGGGCAGCGGGTACTTCTCCAGCGGCGCCAGTTTCACCCGGATGTTCAACCCGGAACCGTACAGCCGCGAACACCGCACGGTGCCGGCAGCCCAGTCCAGCGCCATCGATGTGATGGGCACCAGCCTGCCGGGCAAGGGCCACTGGTTCTTCACGCCGGCGCCGTTGATGTACGCCTTCCGGCGCGATGCTGGCCCGGCCGCGGCGGCGCTGGGAGCGGACCAGGGCGGCGCGCCCCTGCCGGACAGCGCCGCCGAACCGCTCTCCGCCGTCGACGGCCTGTGGCTCAGCGCCGGCATCGTGGCGCCGGTGGACGCCCTGAACTTCAGCGGCTTTCACTACGACGCGCAGGAGGACGCCTTCTCGTTCCGGCTGGCCTACGAAGGTCAGACGCAGGTGGACGGCACCTTTCAGACGCCCACGCTGCGCCTTGCCTTCGCCGAGGATCCGTACCGGGCCATCGAGCAGCACAGCGCCCGGCACGCCGAACTCGGCTACACCCGGCTGGACCGCGGCACCCCGGCCGACTGGTGGGCCACGCCGATCCAGTGCGGCTGGGGGGCGCAGTGCGCCGTGTCGCGCCTGCAGGGCGGGCGCGCGCCGGACCACTGCACCCAGGCAAACTACGACGCCTTTCTGGAGGCCCTGACGGCCCACGAGCTGCACCCGGGCATCCTGGTGCTGGACGACAAGTGGAGCCTGCACTACGGCACCTGCGAGGTGGACCGGGAGCGCTGGCCAGACCTGGAAGGCTGGATTGAGCGGGCGCATCAGCGCGGTCAGCACGTGCTGCTGTGGTGGAAGGCCTGGGACGCGGAGGGACTGCCCCCGGAGGCGTGCGTGCTGAACGACCTGGGCGAGCCGGTCACCACCGACCCGACCAGCCCGGCCTACGAGGCGGCGCTGCGCTTGGCCGTGCGCCGGATGCTGCTGGAATACGGCGCCGACGGCGTGAAGGTGGACTTCAGCGCCCGCACGCCCAGCGGCCCGGGCCTGAAGCGGCACGGGACGGCCTGGGGCATTCACCTGCTGCACCGCCTGCTGTGGATCCTGCACGACGAAGCCAAGCGCTGCAAGCCGGACGCGCTGATCATGACGCACACGCCGAACCCGGTGTTTGCCGACGTGACCGACATGATCCGGCTGAACGACGTGAACACCAGCGCGGACGTGATCGAGCAGATGACCCACCGGGCGCGGGTGGCGCGGGCCGCCCTGCCGCACCACCTGATCGACACCGACAACTGGCCGATGCCGAGCCTGGACGCCTGGCGCGCCTACACCCGGCTGCAGCCGGAGCTGGGCATTCCCAGCCTGTATTACGTGACGCACGTGGACGGCGACGGGCAGGCCCTCACCCCCGACGACTACCGGCTGGTGCGCGAGACCTGGGCGCGGCACGCGGCCGGGCAGGAGCAGCCATGACCAGCGAACCTGCGGCGCGCCGCCTGACGGTGCACATGTACCACCACACCCACTGGGACCGTGAGTGGTGGGGCACCCGCGAGCGCTTCCGGTTCCGGCTGGTGCACACGGTGGACGCCGTGATGGACGCGCTGGCCGCCAACCCGGAGCTGGCGTGTTTCGTGCTGGACGGGCAGACCATCGTGCTGAAGGACTACCTGCAGGTGCGCTCCTCCCGGCGCGACGAGCTGACCGACCTGATCCGCGCGGGCCGGCTGCAGGTGGGGCCGTGGCACATCCTGCCGGACGAGTTTCTGGTGAGCGGCGAGGCCACCATCCGCAACCTGTGGCTGGGCGAGCGCACTGCCACCGAGCTGGGCGTGCCGCTCAGCCGGGTCGGGTACCTGCCGGACCAGTTCGGGCACATCGCGCAGATGCCGCAGCTGCTGCAGGGCTTCGACATCGGCAGCGCGGTGGTGTGGCGCGGCTTCGGCGGGCCGCCGGTGGGCGGCGAGGCGGGCACGGCGGAGGTGGGCCGCAACTCGTACCTGTACCCGCGCGCCCGCGACCCGCGCTTTCCGGCCGAGATGCAGACCGAGTTCTGGTGGGAGGCGCCGGACGGCACCCGGGTGCTGGGTGTGTTCCTGCCGCTGGAGTACTACCGCAGCCATTACAAGGTGGTGCCCGAGGATCCGGCCCTGACCGAGGACCAGACCATCGGACGGGCCCGCCGGACCAGCCGCTATCTGGCGAACTACGCGGCCACTGACGTGCTGCTGGAACCGATGGGCGGCGATCACCTGCCGGTGGACGCGCGCCTGCCGGAGCTGCTCGCGGGGCTCAACGAGCAGCTGCAGGACGACGGCGTCACGTACCGGATCAGCTCGCTGGAAGCGTTCGTGCAGGACGTGCAGCGGCAGCAGGAGCGGGTGCAGGTGGTGTGGCCGGGTGAGGGCCGCGCCTTCGGGCGCAAGGCCCACCTGCTGCCGGGGGTGCTGAGCGCCCGGCTGTACCTCAAGCAGCGCAACACCCGGGCCCAGACCGCGCTGGAGCGCTACGCCGAGCCGCTGCAGGCCATTCACTGGCTGCTGGGCGAGCGCTACGAGCACGACTACCTGTGGACCGCCTGGGAGCGGCTGATCGAGAACCACCCGCACGACAGCATCTGCGGCTGCTCCACCGATCAGGTGCACCGCGAGATGATCACCCGCTTCGACGAGGCGCAGCAGATGGCGGACCTGCTGGCCGAGGATGCCCAGCACTCGTTCACCAGCCGGATTGACCGCCGCTTTGCCGAGGGTGGCCAGCTGGTCACGGTGTTCAACCCGCTGAACTGGACCCGCAGCGACGAAACGCGGCTGCAGATGAACAGCTTCCTGGAGGTCACGCCGGAGGGCTGGGCGCTGACGGACCACACCGGAGAGGAGCTGCCCTTCCAGGTGGGCACGGTGTACAGCGAGCTGGACAAGGCCGAGCCGTTCCCGTGGCTGGGCGCTCAGGCCACCCGGCCGCACGACGCCAACGAGTTCACCGAGCTGCGCTTCGTGGCGCGCGACGTGCCGGGGCTGGGGTACCGTTCGTACGTGCTGCGGCGCCGGGCGGTGCCCCGGGCGGACCGGGCGCTGCCGTACCAGGTGCTGGGTCCGGTGGCGCTCGACAAGGGCGAGGTGGCGGTCAGTGACCTGGCCGTGGGGCCCGGCACGCTGGAGAACAGTTTCCTGCGGGTCACGGTGAACAGCGAGACCGGCGGCGTGGACCTGCTCGACAAGCAGACCGGATACCGCTATGAGGGTCTGAACACCTTCGACGACGGCGGCGACAACGGCGACACCTACAACTACGCGTGGCCGCTGGGCGATCAGGTGTTCCACAGCGACCGCGTTCAGCCGCGGCTCCGCTGGGTGGAGGTGGGGCCGGCCCGCGCCACGCTGCGCGTCACCTGGAACTGGACCCTCCCGGACGGCCTGACCGAGGACCGGCAGAGCCGCAGCCCGCAGCACGTGCCGTTCACGCTGCACACCGACCTGACCCTGCACGCGGGCGGTCGGCGCCTGGATGTCCGCACCCACTTCGACAACACCGCCCGCGACCACCGGCTGCGCGCCCGCTTCCCGCTCGGCGCGGCGGTGCAGGTCTCGAGCGCCGAGACGCCCTTCGGGGTGGTGGACCGGCCGGTGGGGCTGCCCGACGACCAGCGCGGCAGCAGCGAGCCGGCGGTCCACGAGCACCCGCAGATGGCCTTTGTCAGTGTCACCGACGGCCAGCGCGGGCTGAGCATCCTCAACGTCGGCCTGCCGGAATTCAGCGTCAGCGAGGACGGCACCGTCTGCCTGACGGTGCTGCGGGCGGTCGGCTGGCTATCGCGCGAGGACTTCCTGACGCGCGTCGGGGGCGCCGGTCCCACCACCGCCACGCCGGAAGCCCAGATGCTCGGGCCGGTGGTGGCCGAGTACAGCGTGCTGCCGCACGCCGGCTCGTGGGCCGAGGCGGAGGTGTGGCGGGCCGCGCACGAGCGCCTGGCCCCGCTGCAGGCCACGCCGCACACCAGCCAGGTGGTGCCGCTGCGCAACCGGCACCGTGATGAGGCAGGCGACCTGGAGCCGGTGGGACAGTTCGTGCAGGTGGAGGGCCGGGTGCTGGTCACGGCCATCAAGCGGGCCGAGGAGGGCGAAGCGCTGATCGTGCGCTTCGTCAACCAGACGCCCGAGCCGCAGCCGGTCACGGTCGGCCTGCCGTTTGCGCTGTGGGCCGCCGAACGGGTCAACCTGCGGGAACGGCCGCTGGAGGCGCTGCCGGTGGAGAACGACCGCGTGTCCCTGACCGCCCGACCCTGGGAAATCGTTACGCTCGCGCTGCAGGTGCAGCGGAAAGGACAGCCATGAGCACACTCGCGCTGCTGCATACCACCCCGGTCACGGTGGCCACCATGTCGGCCCTGGCGGGCCAGCTGGCCCCCGACGTCCGGGTGGTGAACCTGCTGGACGACAGCCTGCTGCCGGACGTGATGCGGGCCGGACACCTGACGCCGGAGGTCACCGCCCGGCTGAAAACCTACGCCGAGTCGGCGGTCCGTGCCGGCGCCGACGCGGTGCTGTGCTGCTGCTCGTCGGTCGGGGAGGCGGTGGAGGCGCTGGGCCCGGAGCTGCCGGTGCCGTTCCTGCGGATTGACGGGCCGATGGCGGCCGAGGCAGTGCAGCGCGGGGAGCGGATCGGCGTGATCGCCACGGTGGCCAGCACGCTGGAGCCGACCGCGCGGCTGGTGGAGCGGGCCGCCGAGCAGGCCGGGCGCCCGGTGCAGGTGGAGCGGGTGCTGGTGGAGGGCGCCTACACCGCCCTGATCGGCGGGCAGCCGGAGCAGCACGACCGGCTGGTCACGGCGGCGCTCAATGACCTTGCGGGCCGGGTGGACGTGGTGCTGCTGGCCCAGGCGAGCATGGCCCGGCTGGTGCCGTCGCTGCAGCCGGGCGGCGCTCCGGTGCTGAGCAGCCCCCAGAGTGGACTGAGCCGGGCCCTGGAGGTGCTGCAATGAAACTGCCCGGAAGTCTGACCCTCACTGAACTGCTGCCGCCGGCCCAGCAGGGCGGCTACGCGGTGGCGGCCTTCAGCGCCCGCTACCGCGCCTGTGTGCGGCCGGTGCTGAAGGCGGCGGTGGACCTGAACAGCCCGGTGATCCTGGAGATCAGCCAGCGGGAACTCGGCTGGTTTCAGCTGACCCCGCGCGACTTCCGCGACGCGGTGGAGCAGGCAATGCGCGAGCTGCACGCCACCGTGCCGCTGGCCCTGCACCTGGACCACAGCTGGGACACGGGCGTGATTCACGGCGCCATCGAGGCGGGGTTCAGCAGCGTGATGATCGACGCGAGCGCCCAGCCCTTCGAGGAGAACGTGAAGCAGACCCGGCAGGTGGTGGAGTACGCCCACGCCCGCGGCGTGAGCGTGGAAGCGGAACTCGGCCGCCTCACCACCACCGACCAGCTGGAAACCGAAGGGGACGAGGCACTCTACACGGTGCCGGAGGAGGCGCAGCAGTTCGTGGAGCGCACCGGCTGCGACGTGCTGGCCGTCTCGATCGGGACCGCACACGGCGTGTATATGGTGCGCGACCCCAAGATCGACTTCGACCGCCTGGCGGCCATCCGGCGGCTGTTGCCCGACACGCTGCTGGTGCTGCACGGCGGCAGCGGCCTGCCGGCCGCGACGGTCCACCGGGCCATCGAGCTGCCGGGCGGCGGCATCAGCAAGATGAACGTCGCCACCGACCTGGAGAACGCGCTGCTGGCAGCCATGGGCGGCCTGAAGCGCATGACCAGCGCCGAGCTGGACGCCCAGGACCCGGCCCTGCTGGCCCGGGGGCTGAGCGCGGTCGAAGCCGAGGCGCGCGACAAGATTCAGAATTTCGTCCGCTCGGCCGGTCGGGCGGAGCGGGTCCACTGAGCGGGAAGGTGCGAATGCCGGATGCTGAGTCCCCCCGCCGTTCCATCAGGACCTGGGCGGCCGCTGGCAGCTGGCCGGGACCGTCAGCGAGGCGTGGCGGTTCCTGCGGCTGCACACGGAGCTGGAGCAGCCGATCGGGGCCTTCGCCCGCACCGCCTGGATCCCGGCGCGGGTGCCGGGCAGCGTCCACGACGACCTGATCCGCGCCGGCCTGATCCGCGACCCGAATTTTGGCCTGGCCAGCCTGCAGGCCGAATGGGTCAGCGCGCGGCAGTGGGTGTACCGCCGCACCTTCCGGGTGGAGCTGCCCGGGTGCCGGCGGCTGCAGCTGCGCTTCGACGGCTCGGATTACGGCGGTCAGGTGTACCTGAACGGGGAGCGGCTCGGCGCGCTGGCCGGCACGCATACCCCGGTGTGGTTCGACGTGAGCGGCCTGGACGTCGGGGCCGAGCACCTGCTGGCGGTGGTGCTGGCGGAACCGCCGCCGGAGGACGGGCAGCTGGGCCGGACCAGCCGCACGCACACGCTCAAACCGCGGTACGGGTACGGCTGGGACTTCTCGACCCGGCTGATTCATGTGGGCCTGTGGCGCGGCGTGACGCTGCTGGGTGACCAGGGCACCGCCCTGCGCGACCTGCACGTGCGCACCCACCTCCGCGAGGACCACCACCACGCGGAGGTGGACGTTCAGCTGGAGCTGGACGGCGACCCGCAGGCCCCCATTACCGCCGAGCTGACGCATCCGGATGGCCGGGTGGAGCGGCAGCAGGTGGTGGGGCGGACCTGCCGCTTTCCGCTCGCTGATCCGGAGCTGTGGTGGCCGGTGGGCCTGGGCGGGCAGCCGCTGTACCGTCTGCGGGCCTGGGTGGACGGAGCGGCGCCGCTGGAGACGCGGTTCGGGGTGCGCGAGGTGCAGCTGGTCCACAATGTCGCCTCGCTGGCGCGCGGGGCGCGGCCCTACACGCTGCAGGTGAACGGGCAGCCGCTCTACGCCCGCGGGTTCAACGTGGTGCCGGCCGACCTGCTGCCGGGGCGGGAGGGCATGGCGGGCCGTGAACGGCGGCTGGTCGAGCTGGCCCACGCCGCGCATGCCAACCTGCTGCGGGTCAACGGGGTGGGGGGGCTGGCGTCCGAGGCGATGCTGGACCGCTGTGACGAACTGGGCCTGATGGTCTGGCAGGAAATGCCGCTCAGCAGCAGCGGCAGCGACAACGTGCCGCCGGACAGCCCTGAATTCCTGGCCGCGCTGGAACGCGACCTGCCGGCCCTGGTGCGGGGAGCACGCCATCATCCGTGCGTGGTGCTGCTGGGGGGTGGCAACGAACTGACCGACGAGCAGCGGCAGCCGGCCAGTGAGCACCAGCCGACCCTCGCCCGCATCGCGGCCATCATTGCGGAACACGACGGGACCCGGCCGTTCGTGCCCACCTCGCCCAGCGGCCCCGAGTACGACCTGAGGCCCGAGGTCTCGCTGGAGCGGCCTCAAGACCAGCACGACGTGCACGGGCCGTGGCACTACCGGGGCGTGCACGACAGCTACCGGCCGTACAGCGTGAGCCGCGCCCTGATGCACAGCGAGTTCGGCTGTCAGGCCGCCTCACGCGAGGCCACACTGCGCCGTTACCTGACCGACGGCCCGGTGTGGCCGATGGACGACCGCAACCCGCAGGTGGTGCACCACGGCGACTGGTGGCTGATGCGGCACCGGATTGAGGAGGTGTTCGGACCGGTCGAGGACCTGGGCCGCTACGTGCGGCTGACCCAGGCGGTGCAGGCGGACGTGCTGCGGCACGCGCTGGCCTGCAACCGGGCCCGGCCGGACGAGTGCAGCGCGGCGCTGGTGTGGCAGCTCAACGAGCCGTGGCCGAACGCGCACAATACCAGTGTTATCGATTACGACCTGAACCCCAAGCTGGCGTACTACCGCTGCCGGGAGCTGAACGCCCCGGTCGCGCTGCACCTGGGCCTGCCGGGCCTGCCGGGCCCGGTTGCTGCGGGAGCACTGACGCTGCAGCCCAGGGTTCTGGCCGACCGGCCCGGCCACGGCCAGCTGAGCGTCACCCTGCACGACCTGAATGGCGGCGTGGTGCATCACCAGACCGGCCCCATCGGCTGGCCTGCCGCAGGCGCCCCGTTCACGGTGGCGCTCCCGGACGGGCCGGCCCTGCTGCGTGCCGAGCTGCACGGGCCGGACGGCACGCGGCTAACCCGCACCGAGCAGTGGGTGGCCCACGATCGCCCACAGCCGTTTGCGCCCCTGGCCACGCTGGGCGACACCACCCTCAGCGTGGAGCGGCAGGCAGACCGGCTGCTGGTGCGCAACACCGGAACGACCACGGCGCTGTGGATCAGCGTGGAGGGCCCGCCCGGCGCCGCCGAGCCGGACGACAGCGGCTTCTCGCTGCTGCCGGGCGAGCAGCGGCACCTTGGCGTGATGTGGGTCGGTCCCCACGGGCCGCTGACGGTCCAGGCGCTCAACACGTTGCCGCTGGACCTGCACTGGAGCGCGCCTTGAGGCTACCGCGGGCCTACCGGGAAGGGGGGCTCCTCACCTGGCACCACCTGCTCACGCTGGTGTGGCTGAACCTGATCTGGCTGGTGCTGGCCTGGACGGTGGTGCTGGCCGGACCCGCCACCCTGGCCGTGTACGCGCTGATCGCCACCACCATGCGCCAGGACCGCGACCCGGACCTGCGCCGCTTCCTGCCGCTGCTGCGACAGAACGTGGTGCCGGGCGTGCTGTGGCTGCTGACCACCGCGCTGGTGGCGTTTGTGCTGTACAGCAACGTGGTGTACTGGCAGCGGGTGCTGGGACCATTCGGGAAGACGGTCCTGACACTGGTGGCGGCCTATCTGGCGTGGCTCTACGTGGCGCTGCAGCCCTACCTGCTGGAAGCGCTGAGCGTCGAACGCCTCCCCTACCTCCGCGCGTGGCGGGCCGCCCTGCTGAACCTGGGGCGTCACCCGGTCTCGGCCCACCTGTACGTGCTGGTTCCGGTGGTGCTGGTGCTGCTGAGCCTGCTGACCCGCACCTTCGTCATGATCGTGCTGGTGAGCGTGGCGCTGACCTTCGCGGCGGTGCAGGTCCGCCCGTTCGAGCCGCTGCCGGAGCCGCTGGACGACCCCGCCGACCCGGCGGCCCCCGCCTGATGCCCCGCCAACATGGACTGCTCCCGCGCGCGACCTGCGCACTCCTCTCTGGCCCGCTGGAGGCGCGGTGAAGCAGGTCTGGCCCGGCGTCTACCGGCACACCGACTCGGCCCACGTGTACGTGGTGGGCGGCCCGGAGGGGAGCGTGCTGGTGAACATCGGAGACGGCTCGGTGCTGGACGCCCTGCCGGAGGGCCTGCCGCCGGTCATGGCGGTGCTGCTCACCCACCACCACCGCGACACCGCCGCCGGGGCCGCACGGGCCGTGCAGCTCGGCATCCCCGTGTACGCCCCGGAAGGCGAGCGCGCCAGCCTGGAGCACCCGGAACCGTACCTCCGGCAGGCGGACCAGCCGAACAACTACGAGGCGAGGCCGCGCACCTGGACCGTTCCGGCGGCGGTGAACACCCGTCCGCTGCGCGAGTATCACACGCACCGCTTCGGAGCGCTGGCCTTCACGGTGCGGCCCACCCCCGGTCCCACGCCGGCCGCCGTGTCACTGCTGCTGGACCTGCCGGGCGCGCGGCTGGCGTTTACCGGCGATCTGCTGTACGCCCCCGGTCAGGTCAGCCGGCTGGCGGCCACCCAGTGGACCTATCACGGCGCGGAGGGAGTGCCCGGCACGGTGCTGTCGCTGCTGGACCTGGCCGATCAGCACCCAGACCTGGTGCTGCCCGCCCACGGCGAGCCGATGCCTTCCAGCGCGCTCGGTGACACGGCGAAGGCCCTGATGGGGCTGCTGCACCTCCGGCGGCACAACACCCGGCTGCTGGAGCTGCGGGAGAAGCCGTACGTGGAGCTGCGCCCGTGGCTGCTGTGGAACCGCACCAGCGTGGCGCACTCGTACGTGCTGCGCTCGCGCAGCGGCCACGCCCTGCTGATCGACTACGGCTACGACTTCTGCTTCGGACAGCCGAGCGCCACCGACGCCGAGTCGCGCCGCCCGTGGCTGTACACCCTGCCCACGCTGATGGCGCGCCACGGGGTCCGGCAGATCGATGCGGTGATCCCCACCCACTTTCATGACGACCACGTCGCCGGCATTCCGCTGCTCCGCGAGGCCTACGGCGCCGAGGTGTGGGTGCCGGAGAACGTCAGCGACGTGCTGGCCCACCCGGAGCGCTACCGGCTGCCGTGCCTGTGGTTCGAGCCGGTACCGGCCGACCGCCGGCTGCCGCTGGGCCAGCCGCTTCACTGGGAGGAATTTGTGATCACGCCCCATGAGCTGACCGGCCACACCCGCTACGCCTGCGCCCTGCTGGTCGAGGCGGATGGAGAACGCGCCTTGTTCGGGGGCGACCAGTACGCGGACGGGGACGGCCTGGGCATGCCCTACACCTATCCGAACCTGTTCCGCGAGGGCGACTACGTCCGCAGCGCCGAGCTGTACCGCCAGCTCCAGCCGGACCTGATCCTGGGCGGTCACACCGGGCCGGTGGAGCCGACCGCCGAGCACTTCGACCGGCTGCTCGCGCGCGGTCAGGAGCTGCAGCGGCTGCATCAGGCGCTCCAGCCGCACACCACCCGCCTGATCATCCATGCTGAACCGATCACGGTGGAGTGCGGCCAGCCGGTGACGCTCACCATCGAGAACCCCACCGACAGCGAGTTTTCCGGTGAGGTGCGGGTGTCGGGCGAGGCGGGGCCGGCGGGCCGTCATCCGGTGCAGGTGCCGACCCACGCGGTGCGGACCCTGACCTTCCAGCCGTGCGGCCCGGCCGGGAGCCGCATCCACTTCGAGCTGCGCGGCCCGCCCGGCGAGCCGGGGCAGCACACCCACGCCACCATTCGCCCGAACAAGACAGGAGACACACATGACCGCTGAGCGACGCGGTGTGCTGGAAGCGTTCTATGGCCGCCCCTGGTCATGGGACGAACGGCACCGCATGCTGGACTTCATGCAGGAGGTGGGCTTCAACCGCTACCTCTACGCCCCCAAGAACGACACCATTCACCGCAACCGCTGGCAGGAGCCGTACACCCACGTCGAGTGGCGGCAGTTCGAGCGGCTGGCCACCCACGCCCGGGAAGTGGGGGTGGAGCTGATCTTCGGGCTGAGCGCCCTGGCCTTCCGCTACAGCGACCCAGGGCACCTGGAGGTGCTGCTCAGCAAGCTTCAGGCGGCGCAGGCCTGCGGCATCCGGTCGTTCGCGCTGCTGCTCGACGACCTGCCCAGCCGCTTCGAGCACGGCGAGGACGCGGGCGTGTTCCCGGATCTGGCGCGCGCTCAGGTCTGGCTGGTGCATCAGCTGCTTCCGCACCTGGACCCGGAGGGCGAATTCTACTTCTGCCCGACCGAGTACCACGGCGCCGGCAACTCGGCGTACCTGTGGGCACTGGGCGCCGGCCTGGACCCCCGGGTGCTGGTGTTCTGGACCGGCCAGGAGGTGTGCAGCCCGGCGATCGGCGCGGCGGAACTGCGCCGGGTGGCGGAGGTGCTGCGCCGGCCGGTGGTGGTGTGGGACAACTTCCCGGTCAACGACCTGGACATGCAGTACGACCTGCACATCGCGGCGCTGACGGGCCGCGACCCGGACCTGCCCGCGGCCTGCAGCGGGTACTTCGCGGCGGCCGGAGCGCTGAGTGCGGCCAGCGAGGTGGCGATGCGGACCACCGCCGACTATCTGCGGGACCCGGCCGGGTACGACCCGGCCCAGGCGCTGCGGCAGGCCGCCCAGCGCTCCACCCACAGCCCGGAGGAGGCCCAGGCGCTGGTGTTCCTGGCGGACCTGGCGCGCCGCACCCCGCTGACCAGTGGCCCGGCGGCGCTTGAGCATCCGCTCTGGCCGGCCATTGACCGTTTCTGGGCGGCGCGCGGCGGGCCACCACCCGCCGCCGGGCCGGACGTGCCGGGCCGGCCAGCGGAGGCGGCCGAGGCCGGGGCGCCGGACGAGGCGCCGCTGCGGGAGGCGGTGGAGGCCATGCATCAGCACGCGGACACGCTGGCGCGGCTGCACGACCCCCTGCTGCTCCAGAACGTGGCCCCCTGGACCGCCAAGCTGGCCGGCTGGGCCCGGGTGGCCCGCCTGGGGCTGGCGGCGCTGGACCACCCGCAGGACCCGCAGGCACGTGAAGCGGTGCTGGACGAACTGGCCCTGGTGAGGGAGAACTTTCACTGGGTGGCCGGCGACACCTTCGACACCTTCGCGCGCCGCTGCGTGTGGGCGGCCGAGGCGCAGGCAGGGGCCACGCCGTGAGTGCCCTGGCCGACACCGGCCGGCCCATCGCGGAGCGCACGGTGCTGGCCAACGGCAGCAGCATCGGGCTGCTCGGCTCCAGCAGCGCCTACCGGCAGGTCTGGGCGCGCGACAGCATGATCAGTTCGCTGGGCCTGATGCTGTGCCGGGACCCGGAAGGTCCCGAGGTGGCCCGCCGCTCCATCCGCACGCTGGCGGCCTACCAGTCGCGGCTGGGCAACATTCCGCACAACGTGGGCTTCACCGGCCTGCCGGACCCAGCGCTGCTGGCGCACGGCGGGGCGCTGCGGGTGGGCGACGACGAGATCAAGGTGGTGGTGGACACCGCGCACGCCGGCTGCATCGACAACAGCCTGTGGTTCATTCTCGGCAACGATTACGTGCAGCGGCAGGACGGCGACACCCAGCGGCTGCGGTCCATGTGGCCGCACATCCAGCGCGCCTACACCTGGCTGGAGTACCAGGACAGCAACGAGTGCGGGCTGCTGGAGGTCCACGAGGCGATGGACTGGGCGGACCTGTTCGCCAACCGCTACAACAGCCTGTGGCCGAACGTGCTGTGGTTCGCCGCGCAGCGCAGCATGGCCGCCATCTGCCGGGCGCTGGGCGAGGACGACCAGCCCTACCGGGAGCGCGCCGAGGACATCCGCTACAAGGTCAACACGCTGCTGTGGGTGGGGCCGGACGTGCACAAGGACCTGGGGTGGGTGGAGACGCACCGCAAGGAGTGGCTGTACCCGATCCAGCTCACCACCACCGTGCTGCAGGACCGGCCCTACTACCTGCCGTACATGGCCTTCCGCGACTACGAGGACCGCTTCGACACCTTCGGGAACCTGGCGGCGGTGCTGTTCGGGCTGGCCAGCGATCAGCAGGCGCTGCGCATCCTCGACTACATCGAGTCGGCGGGCATCAACATGCCGTGGCCGGTCCGGGCGGTGTACCCACCGGTGCGGCCCGGCGACAAGGACTGGCGCGAGTACTACCGGGTGCGGAACCTGAACCTGCCGGACCACTACCACAACGGCGGCATCTGGCCGTTTCTCGGCGGATTCTACGTGGCGGCGCTGGTGCAGGCGGGCCGGCTGAACGAGGCGGGCCGGCAGCTGGAGCGGCTGGCCGAGCTGGACCGGCAGTCGCGCACGCCGGGCCTGGAATGGGACTTCAACGAGTGGCACCACGGGCAGAGCGGTCGGCCCAGCGGCTTCCGCGGGCAGAGCTGGTCGGCCGCGATGTTCGTGTATGCCCACGAGTGCGTGCAGCGCGGCAACTGCCCTGGCTTCGGCCCGGACGAGGGCTGGTGATGGCCGCGGCCCTGGCCGCCCGGCTGGCCGAGGAGGCGCGCGACCTGTACCGCATGGGCCTGACGAGCAGCAGCGGCGGCAACCTGAGCCATCGAGAGAGCGACGGCTTTCTGGTGAGCGCCACCAACACCGCCTTCTCGCGGCAGCGACCCGAGGAGTTTGCGGAGTGTGACCTGCAGGGCGGGCGGGTGAACGGCCCGGCACCGTCCAAGGAAGCGGCCTTCCACGCCGCCATCT
The DNA here is from genome assembly GCF_040256395.1 of Deinococcus sonorensis KR-87. Taxonomy (NCBI): domain Bacteria; kingdom Thermotogati; phylum Deinococcota; class Deinococci; order Deinococcales; family Deinococcaceae; genus Deinococcus; species Deinococcus sonorensis. The sequence goes on along the minus strand of NZ_CP158300.1, from coordinate 220,694 downwards.
ACCGGGCGCGGCCGGAGGTGCAGGCGGTGCTGCACCTGCACGCGCCCGACTCGCTGGCCCTGTCGTGTCTGGCCGCGCCGACCGAGGGGGGCAACGTGCTGCCGGTGCATTCCAGCTACGCCGTGACCCGGGTAGGCCGGGTGCCGCTGCTTCCCTACCTGCCGCCGGGCGCCCCGGTGCTGGCCGAAGCGGTGGGCCGCACCTGCCGGGACGTGAACGCCCTGCTGCTGCAGAATCACGGGGTGATCACCTGGGGGCGCGGGCTGGAGGAGGCGCGCGACATTCTGGAGGAGCTGGAGCAGAACGTGCGGGTGTGGCTCGCCTCGCACGGCCAGGCGCGGGTGCTGAGTGACGAGGAGCTGACCGAGGCCAACGCCCGTGCCGGCCACGGGGCCCGGATCCGGCCCGGCGAGCAACGTCCCCGGCTGCTGCCGGACGTGCGGGGGTGGCAGGCATGACGCCCCGCCTGGGCGTGGTGGCCGACGACATCACCGGCGCCGGCGACATCGGGGCGCTGCTGGCCAAGCACGGGTACGCCGTCCGGATCGTGTCGCAGCAGGCGGACTGGGAAGCCCTGGCCGACCGTTTCCGCCACGAGCGGACCGATGTGCTGATTATCGACACCGATTCGCGGTTTCTGCCGCCTGACGAGGCGGCCGGGCGGGTAGTGCGGGCCACCCGGGCGCTGCAACAGGCGGGCGGTCAGGCGTACTGGAAGAAGACCTGTTCGGTGTTCCGGGGCAACGTGGGCGCCGAATTCGACGCGATGCTCGGGACGCTGGGCGTGGACTTCGGGGTGGCGGTCGCCGCCTTCCCCAGGAACGGGCGCAGCACCCGGCACGGCGACCACTTCGTGTGGGGCGTGGCGCTGCCGGACAGCGAGTTCGGCCAGGACCCGGTGCATCCACGCCGGGAGGTGAACCTGATCCTGGATCTGGGCCAGCAGACCGCTCGGCCGGTGGCGGGTCTGGCCCTCGAGACGGTGCGGCAGGGACCGGAGGCGGTGCGCGCGGAGCGGATGGCCCAGGAGCGCAGCGGCACCGGCTACCTGCTGGCCGACGCGGAAACGCAGGAGGACCTGCGGGTGCTGGCCGGCGCGCTGTCCGGCGAGACGGTGTTCCTGGGGTCCAGCGGACTGGCGGAGGAACTCCCGGCCTTCTGGCCCGCGCCGGCCCCGTTCCGCCCGCTGGAGGGAGCCTCCTGGGCGCAGCCGGAGCGGGTGCTGATGATCGCCGCCTCGGTGATGCCGCAGTCGCGCGCCCAGGTGCAGCACTATCAGGACCACGGAGGCACGGTGCATCAACTAAACGTGGATCTGGCCCTGCAGGACCCGGAGCAGGCCATCCGGGAGCTCGCGGCCCTGGCTCAGGCCAGCATTGAGGAGCACGGCACGGTGCTGCTGCGCTCTCCCAACACCCCGGAACAGGTGCAGCAGACCCGCGCCGCCGGACAGCAGCTCGGGCTGGACGCGCTGCAGGTGAGTCAGCGGGTGTCGAGCGTGCTGGCCGGAGCCGCCGAGCGCGCCGCCCGCCAGACCGGCACGCAGAAGCTGGTGGCGCTGGGTGGCGACACCTCGGCCGCGCTCACCCGCGCGTTCGGCATCACCCACACGGTGGTGGTGCAGGAACTGGCTCCGGGCCTGCCCAGCAGCTACGCCCCGGACCAGGGCCTGCTGGTGATTCTGAAAAGCGGTTCCTTCGGCCCGCCCGATTTTCTGGAGCTGGCCATCCGGCACCTCCGGCAGCCGGAGGCCCCGCTGTGACGCGGGTGCTGGCGTTCGGCGGCGCGGTCATCGATCTGGTGCCGGCCGGTGGCGACCACTGGCAGGCCCGGGCTGGGGGCAGCGCCTGGACCGTGGCCCGCTGCCTGGCGCGGCTGGGCCTGTCCGCCCCGTTCGTGGGCGCGCTCAGCGACGACCCGTTCGGGCAGCGGCTGGCGGCCGAGGGACAGGCAGCGGGGCTGGACCTGAGCTTCGTGCAACGGGTCAGCGCGCCCACGGCCCTTGCGGTGATTCACCGGGCGCATCCGGCGCTCTACGCCTTCTACGCGGCCCAGGCGGCCGACAGTCAGTTCGGCGACGTGCCGCCGGCCGCCTGGGACGGGGCACGGGCCGCCTACTTCGGAGGCATCACCCTGGTGCGGGAGCCGGCCCGCGCCGCGTTTCTCCAGCAGGCGCAGACGGCGCGGGCGCGGGGGCTCACGGTCGTCTACGACCCCAACTACCGGGCGCAGCTGGCGGAGGCGTACCGGGAGGCGTTCGTGGCCTACCTGCCGCTCACCGACGTGCTGAAGGTCTCGGAGGAAGACCTGGGCGGCCTGCTTCCGGACCTCGGCACCGATCAGGCACTCGCCCACATCCGGTCCATCCATCCGGCCGTGACCGTGCTGCTGACCCTGGGGTCGGCAGGCGCGCGCCTGCTTGGTCCGGACCTGGACCTGCATCATCCCGGCTATCCGGTAAAGGTGGCCGACACGGTAGGTGCGGGGGACGCCAGCATCGCGGCACTGCTGAGCGTCCGGCTGCAGCATCCGGAGTGGCCGGCACGGCGGCAGCTCGGCTTTGCGCTGGCCGCTGCCGCCGCCGCGTGCACGGTGGCCGGCGCGCACGCCCCCTCTCACTCCGACGTTCTGCAGATCATGCAAGACCCGCAGGGTTGACACGCGGATCAGAGTCTGAATCATTTCAGGATGGGTAGGCCATCAATCCTTCCGCCTGAAACTTTGCATTCGCTCCAGGTCCTTTGGAACGCCCGCACGATCGCCGGTTCGTCCGCCCAAATCACACTCGGCTTCGAAATCCACATCGTTCTGTACACGCTGGACGTGCAGGGACCTGCACAATTTGTTTCACCGGCGGTCGGCTGTGCGGAAGACCAGCTTCCAGAAGGTCATGCTTGAAACCTTGAAATAACTGCCCCTCTGTGGGGCATCTTGCACCATTGTGCAATTGATGGTCTATGATTGTTGCCATGCCTTATGCCAAGTTGAGTGAGTATGTAGAGCGCCTGACCAATCCACAACGCAGCGACACCTTTGTGAAGCAGCTGCGCAACGCTGTGCGGGAGGGCGACATTGATGCGGCGGACCTGCCGGAACGTTTTGAGTTGCCCAAAGAATTCAAGCGCCGCGGTTCAGAGGACAGCTACCGTAAGACCGCGCGCGACATGGTCATTGAAGTGACGCCGGCTGTTGAAGAATGGTTCGCCAACGTGAACCGCGAGATGGCCAGCGGCCGGCGCGGCGCCGCCCCGAAGCCGACCCTGGAGAATATTCAGGCGGGCGTGGTGGACTTCAAGGCGCTGGCCGAGGAGACCCGCCGCAAGATGGGCGCCAGCTTCGACAAGGGTCAGGCCCTTGGCAAGAGCCGTGCCAAGCAGAGCAAGCCCGCTCCCAAGCGCGCCAGCAAGAAGTAAGCCGGACAGCAGAGAGGGCCAGACCGCTGTGGTCTGGCCCTCTCTGCTGTTCCTGATCCGCCGTGGCGTTTAAGCCCGGGTCAGCTCGCGGGCCGGCTCGGCCACGCTGCGCTGCAGGTGACGCAGCAGCACGCTGAACACCTCGGTGGGACCGAGCTGGCCCGGTGGGAGCAGGTCCGCATGCGGCGAGATCAGCAGCGGGCCACGCTGCGGGTCACCGGTCAGCCGCCCATGCGAGCCGCGCACCACGGTGGCGTCCAGGCCGATCACGTCCATCAGGTAACGGAAGCCCAGCTTCTTCTTGGCCAATGCACGGGCCGCCTTCAACTTGGCCGGACTGTGCGGATCCATGAACAGCTCGGCCGGGTCGTAGCCGGGCTTCTTGTGGATTTCGACGGTGCGGGCGAAGTCCGGCGCACGGTCGTCATCCAGCCAGTAGTAGTAGGTGAACCATGCGCCCGGTTCGGCCACCACCACCAGATCACCAGCCCGGTCGTGGTCCAGGTGGTGGCGGCGCTTGCCCGCCTCGTCCAGCACCTCGCCCACCCCCGGCAGCTGTTCCAGCATGGCCTTCACCTCGGCCAGCCGCTGGGGATCCCGGACATACACGTGCGCCACCTGATGGTCCGCCACCGCGAACGCCTCGCTCATGCCGGCATCCAGCAGTTCACGGCCCAGTTCCTCGCGCACCGCGATCATGCCCGCCTCGCGGAACATCCGGTTGATGTGAATCGGCCGCCACGCGCGCTCGATGCCGTACTCGGAGAGCAGCACCACCTGTACGCCGCACTCAGCGTAGAAGTCCAGCAGCTCACCCACCACCCGGTCGATGTCCTGCAGCTCGCGGGCCATCTTGGGGTGCTCCGGGCCGTATTTCTGCAGCCCGTAATCCAGGTGCGGCAGGTACACCAGCGACAGGGTCGGGCTGTGCTGCAGTTCCAGCCGCTTCGCGCTCTGCGCGATCCAGTCGCTGGAGCGGATGGAGGCGTTGGGCCCCCAGAACTCGAACAGCGGAAACTCGCCGAGCTCGTCGTTCAGCTGGCCGCGCAGTTCGGGCGGCCAGGTGTAGATGTCCGGAATCTTGCGGCCGTCCGACGGGTACATCGGGCGCGGCGTCACCGCGTAGTCCACGGTGGAGTTCATGTTGTACCACCAGAACAGGTTGGCGCAGCTGAACTCCGGGTCCAGTTCGCGCGCCACTTCCCACAGCTTCGGCTGCTGCACCAGCTGGTTGCTCTGGCGCCAGAACTTCACCTCGCACTCGTCGCGGAACAGCCAGCCGTTGCCCACGATGCCGTGCTCGCTGGGCCACTTGCCGGTGAGGTAGGTGGCCTGCACGCTGCAGGTCACGGCCGGGAGCACCTCGCCCACCGGGACCATCCGGCCAGCTTCGGCGTAGCGGGTGATGCGCGGCAGGTTGCTGCCCAGCAGGCTGGGGCTCAGGCCCACGATGTTCAGAACGGCGGTACGGGTCAGGGGGGTCATGTTGCTTCCTTTGCAGAAAAACGGGGGGGCTCAGGTGCCCTTGATGTGGCGCTGCCAGTACACGGTCAGCGCGAAGGCGGCCACGGCCAGCAGCACCGGCCCCAGGTGGGCGCCGCTGGCCAGCAGCACCAGGGCGTCCAGCAGCGACACGCCCGCGATCAGGCTGCCCACCGCCCGGCCGATGTTGCGCCGCTCCGGGCGGTACACGAAGCCCATGCTGTAGATGGCCCAGCCCACGAAGGCCAGCAGCAGCAGCGCACTGAGCACCAGCGGCTGACTTCCAGCGGACCGGAACAGGCTGACCACGAACACGGCGGCGGGCAGCAGCACCAGCGCCGCCGGCCATCCGCGCGCCAGCCCGCTGCGGTTCTCGGTCTTGGCGATGTAGGTCAGGCCCATGATGTAGCCGCCCATCAGCAGCGCCCACAGCAGCAGCGGCCCGGCGGCCGTGCCGGCCAGCGCCAGGAAGGCGGTCACGTACACCAGCACGCGGGTGCCGGCCATCAGCAGCGGGCTCAGCGGATTGCGTTTGTGCCACGCGTCGTACACCACGATCAGGGCCGCCAGCCCCAGGCCGCTCAGCAGCGCCGTGAGGCCCTGGGTGGCCAGCAGCGCCAGCCCGCCGACGAACAGCACGCCGGTCACGGCCCACGCTTCCGGCAGCGGCACCGTCCCGGACGGGAGGGGCCGTTCCGGGCGTTCCCGGCGGTCGATGTCCAGGTCCAGCAGGTCGTTGAGGTACATGCCGGCGGTATAAAACAGCACCATGCTGAGCATCAGCAGCACGGTGCGTCCGCTCAGGCCCGTACTGCCGGCCAGCGCCGCGCCGGCCAGCACGTTGCTCGCCACCGTCGGGCTGTTGCTGATGCGCGCCAGCGACAGGTGCGCCCGGAAGCGCTGAGCCGGCAGCGGCACGGCGCTAGAGGACATGACGCACCCAGCGGTACTCGCGTTCGATGCTGTCGAGCAGCGGCAGTTTCAGCCCCTCGGGCAGCACGTCCCAGGTGTAGGTCTCGATTTCCAGGTGGCGGGTGAACGGCTGCTCACGCAGCGCCGCGAGGGTATCGAGGATCGCCGCCTGTGTGGAGTCCAGCACCCCGAAACTCTCCACGAACACCGGCACGTGGAAGTGAATGCGCCACTCCTCCAGCCGGGCGTCCGGCAGGTACGGCAGCGCCTGCGGCAGGTCCGGGAACTGCACGGTGCTGCCGTCCACGGTGCGGGCAATCACCTGATGCAGGTAGGTGGACTCGCTGAAGGGCGCCAGGGTGGCAGCCAGCGCCCGGCGCTGCTCATCGCCCTGCGGCATCGTCAGCCGCAGCGCCGAGCTGATCTGCACCTTGCCGATGCTCAGCCCCGCCTCGCGGTAGCGGCGCAGCGCGGTGCGCACGTCCTCGTGGGCCACCGCCACGTGGCAGGTGTCGAAACACACCTGCACGTGCGCCCGGAAGCACGCCTGCGCCTCGGCCACGCTCACGCCCAGGGCCTGGGCCAGCCGCCGCGCCCCCTCCCCCATCAGCGGACCGCTGAAGAACTCGGCAAGCTCGGCGCTGGTTTCCAGCAGACCGTCCGGTTCCGGCTCGATGTCCAGGTGAATCAGCTGGCCGGTGCGCTGCCGCAGCCGCGCCAGCTCCGTCACCACCTCCACCACGTTGCCGACCAGCAGGGTGGTCAGGGCCGGCACACTCTCGCCGTGCAGCCAGCCCTTGTACGACAGTGGGCTGGTGCTGATGCCGCCCTCCTGGCCAGCCGGCAGCAGCGCCGACAGGATGCGGATCAGGCGCAGCGTGTAGGCCACCCGCTCATCGTCGCGCCAGTCCGGGGCGTGCACGTCGTCCTTGACCGGCTGGCCGTGAAAGGGGCCGTACGGAAAGCCGTTCATGGTGAACACGTACAGGCCGCGCTGCTCCAGAAAGCTGCGGAACCGCTCCAGCTGCTCGCCGGACAGCAACTCCAGGCTCTCGGCACCGCTCAGCCGCAGCCCGATGCCGAACGGCGCGTCCGGCGACAGCCGCGCCTTGAGCGGCACGGCGTAGCGCTCCAGATTCTCCAGCACCTCCTCCATCCCGCTGGACGGGTGGATGTTGGTGCAGTACGTCAGATGCAGGTCTGAGGACAGCTGCATGGCTCAGTCCGCCGCCAGGGCGCGGGGGGCGGTCCCCTCCGGCAGCTTCAGCCGGAACTTCGGCGACTGCGAGAGGAAGGCCTGCGGGTTGTGCAGCACGATGCGCTGGATGCCCGCCTCGTCGTGGCCGCGCCGCCGCGCTTCCAGCACGAACTCCGGGATCGCCACCGGGTCGCTGGGGCCCCAGTCACACGCCGACGCGACACAGATGCGCTCGTGGCCGTACATCTCGATCATGTCGAGCGCCCGGGCCGGACTGGCCTTGGTTTTGGGGTACAGCGTGAAGCCCGTCCAGAAGCCGTGCTCCAGAATCAGCGGGGCCGTGTGCTCCTCAGCGTGGTCGATCATTACGCGGGCCGGGTCGATGCGGCCATCCTTCGCCAGCGTCTCCACGATCACGCGGGTGCCCTTGTACTTGTCTTCCAGGTGCGGCGTGTGCACGTGAATCAGCTGATGATGCTCCAGAGCCAGTTCCACGTGGTCCACGAAGGTGGCCAGTTCGTTGCGCGTCACGCGGTTCAGGCCGATTTCGCCGATGCCCAGCACGGTGGGCCGGTCCAGAAAGTCCGGGATCAGCGCCAGCACTTCTCTGGCCAGCTCGCGGTCCTCGCCCTCCTTGGGGTTCAGACACAGCCACGCGTAGTGCTGGATGCCGTACTGCTGGGCGCGCGCCGGCTCGAAGGTGGTCAGGTGATCGAAGTAGTCGGCGAAGGCCAGCGCTCCCAGCCGGTCGCGGCCGGACCAGAAGGCCGGCTCGGTGACGGCCAGGCAGCCGGTCAGGGCCATGCGGTGGTAGTCGTCGGTGCTGCGCGAGATCATGTGCGCGTGCAGGTCGATGTAGTTCATTGTTCGCCTCCGTCCTGCATCGCCTGACGCAGCGGCGCGCCATTCGCGCCCTGCTGGTCGCGCACCTCCAGCAGCTCGCTGGTGTGGTCGCTGAGCAGCAGCTGCACCCGATGGGCACGTTCCGGCCCCTCCTCCAGCAGCACGTTCAGCGTCTGCCGCAGGGCCCGCAGCCGGAAGTCGTCCTCGGCGTTGCGGTCCACCGAACGGTCGAGTCGGTCCAGGAAGGCTGCGATGGCCAGCACCTGGGCGCGGTGCTCCATGAAGAATTCGTCGAGCAGCTGACGCTGGCTCAGTGGACAGGTGTTGGCGTAGGCCATGAGGTCTCCTCCTTGGACAGGGTCTGAAGCCGCAGGATGGCCTGCCGCAGCAGGTCCAGCTGCATGTCGTGCACCTCGAGCGGCTGACCGACGCTGCGCAGCAGCATGATGGTGAGTACGCCGCCCAGGTGCTCGCGGAACTCGTTCAGGCCGGCCAGCACGCCGGCGGGGTGCGCCGGGTCGTCCAGATGATCGAGCAGGCGTGGGTGAAAGGTGGCGAGCCCGAGGGTCTGGAACAGCCGGATGATCCGCTGCCAGTCCGCTTCCGGCAGCAGGCCCGCCAGGAAGCTGTAGGTGCTGTCGAGGGCAATCCCGATGGCGACGGCCTCGCCGTGGCGCAGCTCGTAGTGGGTGAGCGCCTCCAGCTTGTGGGCCGCCCAGTGGCCGAAATCCAGCGGGCGCGAAGAGCCCTGCTCGAAGGCGTCGCCGCTCCCAGCGATGTGCTGCAGGTGGAGCTCAGCGCAGCGGTACACCGCGCGGTCCATCGCGTCCAGGTTCCGGTCTCTGAGCGCCGGTGCCCCGGCCTCCAGCTCACGGAAGAAGGCTGGGTCCTTGAGCAACGCCACCTTGACCGCCTCGCTGAGGCCGCCGAGCCAGTCGCGGTCCGGCAGGGTCACCAGGAAGTCCAGGTCGTTCAGCACGGCGAACGGCGGGGCGAACGTGCCAAGCCAGTTCTTCTTGCCGTACCGGTTGACGCTGTTCTTGACGCCCACGGCGCTGTCGTTCTGCGACAGCACCGTGGTGGGAATGCGGATCAGCCGCACGCCCCGGTGGGCGGTGGCCGCCGCGTACCCGGCCATGTCGATGACCGCGCCACCCCCCACCACGACCACGTAGCTGTGGCGGTCAATGCCGCCCCGGTTGATGGCCTCGCGCACGGTGTCCACCTGCGCCGGGTCATGCTTGACCGCCTCGCCGCCAGGGACGCTCAGCAGCGGGCCGGCCAGTTCCAGGCGCGACGCATGCTGGGCCACGTACCGCTCGATCTGGCCTTGCAGCGCTGGATGCTGGGCCACGAAGCCGTCATCCAGCACGAAGAGCAGCCGGGCCGGGCGGTCCTGCAGTGGCAGCGCATCCAGCAGCGTGCGGTTGGCTGGATCGAACAGGCCGCGCGTGAACTGCACCGGGTAGCGGAACGTGACCACCACCTGCTGCTGAATGGTACGGGAGGACGGGGAAGGCGCACTGTCCAGCTGGGCGGCGAGGCTTCCAGGGCGAACCGTTGACCCTTGAAGTTCCGTTTTCACCTGCCCAGGGTAGGGTCTTCGGGGTAAAACTTTCGTAACCCCTGCCGTCCAGGGTCGTAAACGTAAATGCGTGGCGTCTGCATGTCAGCGTGGGCAACGCGGCATTTTTACGTTCGGGCAGCGGGGAGGCGGGTAAATTTGGCGTCAGGCTTCTGCATCATGATTGGTCTCAGGGGTTCGGCCTTTCCGGTTTTGCCCGGCCGTACCCCCCTATCATGTTGAGGGTGTATTCATGCTGGCTGAATGAGGGGTGAGCCCGCAGCCACATTCCCAGCATCCAGGCAGCTGCGGGCCACCCTACACTCGGGCGAACCTTCCACCACCGACCTCATCACCTCTTCGTTATTGCTGCATCCCCTTCCTATGACCCTACCAACCTCACCGACCCGCGCCACTCCCATGAGCCTGCGAACCAGCGCCGCCTGGACTTTCGCCGGCAACGCCGTGTACGCCGCCGCCCAGTGGGGCATGGTGGCGGGCCTGGCCCGCATGGGCACCCCCGCCGACGTGGGCCTAATCACCCTGGCCCTGGCCCTCACCGCCCCGGTCTTTCTGCTGATGGGCCTGCAACTGCGCAGCGTCCAGGCCACGGACGCCCGCCAGCAGCATCCGTTTTCCAGCTACCTGCGGCTGCGGCTGCTGGGCATGGCGCTGGCACTCGTGTCGTGCGGCGTGCTGTCGGTCGTGTACCCGGAGGCCACCGGCGCGCTGCTCTGGCTGGGCCTCGCCAAGACCTTCGAGGGGATCAGCGACGTGCTGTACGGCCTGATGCAGCGCTCAGAACGCCTGGACTGGGTGTCGGGCGCCACGCTGCTGCGCGGGCTGTTCGGACTGGGGTTTCTGCTGGTGGGCTACCGCCTGACGCACAACGTGGCGGCGGCGGCGGCCGGGCTCGCCATCGCCAACGGGCTGGTACTGCTGCTGCTGGACTGGCCCCGGGCACGCAAGCTGGGCGCGGACGCCCGCGCGCAGCTGACCGGCCCGGCGCTGCGCAGTCTGTTGCGGGTCAGCTGGCCGCTGGGCCTGGTGATGGGCCTGATCTCCCTGGGTGCGGCGCTGCCGCGCCTGTTCGTGGAGCACATGATGGGCCAGGCCAACCTGGGTCTCTACGGGGCACTGGTGTACATCCCATTGGCTGGTAGTGTGGTGGTGAACGCGCTCGGCACCGTGCTGACCGTGCGGCTGTCGCGGGCGTATGCCAGCGGGAACGTGCGCGGCTTCCTGAAGCTCGCCCTCCAGTTTGGCGTGATCACCGCCGGGCTGGGCACCGGGTTGATCCTGGTGGCGGTGGTGGCCGGGCAGCCGCTGCTGCGGCTGGTGTACGGACCGGTGTACGCCCACGAGCAGGCCAGCTTCGTGTGGCTGGCGGTGAGCGGCGCGGTGGGCTACGTGGCCGCCGCCTCCGGCTTCGCCACCACCGCCGCCCGTCGCTTCTTTGAGCAGCTGCCGCTGTTTGTGGTGGTGACGGCGGTGTTGGCGCTCAGCGGCTGGCTGCTGGTGCCGCGTCTGGGCCTGACCGGGGCAGCGCTCAGCGCCCTGATCGGCTCGCTGGTGCAGCTGGTCGGCAGCGTGCTGATCGTGGCCCACGCCTTGCGGCAGCCCGTTCGAGCCGACGCGCTGGAAAAGCCCGCGACCTGAACGGCCGGCGCGCCGGGCTTGTGCCGCACAGCGCCGCGGCGGTATAGCTGAAGGGTGGCCCACTTCGATCTGCCTCTGGATGAGCTGGAACGGTATCTTCCGGACCCCCACGAGCCCGCCGACTTCCAGGCCTTCTGGGACGAGACGCTGACCCAGGCCAGGGCGCTGGCCGGCCCGGCGCGCTTTGAGCCGACCGACACGCCGCTGTCGCTGCTGGAGGTGCTGGACGTGACCTTCAGCGGTTATGGCGGCGACCCGGTCCGGGGCTGGCTGGTGCTGCCACGGCAGCGGCGCGGCCCGCTGCCGTGTGTGGTCGAGTACATCGGGTACGGGGGCGGGCGCGGCCAGCCGCACGAGTGGCTCCTGTATGCCAGCGCCGGCTACGCCCACTTCATCATGGACACGCGCGGTCAGGGCAGCGCCTGGCGCACCGGGGACACCGCCGACCGCAGTGGGGGCGGGGAACCGCATCTGCCGGGGTTTATGACCCAGGGCATCCAGGACCGGCAGCAGTACTACTACCGGCGCGTCTACACCGACGCGGCGTTGGCCATTGCGGCCGCCCGGCAGCATCCGGCCATCGATCCGGCACGGGTCGCAGTCACCGGGGGAAGTCAGGGTGGTGGGCTGGCGCTGGCGGCCAGCGGGCTGGTGCCGGATGTGGCGGCCTGCCTGCCGGATGTGCCGTTCCTGTGCCACTTCGAGCGGGCAATCCGCATCACCGATAGTCTCCCCTACGGCGAGATCGCGCAGTACCTGCGAATCCACCGCGACCAGGCCGGGCGGGCCGCACAGACATTGCGTTACTTCGACGGCCTTCAGTTCGCGAGGCGGGCTCAGGCGCCGGCACTCTTCAGTGTGGGCCTGATGGACGACATCTGTCCGCCCAGCACCGTGTACGCTGCGTACAACCACTACGCCGGCCCGAAAGCCATTGAGGTGTATCCGTTCAATCGGCACGAAGGCGGACAGGCGCATCAGGACCGTCAAAAGCTGGCCTTCCTGAACCAAGTGCTACCGCTGAACGGCTAAGCATCTCGTAGGCGACGGGCCAGAGGGCCGGTAAATGATTCCTCGCCTCCTCTGCCCGCAGGCGGACCCCAGGCTCAGCCAAACCTGAGGCCTGAGCCGTGTCTTATCGCCCCAAAAAACGCATCAGGTGAACCGAAGCGCGCCCGATATAACGGTTTTCCCTGCACGATCTGCTGGGAGCTGTAGCGGAAAAAGTTCTCCAATCAGCCGGGTGCATCTTCAGCTGGCAAGGCGTCCGTCCCCAAAATGGTCGTTCGGAATATTCCGTTTGAGCAGTGACACAGAACGATTAGTGGTCTGTGCACCGTTGCTCGGTCTGAACGCATCTTTTTTGGCAACTGGGCCGACACGGCAAGGGCCCAGTTCCTGAACCGCTATGACCTCGCTTCCATCACGTGCTCCTCATCGGTGGCTATCTCGTTCAATGTGTGCAGTTCCTCAAGAGCAGGCTGACGGACCCTTGCACTGCCTTAGGAAGATCGGTGAGGCTGGTACGGCTTCCTCAAATGGATACATTGTTTTGCTGGGGGTGTAAGACCATCCGGCCTGCACCCTGCGGCCATGCCCTAGCCAGGCTCTGGCGGTCTCTTGACCTCCCTTCACGTGCCCCGTGAGCGGCGGCGAAACAGCTGCGCGGCCTGCTTCGGCTGAACATTGAAGCCGCGCCGCACCGCCAGCAGCAGGCCCCAGGAGGTGATGGACAGCACCGCGCACACCAGAAACACCGCGTGGTACCCGAACGCCTGCGCCACCACACCGGTGATCAGGCCGGCCAGCATGGAACCGGCATTGGTGGTGTTGGCGAACAGGGTGGTGGCGGCCCCGAAACGTCCCGGCATCAGGTCCTGGAAGTACGCCATGCCCAGACACGCCGCGATGCCGATCACCACCGCCCGCACCAGCTGAGCCACGATCAGCAGGCCCATGCCCGGCGCGACATACACCAGCACGAAGTACAGCACGAACAGTCCGAAGCCCAGCACAATCAGGCGCTCGTTCTGCACCCGGCGCGGGAACAGCACGAAGGCCAGCATGATCGGAATCTCGGCTAACGCGCACAGCCCCACCAGGAAACCCACGTTTGCAGTGGTGCCATGCAGGGCGTGGGTGACGTGAATCGGCAGGCTGATGGCGCCCATCGACATGGACGTGCCGTACAGCACAAAGCTGAGCGCCACCAGCCACACCGGGCGGGCCGGTGGCGCCCCTTCCAGCATCACCGGCTCAGCTCGACCACCCGCCTGCGGAGTCTGCCCGACCCGGGCGAGCAGGACCGGCACCGCGGCCACCGCAAAACATGCGGCGGTCCCCAGGTACAGCCCCCGGAACCCGCCGCCGGCCAGCAGGAGCGCCCCGATACCTGGTCCGCCCACCCAGGCCAGTGAGAACACCGACCTGAGCAGCGCGCTGGCCTGGTCGCCAAGTGTGCCGCTGCCGATCTGGGCGCGGGCCAGCGCGAACAGCTGTGGAAACGCCGCCGCGCCGGTGCCCAGAAACACGCTGGAAATCACCAACAGCAGCAGGTAGTTGCGCGTCACTGAGAACAGCAGGTAGCCCACCCCCGCCGCCACGATGGCGAGCAGTACCAGCGGACGGCGGCTGGCCCGGCGATCAGACCAGCGGCCCAGCCGGGTGCTGATCACGATGCTGCTGACGCTGGTGCAGGTCATGAAGAGGCCGAGGGCCAGCGGGGACATGCCCACCTCGTCGGCCCCGAACAGGGACAGATAGGGCGCAGCGAACGACAGGGCCAGCCCCAGCATCAGGACCGCCAGCATGTAGCCAAAAAAGTTGGGCAGGCGTCCGAGGGCGACAAATGACTTCCACTGCATGCCTGAGACTCCTGACACGAAAGGGCAAAACGGGCGGGCCGCCCTGCGGCACAGCGCAGAGGACAGCCCGGCGAACAACGTCCTGAATCATATCCGCTCCGGCGGACCCGGCCGGTCAGTCGCCGGTAAAGACCAGACGTTCATATTCCTGGCCCGGCTCTACGGCCGGGAGCCCCTCTTCCGCGTGCCGCCGCAGTTCGTGCAGCACGGTGGCGATGGTGGGGCCCTCGCCGTACCGCTCAATCGCCTCAGCCGTCAGGACGATCTCCAGGCCGTACTTGACCCCCGCTTCGCGCCGCATGATCCGGAACACGGTGCCGCCCACATTCAGGTCCGGCTCGGTGTAACTGCTCACCTGAACTCCGGGCGGAAAACCTGCGCGCTCGATCTGTGCCTGAATATCCATACCCCAGTCTGCCCGCCCGAGCCGGATCTGCGCTTGAGATCGGCTTTAGCGTCCGAGCAGAGAACGTGCAGGCAAACGAACATGTGTACAACTGAACAACTCTAGTCAGTCGTGCGCCTGCCCATCTTCAAGCAGCAGCAGGTGCAGCCGGCGGGGACCGTGGACGCCCTCCACCCGGCTGAGTTCGATGTCGCTGGTGGCGCTGGGTCCGCTGATCCAGGTGAGTGGCCGGCCCGCGCGCACGCTGTCCTCCAGCCGCTGAACCGCCTCCGCCACCGAATCCACCACCTGGGTAGCCCGCACCACGCACACGTGGAGGTCGGGAATCAGTGTCAGCGCCCGCCGCCCCTGACCGGGGCCGTGGTCCAGCACCACCGTGCCGGTTTCCGCGATCGCTGCTGCGCAGGTGGTCAGCACCGCCTCACAGCGGCTCAGGTCCCGGTGGCTCTGGCCCGCATCGGTGACGGCGTCCAGGCGGGTCCACCAGGCTTCCGGCAGCCCCTCCGGCACCAGCACCCGCCGGCCGGTCAACAGCGTGAGAATCCGTTCCGCCAGTTCCCCTTCACTGACCCGCTGTACGTGTGCGCGGTACTCGGCAGCGTACTCGGCAAACTGCTGCACCACCTCCGCCTGCGGGCGGCTGGGCAGCGGCGCGGCGAACGGCACCGCGGCCGCCGGAGCCACCTGTGCCCGGTAGATGCGGCTCAGGATTTCCAGCCTCGCCTCGCCGCTCATGCCTGCTCTCCGTTCACACGGTCGCGCCACAGCTCGCGGAAGCTCTTCGGCGGCAGGGCCGGCAGGTCGCGGGTGCCCGTCCAGCCGCCCAGCAACCCCGGCAGGGCGTGGATGGCCCCATGTTTCACCAGCGGCCCCTGTCCCAGCCGCGCCAGCCGGATGGCCCCCTCGAAGCGGTGCGGCTCGGCAAAGAGCCAGGCGGCGGTCTTCATGGCCACGCCCTCCACGTCCAGCGGTTTGGCCGCCGTCACCTGACCGCGCAGCGAGATCAGCACCTCCGGAATGTTGATCTTGACCGGACAGGCGTCGTAGCACGCGCCACACAGGCTGCTGGCCCACGGCAGCGTGTTGGCGTTGTCGTTCTCCAAGTGAAGCAGTTGCGGCGTCAGGATCGCCCCGATCGGTCCCGGGTACACACTGCCGTACGCGTGTCCACCTGTCCGCTCGTACACAGGACAGACGTTCAGGCACGCCGAGCAGCGGATGCAGCGCAGCGTCTGACGGCCCACCGGGTCCGCCAGCACGTCGGTGCGGCCCGCGTCCAGCAGCACCAGATGAAACGCCTGGGGCCCGTCCCCCGGGGTCACGCCGCTCCAGAAGCTGGTGTAGGGGTTCATGCGCTCGGCGGTGCTGCTGCGGGGAAGCAGCTGCAGGAAGGGCGCGATGTCGGCCCAGCGCGGCAGCACCTTTTCGATGCCCATCACCGTGATCAGCACCTCCGGCAGCGTGACGCACATCCGGCCGTTGCCCTCCGACTCGACCACACACACGGTCCCACTCTCGGCCACCGCGAAGTTGGCGCCCGACACCGCCACGCGGGTGGTCAGGAACTTTTCGCGCAGGTACAGCCGGGCCACCTCGGCGAGGCGCGCCGGCTCGTCGGTGTCGAGTTCGGCCCCGAGCGTCCGCTGGAACAGGGCGCGGATTTCGGCGCGGTTCTTGTGGATGGCCGGCACCAGAATGTGGCTGGGCGTGTCGCCGGCCAGCTGCACGATCAGCTCGGCCAGATCCGTCTCGGTGACGTGAATGCCGCGCTGCTCCAGCGCCGCATTCAACTCGATCTCGTCGGTGGCGATGCTCTTGACCTTGATGACCTCGTCTGAACCGTGACCCTGCACCAGATCGGCCACGATGGTCCGCGCTTCCTCGGCGTCCCTGGCCCAGTGGACCGTACCGCCCGCGCGGGTCACGCTGGCCTCCAGGGTCAGCAGCTGCTCGGCCAGGTCCGAGAGCGTCGCGTCCTTGATGGCCGCTCCCCGGTCACGCAGCCGCTCCCAGTCCGGCACCTCCGCCACCGCGCGCTCGCGTTTCTCCCGGATGGTGGTGGTGGCGTGGCGCAGGTTGCGGCGCATCTGGTGGTCCTGCAGCGTCTCACGGGCCGCTTCCGGAAACGGCCGGGCGGGCCGTATGCCCCCGGCGCTCACGACGCGGCCCCGGTGCTGGCCAGGATCTCGGCCAGATGCACCACGCCGGTCCCGCTCTGCAGGCGGCTCAGCCCGCCGCCGATGTGCATCAGGCAGCTGTTGTCCCCGGCGGTGCAGACTTCCGCGCCGGTGTCCATCACGTGCTGCACCTTGTCGGCCAGCATGGCGGTGCTGGTTTCCGGGTTCTTGACGCTGAAGGTACCGCCAAAGCCGCAGCACTGCTCCGCGGCCGGCAACTCCACCAGCTGCAGGCCGCGCACCCGGCGCAGCAGCCGCAGCGGCGCGTCGCCGACCCGCAGCAGCCGGGCCGCGTGACAGGTGGGATGGTAGGTGACGCGGTGCGGGTAGGCTGCCCCCACGTCCTCCACGCCCAGCACGTTCACCAGAAATTCCGAGAGCTCAAAGGTGCGCTCGCCCAGCCGGCGCACCTCGTCCAGCAGCTGCTCGTCTCCGGCCCACTCGGCGGCCTTCGGGTACAGGTCGCGCACGAAGGCCACACACGATCCGCTGGGCGCCACGATCACCTCGGCGTCCCGGAAGTCGTGCACAAACTTGCGGACCAGGGTCAGCGCCTCCGGCTGGTAGCCGGTGTTGAAGTGCATCTGGCCGCAGCAGGTCTGGGCCTCGTTGAAGCGAACCGTGTGGCCCAGCCGCTCCAGCAGCGACACCATCGCCAGACCGGTCCGGGGAAACAGGGCGTCATTCAGGCAGGTAAGAAACAGGTCGATGGTCATGGGCAGCAACCAAGGTGCGGGGTGGAGGTCATGGATTCCTTTTCCTACAGCGCGGACGCCGCCTGTGGATGTGAGTGGGGCAGGTATTCGGTCAGCTCCACAGAAGCCCGGACCACGGCACGCAGGTGTCCGGTCGGGACCGCGCCCATGGCCTGCGCCTGCACCAGCAGGTTCCCGAGCAGGGTGGCCTCCACCGGCCCGGCCAGCACGCGCCGCCCGGACGCGTCCGCGATCAGCTGGTTGAGCAGGCCGATCTGCGAGCCGCCGCCCACCACGTGCACCGTGCTGACGGTGCGGCCCGACACCCGCTCCAGCACCGAGAGCACCTCGGCGGTGCGCCGGGCCAGGCTATCGAGGATGCAGCGCACCACCGCCGCCTGGCCGTCCGGCACCGGCTGGCCACGCTCGCGGCAGACAGCCTGAATGCGCTCCGGCATGTCCAGGCCTGCCGGCAGGAAGCGCGGGTCGTCCGGGTCCAGCTGCGGGCCGCCCGGCGCGACCTGCCCGGCCTCGGCGTACAGCTCGGCGAAATCGGTGCGGCCCCACGCGCGGCAGCACTCCTGCACCATCCACAGGCCCATCACGTTCTTGAGCAGCCGGGTGGTGCCGGCCACCCCCGCCTCGTTGGTGAGATTGTGATGCAGGCTCTCCGGCGTGATGACCGGCTCCGGCACCTCCAGGCCCACCAGCGACCATGTGCCGGACGACACATAGGCCCAGTCCTCGCCCTGTGCCGGGACGGCCGCCACGGCGGAGGCTGTGTCGTGGGTGGCCGGGGCCACCACCTGCGCGCCGCTCAGGCCGGTCTCGCGCGCCACCTCAGCGGAGAGCGGCCCCAGGACCGTGCCGGGCTCAACCAGCCGGGGCAGCAGCCGCGCCGGAAGCTCTAAGCCTTCCAGCACGTCCAGCGCCCACGCCCGAGCCTGCGGGTCATACAGCTGGGTGGTGCTGGCGTTGCTGATCTCCGCCACCGGCGGGCCGCCCAGCCAGTGGTGCAGCAGGTCCGGCAGCAGCAGCACCGTGGCGGCCTGCTCCAACCGCTGCTGGGGTTCCGAGCGCAGCTGATACGCCGTGTTGAACGGCAGGAACTGGATGCCGGTGCGCTGATAGAGTTGCTCGCGGGGCAGCCGCCCGAAGGCTCGCTCCATCTGACTCTCGGTGCGCGGGTCGCGGTAGTGCCGAACCCCGCCCATCAGCTCGCCGTCGCGGTCCAGCAGGGCGTAGTCCACCGCCCAGGAGTTGACGCCCACGCTGCTGACCGGGCCGTGCTGCGCGGCGAGACTCAGGCCACGCAGCACCTCGCGCCACAGGCCCAGCACGTCCCAGTACAGCCGGCCCTGCACCGGCACCCCGCCGTTAGGGAACCGGTGCAGGATCTCCACCTCCAGCCGGCCGTCCTGCACGGTACCCAGCGCCACCCGGCCGCTGCTGGCGCCCAGGTCCACCGCCACATGACGCGTGAGCTCAGCGCACATACGCGGTGGGCACGCCTCCGTCCACCGTGAGCACGCCGCCGGTGGTCTTGCTGGCGGCCGGCGACCCGAAGTACGCCACTGCCTCGGCGATGTCTTCCGGGAACACATTGACCTTGAGGGTGGTGCGGTTGCGGTAGAACGCTTCCAGCTCGTCCGGGGCGATGCCGTAGGTGGCGGCCCGCTCGGCCCGCCAGCGGCCGTCCCAGATGGCGCTCCCCGCCAGGATGCCGTCCGGCAGCACCGAATTGACCCGGATGCCCGCCGCGCCCCCTTCCTCGGCCAGACAGCGCGCCAGATGCAGCTCGGCGGCCTTGGCCGCGCTGTAGGCCGCCGCGTTCTTGCCGGCCGCCACGCTGTTCTTGCTGCCGATGAACACCAGGTTGCCGCCGGTGCCCTGCCGCTTCATCACCCGGAAGGCCTCGCGGGCCACCAGGAAGTACCCCGTGGACAGGATGCTCTGGTTGCGGTCCCACATCTCCAGCGAGGTGTCCTCGATGGGGGCGCTGCTGGCGATGCCGGCGTTGTTGACCACCATGTCCACGCCCCCGTACGCCAGGATCGCCGCTGTGTAGGCCGCCTGCACCTGCGCTTCCTCGGTGACGTTCATGCCCACGCTGATGGCGCGCCGGAAGCCGCGTGCCTGCACCAGTTCGGTTGCCACCTCGGCGCCCCCGCCTTCGTTCAGGTCCGCGATCACCAGGTGGGCGCCGTCCTGGGCCAGCCGCCGCGCGATGGCCCGGCCGATGCCGCTGGCCGCGCCGGTCACCAGCGCCACATGGCCGTCCAGGACCTTCGGGGCCGGCTTGAGGCTCAGTTTGTACAGCTCCAGCGGCCAGTACTCGATGGCGTAGCTCTCTGCCGCCGAGAGGCTCACGAAGCCGCCCAGGGCGCTGGCGCTCTTCATCACCTGGATGGCCCGCACGTACAGCTGCCGCGACACCTCCGCCCCCATCGCGTCGGGGCCGCTGGTCACCATGCCCAGGCCGGGAATCAGCACCACCCTGGGGCTCGGCGCGAACATCACGTCGCCCTCGCTGCGGTTCTCCTCGAAGTAGCGGGCATAGTCGCTGCGGAACTGGTCCACGCCCTGCTGCGCGGCCTGTACCAGCGCCTCCTCGCCCTGCTCCGGTGCCCAGTCCAGATACAGCGGCACCCGCTTGGTGTGCACCAGATGGTCCGGGCAGGCCGCGCCCACCTGGGACAGCTGAGCAGCAGCCTGCGAGTTCACGAAGGCCAGCACCTCCGGGCTGTGGTCCACGCTCAGGATCACCGGCCGCTCGCCCTTCATGGCCCCGCGCAGCACCGGCAGCAGGCGGGCCAGCAGCGCCGACCGGTCGGCGTCCGGTACTGTCGCCACCCGCGCGCCACCGAACGGCTGCGCCTCCGGATGGGCGTCCAGGTACACCTGCGCCTCCCGGATGATGCTGAGGGTGCGCTGGTACGTCTCCTTCGAGGTGTCGCCCCAGGTCACCAGCCCGTGCTTGCCCATCACCACGCACTCCAGGCCGGGGTTGTCGCGCACCGCCGCCCCGATCTGCTGTGAGAGCGTGAAGCCGGGGCGGATGTAGTCCACCCAGGCGGCCCGCTCGCCGTAGATCTCGCGCATGATCTCCGGACCATTCGGGGTGCAGGCGATGGCGATGATCGCGTCCGGGTGGGTGTGGTCTACGTGTTTGGCCGGCACAAAGGCGTGCAGCAGCGTCTCGATGCTCTGCCGGGGCCGCCCGACCTCAAAGGCCGTGCGGTCGAGGTAGGCGGTCATCTCCTCGTCGCTCATGCTGGGGCGCTCAAACAGCGGCAGCACCTCGTCGAGCTTCAGGCCGGCAAAACCCCGCTCGCTGATGCTGGCGATGTCACTCCCGGACCCCTTGACCCACAGCACCGTGACCTCGCGGCCCAGATGGTCCTGCTCCACGCTCTTGGTGCTGGTGTTGCCGCCGTAGATGTTCACCAGCCGCCGGTCGGCGCCCAGCAGCCGCGAGCGGTAGGCCAGCGAGGCGAGGCCGTCGCCGCTCGGGGCCTCGGCGTCGTTCCAGCGGTCTTCAATGATGGTCCGGGTGTGCGGTTCAGTGGTCATGGCGCTCCTCTTGGCAGGTGGACGGGGCGGAGTCAGACGGGGGTCGGGACGGGTTCTTCCGGGTAGCCGCCGCCCCCGGCGACGGTGCCGCGCAGCTCCGCGACCCGCTGCTGGTGGCCGCTTTCCCGGTGAGCGCGGATCGGGTCCTGCGGCAGCCCGCGTTCCTCGCGCCAGCCCTGCAGCAGCGGGCGCACGTCGGTGCGGAAGGCGTCGGTCAGGACGCGGTGGGCGCCCAGCACGTCGCCGGCCGCCTGCGCCTCGGCGAGCAGGTCCCGGTCGATCAGCAGGGCCTTGGCGTACGCCTCCTGGCAGTTCAGGACGCTCTGCAGCATCGCCTCCACCTTCGGCTCGATGTTGTGGCTCTGGTCGATCATGTAGGCCACGCCCTCGGCGGCGGCGCGGGTCTGCGCGTCGCTGCTGCGCTCGGCCGCCACCAGCTCGGCGTAGATGCAGAACAGCTCGAAGGGGTTGCTGCTGCCCACGATCAGGTCGTCGTCGGCGTACCGGCGCGCGTTGAAGTGGAACCCGCCCAGCCGCCCCTCGTCCAGCAGGAACGCCACGATCTGCTCGATGTTCACGCCCGGCGCGTGGTGCCCCAGGTCCACCAGCACCTGCGCCTTCTCGCCCACCGCGAGGCAGTGCGCATACGCCGCGCCCCAGTCAAAGAGGTCGGTGGCGTAGAAGGCCGGCTCGAACAGCTTGTACTCCACCAGCATGCGCGCGCCGTCCGGCAGGGCGCCGTGCACCTGCTGCAGCGCCTCGCGCATGCGGTGCTTACGGCTGCGCAGGTCGTCCTGACCGGCGTAGTTGGTCCCGTCCGCGAACCACAGCGACAGGTCCCGGCTGCCGGTCTGGCGCATCACGTCCACGCAGTGCAGCAGGTGCTGAAGGGCCTGCTCGCGCGTCTGTCGGTCCGGGCTGGTCACGCTGCCCAGCCGGTAGCGGTCGTTCTGGAACACGTTGGGGTTGATGGCCCCGATGCTCAGGCCCAGCCCTTCGGCGTAGCGGCGGAGCGCCGTGTAGTCCTCCACCTCGTCCCAGGGGATGTGCAGCGCTACGCTCGGCGCGATGCCGGTCAGGCGCTGCACCTCGGCGGCGTCGTCCAGCTTTTCATGAATGGTGCGGGCTGCGCCGGGCCACGCGAAGGTCTTGAAGCGGGTGCCGCTGTTGCCATAGCCCCAGGAGGGCGTCTCGATGCGCTGGCGGCTGAGGGCGGCGAACAGCTCGGTCTGGTCTGATGTCATAGGGTCCTCTGCACTTCAGCCGGCCACGATCAGCTGGATGTCGTCGGCTTCCAGCTGGGCGCGGATGGCTTCGGGCGGCTCGGTTTCGGTGATGAAGGTCTGGATGTCGGCGTGGGTGGCGATGGTGGCGAGCGCCCGGCGGCCCAGCTTGCTGCTGTCAAGCAGCGCGACCGCGCTGCCACCCGAGCGGATCAGCGTCTGCTTGGCGCCCACCTCCGGCAGGTGCGGGTCGGTGAAGCCGGTCTCCGGCGTGTAGGCCTTGGCCGAGAAGAACACCCGGTCCGGATGCAGCCGGCTCATGGTGTCCATGAAGAAGGCGCCCACGAAACTGCGCGCCGGCACGTGGAAGTTGCCGCCCACCAGCAGGAACGGCACCCCGCCCGCTGCCAGCACGTTGGCGGTGTCCAGGCTGCAGGCGATGGCCTGCACCTGTTTGCTGGGCAGCAGCCGCGCCAGCGCGAGGCTGGTGGTGCTGGCGTCCAGCGCCACCGTGTCGCCGTCCTGGATCAGCGCCAGGGCGGCGCGCGCGATGCGTTCCTTGGCCTCCACGTGCTGACCGGCCCGCAGCTGGTGGGACAGCTCCTCGCTGCCGCGCTCCGGCAGGCGTGCTCCCCCGTGCACCCGCTCCAGTTTGCCCTGCTCGCACAGGGCGTCCAGGTCGCGGCGAACCGTCATCTCGTGGACCCCGAATTCGGCGGCCAGGTCCTTGACGCGCACCACCCGGTCACGCAGGGCCCGCCGCAGGATGTCCTGTTGACGCCCCGACTGGAGCGCCACTATTTCTGTGACCATGCCACAATCTAACACCAAACGAACACGAACTGACAAGAGCTTGCATTTTTTTGTGTTGTGCAGTTCAATAAACCCAGGACCCACAACCAGCCTGCTGGGTGGACCCGGTGCCGGTGAGGCGCCGTGTCTGCCAGCTCGAACCGCACATTCCACCGCCCGGAGGCGTATGTCTGTACCGTCTACACCCCTCACACGGGTCTGCTTTCTGCTTCAGGTCCGGCCCGACCGGCTGGAGGCGTACCGGGAGCGTCACCGGGCCGTCTGGCCCGACATGCTCGCCGCGCTACACGACACCGGCTGGCACAACTACTCGCTGTTCCTGCGCCCTGACGGCCTGCTGGTCGGCTACTTCGAGACGCCCAGCCTGGAGGCGGCGCGCGAAGGCATGGCCCGGCGCGAGGTGAACAGCCGCTGGCAGGCCGACATGGCCCCGTACTTTGAGGCCCTGGACGGTCTGGCGCCAGACGAGGGCTTTCTGCAGCTAGAGGAGGTGTTTCACCTTGACTGAGGCGCGTCCGGGCACCGCTGTGAACGTTCCCCGCCTGACGCTGAGCGGGGCCAGCAAACGCTTTGGGCCGGTGCAGGCCCTCCGGAACGTCAGCCTGGAGCTGTATCCCGGCGAGGCGCACGCGCTGCTGGGCGAGAACGGGGCCGGCAAGAGCACCCTGGTCAAGATCCTGGCGGGCGTGCATCAGGCCGACGCGGGTGAGCTGCAGATCGGCGGCCAGCCGGTCGTGTTCCGTGGTCCCGGCGAGGCGCGGGCGGCCGGCGTGGCGATCATCTACCAGGAGCCGACCCTCTTCCCGGACCTGACCGTGGCCGAAAACGTGCTGATGGGCCGTCAGCCGGCCACGCGGCTCGGCCGCATCGACAAACGGACCATGCAGCGGCAGGTGGCCGGCATTCTGCAGGAGCTGGGCGTGGCGCTGGACCCGGCCCGGCTGGTGCGCGGCCTGAGCATCGCCGACCAGCAGATCGTGGAGATCGCCAAGGCGCTGTCGCTGAACGCGCAGGTGCTGATCATGGACGAGCCGACCGCCGCCCTGACGCTGCAGGAAACCGAACGGCTGTTCCGGGTGGTGCGCAGCCTGCGGGCGCGCGGCGCCGCCATTCTGTTCATCACGCACCGGTTGGAGGAGGTGTTCGCCGAGTGCCAGCGCGTCACGATCATGCGCGACGGGCAGTGGGTGAGCGCCGGCGTGATCGGCGACTACACGCCCGGCAGCGTGGTGCGGCAGATGGTGGGCCGCGACCTGGGTGAGCTGTACCCGCACGCCCAGACGCAGCCGGGCGAGGTGGCCCTCAAGGTGAGCGGCCTGTCGCAGCCGGGCATGTTCGACGATGTGAGTTTCACGGTGCGCCGGGGTGAGATCGTGGGGCTGGCCGGGCTGGTGGGGGCTGGCCGCAGTGAGGTGGCGCGCGCGGTGTTCGGCATTGACCCGCGCGAGCACGGCTCGGTGCAGGTGAACGGCCACACCATTCCCCCCCTGCAGCCGCGCCTCGCGATGCGCGCCGGCCTGGGGCTGGTGCCGGAGGACCGCCGCCAGCAGGGCCTGGTGATGGAGCTGTCCATCGAGCGAAACGCCAACCTCGCCATCCTGAACCGGCTGGGCCGGGGCCTGCTGATGGACCGGGCCGCCGAGGACCGCAGCGCGCAGCAGTGGACCTCGCAGCTGCAGCTCAAGGCGCACCGGCTGTCGGACCCGGTCAGCAGCCTGTCGGGCGGCAACCAGCAGAAGGTGGTGCTGGCCAAGTGGCTGGCCACCGGACCGGCCGTGCTGATCGTGGACGAACCCACCCGCGGCATTGACGTGGGCGCCAAGGCCGAGGTGCACCGGGTGCTGGCCGAGCTGGCCGCCGCCGGACTGGCGGTGCTGATGATCAGCTCCGACCTGCCGGAGGTGCTGGGCATGGCCGACCGCATCCTGGTGATGCGCGAGGGCCGGCTGGTGGGCGAGCTGAGCCGCGAGCAGGCCAGCGAGGAAGCGGTGATGTGGCTGGCGACCGGCCAGCGCAGCCAGGACCTGGGCGGTGCCGCATGACCGCCAGCCCCAGCGAAGTGCCGGCCTCGGCGGCGAGGGCCAACCCGGTGCAGCAGCTGCTGCGCGCCCGCGAGTTGAGCCTGGTGCTGCTGCTGGCGGTGCTGATGGGCGTGACCACGGCCATCAATCCGCGCTTCCTGAGCGTGGGCAGCGTCCGCGACCTGCTGCTGAACGTGGCGATCATCGGACTGGTGGTGGTGGGCCAGACGGTGGTGCTGCTGATGCGCCACGTGGACCTGAGCGTGAGCAGCGTGGTGGGCCTGAGCGCCTTCCTGAGCGGCGCGCTGTTCGTGGCGCAGCCGAGCCTGCCGCTGCCGCTAGCCCTGCTGTTCGGTCTGCTGCTCGGCGCGGTGGCCGGTACCATCAACGGCCTGCTGGTCGCCTACGGACGGGTGCCGGCGCTGGTCGCCACCCTCGGCACGCTGTACGTGTACCGCGGCGCCGACTACGCCATCGTGCATGGCGGCCAGATCAACGCCGCCAACCTGCCGCCCAGCTTCCTGAACTTCGCCACCGGCAGCGTGTTGGGCGTCCCGAATCTGGTGCTGCTGGTGCTGCTGGTGATGGTGGGCTTCGCCGTCTACCTGGGCAGCTACCGGGGCGGGCGCGAGTACTACGCCATCGGCAGCAATCAGGAGGCGGCGGTGCTGGCCGGCATCCGGGTGCAGCGCCGGACGTTGACCGGCTTCGTGCTGAGCGGCGCCATCGCCGGGCTGGCCGGGGTGCTGTACCTGGCCCGCTACGGCACGGTGGACGCCAGCGCCGGGTCGGGGCTGGAGTTGCAGGTGATCGCGGCAGCGGTGGTGGGCGGCGTCAGCATCAACGGCGGCGTGGGCACCATCGCCGGGGCCGGCATCGGGGCGCTGCTGCTGGGCGTGATCGGCTCGGCGCTGGTGACGCTGCGGGCCCCGGCCTTCTACCAGCAGGCCATCCAGGGCGCGTTGCTGCTGCTGGCCATCAGCGTGGACATTGTGCTGTCGCGGCGCACCGCCCGGCGGCTGCAGGGAGGCCCCAAATGAAGAGCGTTCGAGGCCTGCTCGGCTGGGAGGCCACCATTCTGGCGCTGGTGGTGCTGGCGCTGCTGGGCGGCGCGCTGCTGTCGCCGGACTTCCTGACCGCCTCCAACCTGTCGTTCCTGACCGCCAACTTCAGCGAGATCGCGCTGATGGCGCTCACCATGACCCTGATCATCATCGTGGCCGAGATCGACCTGTCGGTGGCGAGCATTCTGGGGCTGGCCAGCGCGCTGCTCGGCACCCTGTGGGCCGCGCACGTGCCGATGCCGCTGGCGATCCTGCTCACCTTCCTGGCGGGCGGGCTGGCCGGGCTGCTCAACGGCCTGCTGGTCACCCGGCTGGGGCTGCCGAGTCTGGCCGTCACCATCGGCACGCTGGCGCTGTACCGGGGGCTGGCCTACGCGCTGCTGGGCGACCGGGCCATCGCGGACTTCCCGCCGTTCTACACAAATCTGGGCTTCGGCACGGTCCCCGGTACGGCCATCCCGATTCCGATGGCGCTCTTCGCCGTGCTGGCGGTCCTGACCGCCGTCCTGCTGCACGCCACCGCCTTTGGCCGCCGGCTGTACGCCATCGGGGCCAACAGCATGGCCGCCCGCTTCGCCGGGGTACAGGTGGAGCGCATCAAGCTGCTGCTGTTCGTCATGTCGGGGCTGATGGCGGCCCTGGCCGGCATTGTGTATACCTTCCGTTTCTCCAGCGCGCGCGGCGACAACGGCACCGGCCTGGAACTCGGGGTGATCGCGGCGGTGCTGCTGGGCGGCGTGAGCATCTTCGGCGGGCGCGGCAGCGTGGTGGGCGCGGTGGCGGCCGTCTTTCTGATCGGCATCATCAACGGCGCCCTGACCATCGTGGACGTCTCGAACGAAATTCTGACCATCGTCACGGGCCTGCTGCTGATCGGCTCGGTGCTGGTGCCCAACCTGCTGGCCCGGCTGCGGGCGGCCCGCGAACGGCGCGCCGTGCGCCCCGTGGGGGACGCCGTGAGCTGACCTGCCGCGCCCTCTCCCCCGCTCTCCTGCCCGTCCTTCTCCTGTCCCTGGAGGTTCCTATGAAGCACCGCGCATTCGCTCTGTCCGCCCTCACCGTCACGCTCGGCATCGGGGCTGTGGCCCTGGCCCAGCCGGCCCTTAAGAAGGGCCTGAAGATCGCCTTTCTGCCCAAGCAGATCAACAATCCCTACGAGGTGATCGCCGACAACGGGGGCCTGGCCGCCATCAAGGAATTCGGGGGCGTGGGCAAGGCGGTGGGGCCGTCCGACGCCGGGGCCAGCAGTCAGGTCAGCTACATCAACACCCTGATCGCCCAGAAGCAGGACGCCATCGTGATCGCCGCCAACGACGCCAACGCTCTGGTGCCGTACCTGAAGCGGGCCATGCAGGGCGGCACGAAGGTCGTGACCTTCGACTCGGACACCGCGCCCGAGGGCCGCAACATCTTCATCAACCAGGCCAACTCGGAGGGCATCGGCCGGGCCCAGGTGCAGCTGCTCGGCAAGCTGATCAACTACACCGGCGACATCGCCATCCTCTCGGCCACCCCCAACGCCACCAACCAGAACACCTGGATCAAGTGGATGCAGGAGGAGCTGAAGCTGCCCAAGTACAAGAACATGCGGCTGGTAAAGATCGCCTACGGCAACGACGACGACCAGAAGTCGTTCACCGAAATGCAGGGCCTGATCCAGGCGTACCCGAACCTGAAGGGCGTGATCTCGCCCACCACGGTGGGCATCTCGGCCGGCGCGCGGTACCTCAGCACCAGCCCCAGCAAGGGCAAGGTGGTGCTGACCGGCCTAGGCACCCCCAACCAGATGCGCCAGTTCGTCAAGGACGGCACCGTCACGGCCTTCCAGCTGTGGAACCCCGCCGACCTGGGCTACCTGGCCGCCTACGCCGCCGCCGCGCTGGCCAGCAATCAGATCACCGGCAAGGAGGGCGACACCTTCACCGCCGGCAAGCTCGGCAAGTACACGGTCGGCAAGAACGGCGAGGTGGTGCTAGGCCCGCCCACCACCTTCGACAAGGCCAACATCGACAAGTTCAACTTCTGAAGCCGCGGGGCGCTGCTCGCCCCTGCCGGCAGGCCCGTCCCGTGTGCTGTCCGGGCGGGCCTGCGTCTATTCACTTCAAGGAGGCACATCCATGACCCAGCCGGCTCACACCACCTACCCGTTCCGCATTGGCCTGTTCGGCATCGGGCTGGACACCTACTGGCCACAGTTCGAGGGCCTGGAGGAGCGCCTGAAGGGCTACGTGACCGAGGTGGAACAGCGGCTGGCCCGGCCGGGCGTGGAGATCGTCAACCTGGGCCTGATCGATACCCCGCAGAAGGCCATGCAGGCGGGCCATGACTTCCGCCGGGCCGACGTGGACCTGATCTTCCTGTACGTCACCACCTACGCCGTGTCCAGCACCGTGCTGCCGGTGGTGCAGCGGGCCGGGGTGCCAGTGATCATCCTGAACCTGCAACCGGAGGCGGCCATTGACTATGCCCGTTTCAACGCGCTGGGCGACCGCACCCGCATGACCGGCGAGTGGCTCGCCTACTGCGCGGCGTGTCCGGTCCCGGAGATCGCCAACGTGTTCCGACGGGCGCGCCTGCCTTTTCATCAGGTGACGGGGGTGCTGCACGGCGACCCGCACGTCTGGCAGGAGGTCGACGGCTGGATCGAGGCGGCGCGGGTGGCCCACATCATGAGGCACAACCGGCTGGGCGTGATGGGCCGGTACTACAACGGCATGCTGGACATCTACAGCGACCTGACGCTGCAGGCGATCAGCTTCGGAGGACACATCGAGATCATGGAGGTGGACGAGCTGGCCCAGCTGCGGCGCGAGGTGACGGCAGCGGAGGCGGCAGCCCGGGTGCAGGACTTCCACGATGAGTTCGAGGTGCAGCTGGACTGTGACCCGCAGGAGCTGGAACGGGCGGCCCGCACCAGCGTGGCGCTGGACCGGCTGGTGGCGCGGCATCAGCTGGGCTCGCTGGCCTATTACGCCGAAGGCGCGCCCGGCAGTGAGAACGAGGACGTGATCAGCAGCGTGATCCTGGGCTGCTCGCGCCTCACCGCCCAGGGGGTGCCGGTGGCCGGCGAGTACGAGGTCAAGAACGCGCAGGCCATGAAGATCATGGACAGTTTTGGGGCGGGTGGCTCGTTCACCGAGTACTACGCCCTGGACCTCCAAGACGACGTGGTGCTGATGGGCCACGATGGCCCCGGCCATCCCCGCATCGCCCAGGGCCGGACCAAGGTGAGGCCGCTGCAGGTGTATCACGGCAAGGTGGGCCGGGGGCTGAGCGTGGAGATGAGTGTGCAGCACGGTCCGGTCACCCTGCTCTCGGTGGTGGAGCGGGCCAGCCAGGTGCGGCTCCTGGTGGCTGAGGGCGAGAGCGTCCCAGGTCCGACGCTGGAGATCGGCAATACCAACAGCCGCTACCGCTTTCCGACCGGCGCACGGAAATTCGTCGAGGACTGGAATGCCCGGGGACCGGCGCACCACTGTGCCATCGGCGTGGGGCACCTGGCCAGTCACCTGCAGAAGCTCGGAGCTCTGCTGGAACTGGACGTGGTGCAGATCTGTTAAGGACAAACATGCGAATATGTGTACATGTTTGTAAATTTGTACACGATGAAACAGCCCCGTGTACACGCGGGGCTGTACACACTTCACTCGTTACTGAGCAGGCTCGAGTTCGACCTTGATCCAGCCCGGCTGACGCTGATCAAACGCCTCGTACGCCGAGATCACGTCCGTCAGCGGTTCCTGCCGGGTCAGCACGCGGGTCGGATCCACCACACCTGAGGCCACAAGATCCACCAGGCGCGGGATGTACGCGCGGTGGTTGCAGTTGCCCATCCGCAGGGTCACGTTCTTGTTCATGGCCTTCCCGATCGGGTAGGTGTTCAGGTTGGGAGGGTACACCCCGATAATGCCAATCTGGCCGCCCTTCTTGACCACTTCCAGGCTCCACTGAAGCACCTGAGTCGGGGCGTCGCCCGGAACCCAATGACCGTCATGCGGATCGGCGTCCGGGGCAGTCTTCTGGACCGTCTCCTGATCCTGCTGCTCCTCCTCGGCATCCGGTTTTGCCGGGCCGGTATGGGCGTGCTGGGCGTCCACCCCCACCACATCGATGA
Source organism: Deinococcus sonorensis KR-87 (assembly GCF_040256395.1). Lineage (NCBI taxonomy): Bacteria > Thermotogati > Deinococcota > Deinococci > Deinococcales > Deinococcaceae > Deinococcus > Deinococcus sonorensis. The sequence goes on along the minus strand of NZ_CP158300.1, from coordinate 190,673 downwards.
CGCAGTCCACGCCGTGCTTGTCTGTGAGCTGCTGAATCACGGCAACCGGATCCTCTTCCTCGAAGTTGATGACCTCGGCTCCGTTCTGCCGAGCCATCTCCAGCCGGTCCGGCACCCGGTCCACCGCAATGATGCGGGTCGCCCCCATCAGCCGCGCGCTGATGATCGCGAACTGCCCCACCGGGCCGCACCCGAAGATGGCCACGCTGCTGCCCACGCGCACACCGGCCAGATCAGCGCCAAAGTACGCGGTCGGAAAGATGTCAGACAGGAGGAGCGCCTGGTCGTCACTGACGGTGTCGGGCAAGCGCACCAGGCTGCTGTGGGCGTAGGCAATGCGCGCCTTTTCCGCCTGCAGCCCGTTGAAGGGGCCTGAGTCCTTGGGGCCGCCGTAGAACGCGGTGCCGGCGGTCGGTCCATTCGGATTGGCATTGTCGCACTGTGCGGTGTTGCCCTCACGGCAAGGCAGACAGACACCGCAGGAGATGGTGGACGGAATGACCACCCGGTCGCCCGGCTGGAAATTCCGCACCTCGCTTCCCACTTTCTCCACCACCCCCACACCCTCGTGCCCAAGGATGGTGCCCGGCACCATGTCGCTCATGGTGCCCCGGATGAAATGCAGGTCGGTGCCGCAGATGGCGCTGGCCGTCAGCCGCACGATGGCGTCGGTCGGCTCCTGCAGCTCGGGTTCCGGAACGTCCTGAAGTCGAATATCTCCTACAGCCTGCCAGACCACTGCTTTCATGTACCCTCCCCAGCGTGCCCAGATCGGCACGCGGCTGCACCGAGGCTAAGCAGCCCAGGTGAGCCTGCCGTGACTCCATCCTCAAGTGAAGGGTAGGTGTGATGGCGGCGTTACGATTTGAGGATACTGGGTGTACACCTTTGTGGGTATGTAATCAGTCAAAATTGTACACATGTGTGCAAATGTTTTAATTTACATTTTTGTACACATGTAGTATCGTTGCTCCGATGAGCACGCCAACTACGGGGCCACTGGTGATCAGCGTGGCCAGTCTTAAAGGGGGAGTGGGGAAGACCACCTCTGCCGTTCACTTGGCCGCCCATCTGGCACTGGCTGGCCAGCGTGTCGTTCTGGCAGACGGAGACCGGATCCGCACAGCCACCGCCTGGGCCAGAGGCGGACACCTCCCGTACCCGGTCATTCCTATTACCGCGCTGGCCCGGGGCGTCAGCATGTATGACGCCGTGGTGCTCGATACCGAAGGTGGTGTGGAGAACGGCAAGCTGATCGAATATGCCCAGACCAGCGACCTCGTGCTCCTGCCCACAAGCCCGGACATCAACGGACTGGATGGCGCTGCCCAGACGGCCGAGGTGCTCAGGGCGGGCGGCATTGACACGGCCCGCTACACCGCGCTGCTGACCATGGTGCGCCCCGGCGGCATGAAGGATCTCAACGCCCGGAAAGGGCTGAGTGAACTGGGCGTACCGGTGATGCGCGCCAGCATCCGGATCAGCGAGGCCTTCCGCGACGCGTCCAACGCAGCACTGCTGGTGCGGGACATCCGGGGTGACGTGGCACAGCGGTGCTGGCGTGACTACCAGACCGCCACCACCGAACTCATCAGCCGGATTGCAGGAGGTTCAGCGTGAACGATGTAAAAAACGCCCTTGCCAGCCTCAGGGCGGCCCGGCAGAGTGAACAGCCCCTAGACCCCACCCCACCGGTTCCCGAGCCCTCAGAGGCCCCTCTCAGCGCCGGCAAGGGGCAGCCGACGATTCAGGAGGACGTCGCTCCTCGCGGAGAGGTCAAGACTCTGGCCGGTCGGGTCCCCCTCAGCCTCCACCGGGAACTGACCCGCGCCCTTCTGGACGCGGCAGATCAGCTGAAGCTCACGCGCATCAATGTGGACGAGGCGCTCGAGGCCGCCATGCGGGTGGTGCTGCGCGATCAGGACAGCCAGGAGCGCTGGCTCGAAGAACTGCGGGCCGTGCGCCGCGAACGCCGCAGCGGCTGAGTGCCTGCTACAGGTCGTAGCGGCTGCGGACCAGTTCGGTCAGCTCGGCCGACAGGTCCTCGAGCTTCAGGTCCATCGCGGCGCGGGTCGTGCGTTTCACCAGGTCTGCTCCGTCCAGTTCGCCCCGCAGCACCAGGTCGCGCAGGGCGGCCAGCATCGAGACGGTCAGCCGGCGTCCCAACATCAGTGAGACCGTCTTGAGCGCCTGCTCAGCGCGGGCCTGCGGCGTCAGGGCCGCGTACTGCTCGCTGCGCCGCTCGTCCTCCTCATCGAGTCGCTGCTGTAACAGGCGCTCACTCTGCAGGCGTTGCTGTTCGCTGCGCTGGCGCTGGTCGGCGGTCACAAAGCCTTCAGGATCGGCGTACTTGCCCTCTTCGTCCCGAATGACATCCACCAGCATGGCGGCGCGGCTGCGCGGAGAATAGCCGCGCGCGACCATGCCCCGGAACCGCTCGATCCGTTCCAGCAGTCGCTCCTCCGGGTACTGCTGGGCCAGCGAGCGGGCCATCCCGGGCGTGACCCCGAAGGCTGTGAGCTGACCGACCAGTTCCGGGTCGGGAATACTCGTCACCTCATGGGCAAACTGGTAGGAGATCACCTGTTTGGTACCTCGCCCGGTGTAGCTCACCTGCCTGAGGTACCCGCGCTGCAACAATTCTTCATGGGCACCGTCCAGCGTCCGCTTGATCTTGGCCGGTTTGAGGTCCACGATCTTGCAGGCTTTGGCCCATTCGATGATGTTGGTGTCGATGCTCAGGACGGTCAGGCTCTCCGGCTGACGCCGCTGAGCGTCCAGCAACCGGTACAGCGCGCGGGTCAGCGGCCGCTGCAGGCTGGTCAGGAACGTCAGGTCAAGCGGCTTGATGTGCTGGGCGCGGATGGAGTGCACGATTTCGCGGGCCAGGGTGATGCGCAGGATGCTGCCCCCCGTCAGACTGAGCCGGTCATCATCGCTGGTGTACTCCAGCCGGTCGATGTAGCGGAACTTGACGGTTGTCCAGCGGCCGTCCGGCTTGCGCCACGCTTCGCTGGCCGTGTAGGTCGCGGTGGTCAGCCGGTCCAGACTCTCCTTGAGCGCCCGGTAATAGTGGCCGCTGGTGTCCAGCCCGATCACGGTGAGGATCTGATACGCCGAGGTGCTGAAGGTGCCGTCCTGAGGACTGCCGTCCTCCATGAACAGCGTGATCAGCGCCAGACTCACATCATTGTCCAGGCCGTGAGGCACACCCCCATGTTTGGGCAGGGCGTCGCAACTCAGGCGTGCCGGACGCCCTTCGACTGTGAACTCCACACTCCAGCTGTTGTGGCCGTCCGGAATCCGCTCCTGAATGCTGATGAGACCTAGCCGCGCCACATTGGCCTCATCGAAACGTTCCAGCGCACGCGGCGCGCTGGATGGTGGCGGGGGCGAAGCGGACCGGCGCATGATGCCCTGCAGTTTACCCGATCCGCCGTGTTTTGTTTTTTTGGTTGTTATTTCTTTTAAAGCTCTAAAAGATATTGAATGTCAACAACAAGCAGAAAGTGCAGAGTCGCGCCAGAACGGGGAAAAAGTCTGCAAACGGCCCAAGTATGCCGATACTCTCCGGGCCATTTGGCCCAAGTATACCGATAGTTCAGCCTTCAGATGGCCCAAGTATGCCGATGCACGGGTGACCAAATGGCCCAAGTATGCCGATAGTTTTCAGGTCAAATGGCCCAAGTATGCCGATAGCCACGGCCCAAGTATGCCGAGGGTATAAGTGGCTGTTCAGCCGGAACGGCCCAAGTATGCCGATAGTTCCTGAGCCAAATGGCCCAAGTATGCCGATAGTTGGACCCCAAAACGGTCCAAGTATGCCGATACAGGGCTGAGGACGGTTTTCCACACCTTCAGGTGAACCTTAAAAAGAGCGCCAGCAGGGAAAAACGCTGGGAACGGCCCAAGTATGCCGATACCCCGAATGGCCCAAGTATGCCGATACCCGTCACGCAAATGGCCCAAGTATGCCGATACCCGGGACAGACGTCAGATCAGTTCTGCCGCTCCTTCCTGTCCGTGCGAATCGCCCGGTCTCGGAGGCGTGAACAGGTATGCTGTGCCGATGAACAATTCGATGGATTCCCGGCCGTTCCCGAAGCGGCAAGGAACGAGCGCGCACCTCTCTGGGGTGGTCTGTGCCGTCTACCGCTGGCTGCCGCTCGCCCTGCTGATGGGCGTGGTGGGGCTCGGTGAGGCAGCCACGGTGCAACTGGCCTCCAACCGGCCACCTGTACCGCTGGCGGCCGGCAGCCTGGAGGGCTACAACCTGGGCAACTGGATGCCGGTAGTGGAGGCGCGTGACGCGCTGAATGTCCTGCGGCCAAGCCTGCTGCGGTTTCCCGGTGGAAATGTGGGTGACGAGCAGGACCTGACCGAGGCCAGCTTTGTGCCGCTCAAGAGCAACTGGACCATGTTGGGCAAACCGCCACTGCTGGTGCAGACCCGCCTCTTCGCGCTCAAACCGGATTCGCACAACCAGCCGGCCGACGCGGCGGCCGCGGTCCGGGTGACTCTGGCCCAGGGCCTGCCGGTGCGTTATTGGGAGATCGGCAACGAGCCGGACCTGTACGCCGAGCACCGGGGCGATCCCTCGTGGACCCCCGAGAAGTACTGCGGGGCCTTCCGCGATCAGCGCGCCGCCATCCTGCAGGTGGACCCGCACGCCCTGATCGCCGGGCCAGCCACCAGCCAGCCGGGCCCCTGGGTGGAGCAGTTCATCCGGCTGTGCGGCGACGTGGTGGACCTGCTGACCTGGCACGAGTATCCGGACAACGGGACCCTCAGTGACGAGGCCGCGCTGGCCAGCGTGAAGCGGGTGTCGGACGATCTGGCGCACTACCAGCAGCTTCTGCGCGACCCCCAGGCGAACCCGCTGGGGCACACCCGCACCGTGCAGACCGGCGTGACCGAATACAGCCTGTCCTGGAACACCAACCGCGCGCGCCACCTGTCGGATCAGGTGGCGGGCCTGTGGGCCGCCGAAGCCACCCTGAGGCTGGCGGAGGGGGGCGCCCAGGTGGCCACCTATTTCGCGCTGCAGGCCACCGGCAACCACGGGCTGCTGGACCTGAGCGGCATTCCGCGCCCGAGTTACTACGCCATGCGTGAACTGACGCACTTTCAGGGCCAGGCGCTGCTGCTGCAGACGGACGATGACCGGCTCTGGGTCCATGCGGCGCAGCAGGATCGGACGCTGACCACCATCCTCATCAATACCGCCACCGAGCCGGTGCCGGTCTCGCTGTCGCTGACCGGCTGGCAAGCGACCGGAGCCAAGGGCTTCACGGCCGAGACGGTGGATCAGGAAGCGCCGCTGTTGCGCCTGAACCCATCCCAGCTGGTGCTGCCGCCGCGTTCGTTCGTGCGGGTCCAGTTCAAGGCGCTGCCCTGACGCTGCGGGCCGGCCGCCGGGGGAGGTGACGGTGAAGCTCAAGATCAAGGACGTGGCGACGGCGGCGGGCGTGAGTCCGGCCACCGTCTCCAAGGTCCTGACTGGTCAGGAGGTGGCCTACGCGATCAACGCCGCCACCGCCGAGCGGGTGCGGCGGGTGGCGCTGGAACTCGGCTACGTGCCGGACGCGGCAGCCCGCAATCTCAGGACCGGGCGCACCGGGCAGCTGGGGGTGGTGCTGGCGGCCACCTCGCCGTCGGAGCCGGTCGGTGAACTAGGTGAGCTGAACGCTGCTGCCGCGCTGCGCCGCACCTTTGACGGCGCCATTCTGGCGGGGCTGGGTGAGGCGGCGCGGCAGCACGGCGTGCCGGCGCTGGTGGTGTATCCGGAAGGTCCGGAAGGCGAGGCGGCTCGGTTTCTGGACGGCCGCATCGATGGGTTGTTGGTCAGTCGTGATCCGCTGCGCCCGCATCAGCTGCTCGATCACCTGGACCCGCAGCGGCTGCCGCTGGTGGCCCTCTGGACCCAGCAGACCCCGGACGCGGTGGGCCATGTGGACGCCGATCACCGGGGCGGCACGCGACTGGCGACCGAGCACCTGTTGCGCCTGGGCCATCAGCAGATCGTGTATTACGGCGCCGGCCGGGAGGGGCCGGAACACTTTGCCCTGCGTGAGCAGGGGTACCAGGATGCGATGCGGGCGGCGGGGCTGGGCGGCGGGATCCAGCGCACCCATGCGTCCGGGCGGCTGGTGAGCCTGGTGGAAGGTGGCTGCACGGCGGTGGTGGCGGAGACCGATCTGGCAGCGGCGGCGGTGGCCCGGACCCTGAACGTGGCGGGGTTGAGAGTGCCGCAGGACGTGTCGCTGGTGGGGTTTGACGACATGGTGGGGGCAGAGTTCATTGCGGGTGGGCTGACCACCGTGTACCACCCGGCCGCCGAGATGGCGGCCCAGGGCGTGGTAACGCTGCTGGCCCGGCTGGCCGGCCACCCGCCGGAGCGGCTGCTGGTGCCGACCCGGCTGGTGGTGCGCCGCAGTACCGCCCCCCGATGAGGGCCACGCTTGCCTTCGGCGACGTCTGGGGTATACTTCCAGCATACGAAATCGATTTCTCTGGACGCGGATGAGGGCAGCGTTCCCTTCCGCTGCCGGCACAGGAGCGCATATGGCACCGTACACCCCCACCCCGGACGACCGTTTCACCTTTGGCCTCTGGACTGTCGGCAACGTCGGCCGCGACCCCTTCGGCGGCCCTACTCGGGAGCCGCTGAGCGCGCCCTACATCGTGCAGAAGCTGGCGGAACTGGGCGTTTACGGCGTCAACCTCCACGACAACGACCTGGTGCCGATTGACGCGACCGCTGCCGAGCGCGACCGCATCGTCCGTGAGTTCAAGCAGGCGCTCTCGGACCACGGCCTGAAGGTCCCGATGGCCACCACCAACCTGTTCGGCGATCCGGCCTTCAAGGACGGGGCCTTCACCAGCGCCGACGCCCGCGTGCGCGCCTACGCGCTGCAGAAGACCATGGCCTCGATGGACCTCGGGGCCGAGCTGGGGGCCGAGACCTACGTGTTCTGGGGTGGCCGGGAAGGCACCGAGGTGGACGGCAGCGGCAAACTGCTGGACGCGCTCGGCTGGTTCCGCGACAGCCTGAACTATCTGGCCGAGTACAGCGAGTCTCAGGGCTACGGCTACCGATTTGCGCTGGAACCCAAGCCCAACGAGCCGCGGGGCGACATTTTCCTGCCCACCGTGGGCAGCGCGCTGGGCTTCATCGCCACACTGGCCCGCCCGGAGCTGTTCGGCGTGAATCCGGAGTTCGCGCACGAGACGATGGCCGGCCTGAGCTTCCCGCATGCCATCGCGCAGGCCATCGACGCGGGCAAGCTGTTCCATATCGACCTGAACGACCAGAAGATGGGCCGCTTCGACCAGGACCTGCGGTTCGGGGCCGAGAATCCCAAGGGCGCCTTCTTCACGGTCAAGCTGCTGGAGGACAGCGGCTACACCGGCATGCGGCACTTCGACGCGCACGCGCTGCGCACCGAGGACGAGGCGGGGGTGTGGGCCTTCGCGCGCGGCTGCATGAGGACCTACCTGATCCTGAAGGAGAAGGCCCGGCAGTGGGACGAGGACGCGGAAATCCAGGCCGCGCTCCAGGCCTACCGGGTCCAGGACGCCGGGGTGGGTGAGGCGGCCACCCGATTCAGCCCGGAGAACGCGGCAGCGCTCAAGGCCCATGCCTTTGACCGGGTTGCCCTGGGCGCGCGTGGACCGGGGCTGGAACAGCTGGACCAGCTGACCATGGAACTGCTGCTCGGGGTGCGCTGACGTGGCGGAGGTCACGCTGGGCCTGGACCTGGGCACCAGCGGCGTGAAGGTGGTGGCGCTGACAGCGGCGGGGGAGACGCTGGCGCACGCCACCCACAGCTACCCGCTGCTGACCCCTCAGCCCGGCTGGACCGAGCAGCGGCCCCAGGACTGGGCCCAGGCGACCATGCAGGCGCTCTCGGAGGTGGCGACGCAGCTGCGGGCCGGCGGTCACACACCGCTGGCGCTGGGCCTCAGCGGGCAGATGCATGGCCTGACGGCGCTGGATGCCCACGGTGAGCCGCTGCGCCCCGCGCCGCTCTGGAACGATGGCCGGACCGGGGAGGCGGTAGAGGAACTCGAACGGCGCCTTCCCCGCAGCGAGCTGATCGCCCGCACCGGCAACCGGGCGGTGCCGGGCTTCCAGTTGCCCAAGCTGTTGTGGCTGCGGCAGGCTGAGCCGGAGACCTTCGCGCGGGTGCGCCACGCGCTGCTGCCCAAGGACTACCTGGGCTATCTCCTGACTGGCCAGATGCACACCGAGGCCAGCGACGCCTCCGGCGTGGGCGCCTTGAATCTGACGACCCGCGCCTGGGACGAGGGCGTGCTGGACGCGCTGGAACTGCCGGCCAGTCTGTTTCCGCAGGTGCTGGACAGCTGGGCGGTCAGCGGACGACTGAAGGCCGATCTGGCAGCCCAGACGGGGCTGCCGGCCGGCCTGCCGGTGGTGGCGGGCGGGGGGGACAATGCGGCGGCGGGGGTGGCGCTGGGGCTGTCGGCCCGGCGGCCGGAGGTCGGCAGCCTGAGCCTGGGCACCAGCGGTGTGGTGTTCGCGCCACTCACCGAGCCCACCCCGGACCCGCAGGGACGGGTGCACCTGTTCGCCCATGCCGACGGCAGTTATCACCTGCTGGGCGTCACGCTGGCGGCGGCGGGCGCGTTGCAGTGGCTGCATGACCGGCTGGCCCCGGAGACGGGCTTCGCGGCGCTGCTGGAGGAAGCCCAGAGTGCCGGGCCGGGCGCGGGCGGCGTCACCTTCCTGCCGTACCTGAGTGGCGAACGCAGCCCGCACATGCGCGCCGACCTGCGCGGCTCCTGGACCGGACTGAGCCTGGCCACCGGCCGCGCGGAGCTGACCCGCAGCCTGCTGGAAGCCACGGCCTTCGCGCTGGCCGACACCTACGACGTGATGCGGCCGCTCTCGCAGGTGCAGCGGCTGCTGTCCACCGGCGGCGGCGCCCGCAGCGACTTCTGGCTGGGCCTGGTGGGCGGCGCACTCGGCCTGGAGGTGCAGCGCAGCGCCCGCGAGCCGGGCGCTGCGGACGGCGCGGCCATTCTGGCGATGCCGGCAGCCGGGCTGTACCCGGACCTGGAGGCGGCGATGGAGGCCCTGCGTCCGGAGGGAGAGGAAACGGTACGGAACCTGGACTCCGGCACCGCGAGGGTGGCTTACCAGCAGGCGTACCGTCGGCTCTGGGCTGAGGGCTGACCGGCCCTCAGCGGTCGACGTTCACGATCTCCAGCGTGGTGCTCAGGCCCGGCGGCGTGAAGCCGAACACCTGGCCGTAGAACTGCAGTTCTCCTTCCAGCGCCGCCCGGATGTTCTCGGCCCGCCGGAAGCCGTGGCCCTCGCCGGGGAACTCCAGCAGGGCCGTGGGGAGCCCCTGGGCCCGCACCGCCTCGTACATCGTGCGCGCCTGATTGGGCGGCACCACCCGGTCGTCCAGGCCCTGGAAGAACACCACCGGGCGGCGCAGCTGACCGGTGAAGTGAATCGGTGAGCGCGCCTCGTAGCGGGCCCGGTCCTGCGGATACGGGCCGATCAGGCTGTCCAGGTAGCGGCTCTCGAACTTGTGCGTTTCCTGGGCCAGCGCTTCCACGTCGCTGACCCCGTAGTGGCTGGCCCCGGCCGCGAAGACGTCGTGGAAGGTCAGCGCACACAGCGTGGTGTAGCCGCCTGCGCTGCCGCCGGTGATGGCCAGCCGTTCGGGGTCGGCGTCGCCGCGCGCCGCCACGTACTGGGCCGCGCTCACGCAGTCCTGCACGTCCAGCACCCCCCACTGGCCCTTCAGGCGCTCGCGGTAGGCCCGTCCGAAGCCGGTGGAACCGCTGTAGTTCACGTCCAGCACCGCAAACCCCCGGGTGGTCCAGAACTGCACGGCCGGGTCCAGCACCGCCGTGGTGGCGCCGGTGGGCCCGCCGTGGCTGATCACCAGCAGCGGGGGCCGTTCGCCCAGCGGCCCCTGGGCCCGCCGGTTGCGCGGCCGGTACAGGAAGGCGTGCACAAACTGACCGTCCTCGGTGGGCACCTCCACCGCCTCCGGCACGCTGATGTCGTCTGCGCTCAGCGGGAAGCGGGCCGACTCGCGCAGCACCTCCACCTCGCCCCCCAGGGTGACGCGCGCGATGCATGGCGCGCGGTCCGGAGCGCCGGCCAGCAGCACCACCGCCCCGTTCATCGCCTGCAGCGAGGACGCGTCCGTAAATGGCACGAGCAGTGGCAGCAGCACCCAGCGGCCGTCCTGGTGTTCCAGCCGGGCCAGCTGGGTGCGGCCCCCCTGGTCGTAGGCGCAGACCAGCTGCTCCTCCTGAAGGAAGGTGTACTGAGCCACGCCGAACACCCAGTGCGGACGGGTGAATTCCGCCTCCATCGGGTACAGCGCTTCGGCCACGCCGCTCCTGAGCCGGTACAGGTTCCACCAGCCGCTCCGGTCCGACACGAAGTGCAGCACCCCGCCGGGCGACCAGCGCGGCTCGGCCACCGACTCGCCCGGGCCGCCCGCCACGCACTGCGGCGCGGTCAGCGACCCGTCCGGCTCGACGCTCGCCAGCATCAGCCGGGTGTCGTCCCAGGGCATGTTCGGATGGTCCCATTCCACCCAGGCCAGCCGGGTGCCGTCCGGGCTGAGCCGGGGCGCGGCGTAAAAATCCGCGCCGCTCGCGAGCACCGTGCCACCCTCCGGGTTCGCTTCCCCCACGGAGACGGCCACCAGCGCGTTGCCCGGGTCGTGGTCGCCGGAGCGGTGGTCCTCGCGCACCACGATCAACCGCTGACGCTGGAGATCGGGTGTGGGGTTGGCGTAGCGCACGTCCAGGGGCGGGGTGAGCGGCTCCGGCTCCTGGCCCGGGGCCAGCCGGTACAGCCGGTCGTCGGTGAAGCTGCTGAAGGACACGGTGCCGTCCTGCACCACGTAGCAGCGCCCGCCGTACTCATGAACCCGCGTGCGGACGTTGGAGGGGGCCGGGGTCACGTCCGTCACGGCGCCGTCCGGGGTGCGTCGCACCAGCACGCTGCGTCCGGCCTCGCTGGGCCGCTCTTCCAGCCAGTACACGTCCGGGCCGTCCACGGCGATCCCCCCCAGGCCGACCGTGCCGGCCGTGATGGCGTCCGGGGTCAGCGGAGACGGCCAAGCCCCGTAGGGAAATACGGTCTGTTCGGGTTCGCTCATAGTGGCTCCTTGCGGGCCAGCGTACCACCGTGGGCCGGCGCCGGGAGCGGCAGCGGCGGCCCGCTTGACACCCTTTTGCCGAACACCTAGGGTAAGCCTACTTAAGGGGCTGATGAGGGCTCCCTTGAGATCAGCTCAGGCCCGGCGCACTTCAGGCGGTTCCACGAAGGTCCCTTGTGCGGCTTCCCGTCCGCGCGTTCCCAAGGAGTTGAAGCATGAAGCGACTGATCCCGGCGTCCGGTTCCGTCCGTCCCTCGCGTCTCGCCGGCCGGCTGCTGGCTGCCGCCCTGGCGCTCAGCCTGCCGATGGCCGCTGCCGAGTCGGCCCGCCAGAGCACGCTGGTCATCGGCGGCGACTTCTCGGACCTGATCACCCTCGACCCCGGCGTGTCCTACGAATTCACCGGCTCGCTGATCACCGGCAACCTCTACGACACCCTGGTGGGCTTTGAGGGCAACGACCTGAGCAAGGTGCGGCCCCGGCTCGCCAGCAGCTGGAAGGTCACGCCCACCGCCACCGGGTCACAGATCACCTTCACGCTGCGGCCCGCCACCTTCTCCACCGGCCGGCCGGTCACGTCGGCCGACGTGGTGTACTCGATGAACCGGGTGATCTCGCTCAAGACGCCCAGCAGCTTCCTGCTGACCGACGTGGCGAACTTGAAGGTCGGGTCGGTGACGGCCCCCAACCCTACCACCGTGGTGTTCAACATTCCCAAGACCGCCAACCCCAACATCGTGCTGGCGCTGCTGACCTTCAACGTGGGCGGCATCATCGACAGCACCGAGGCCAAGGCGCACGAGCAGAACGGCGACTTCGGCTCTGCCTGGCTGCGCGATCACAGCGCCGGTTCCGGGCCGTTCGTGCTGAACCGCTGGGACCGCAGTGCACAGGTGGCGCTGGACGCCAACCCCAAGGCGTTCCGCCGCTCCATCAATATCAAGCGGGTGATCCTGCGCTACATGCTGGAATCGTCGGCGCAGCAGACCGCTCTGAACAGTGGCGAGATCGACGTGGCCTGGGACTACACCCCGGACGCCTTCAAGGCCGCGCAGAGCAACCCCAAGCTCAAGGCGCTCAAGACCAGCACCTTCCAGATGGCCTACCTGGGCATGAACTCGGCCAAGGGCTCGCCGTTCGAGGATCCCCGCGTGCGCGAGGCGGTGCGGTACGCCATTGACCAGGACGGCATCATCAAGAGCCTGCTGCAGGGCCTGGGGCGCAAGGTGCAGACCATCATTCCTTTGGGGCTGGCCGGGTCCAATACCGCCACGCCCTACGCCTACGACCCGGCCAAAGCCAAGGCGCTGCTGGCGGCGGCCGGCAAGCCCAACGGCTTTGACGTGGACTTCCTGGTCAGCACCGGCTCGTGTTCCGGCGGCGTGCCGTGCCAGGACCTGGCTGCCAAGGTCCAGTCGGACCTGGCCAAGGTGGGCATCCGCGCCAACATCAAGCAGATGGTCAACGCTGAGCTGCTGACCACCTACCGCGCCCAGAAGGCGCCGCTGATCCAGGTGGCCTGGAGCCCCGACTACCCCGACGCGGACGGCAACGGCACCCCGCTGGCCGACTACAACGCCCACTCGCTGGCGTGGCGCAACAGCTGGAACAATGCGCAGGCGAGCAAGCTGGCGCAGTCGGCGGCCGTCGAGGTGGACCAGTCCAAGCGGGTGGCGCTGTACAAGCAGCTGACCGAGCTGATGGTCAAGGAAGGCCCCTACGCCATCCTGTACCAGCCGTACAAGCCGGTGGTGGCGAGCGCGTCGGTGCTGGGCTTTGTGCGTAACGCCAACGGCGACGTGCAGTTCGAGAAGATCAGCAAGAAGTAAGCGGCCGGGGCCGGGTGGCCGGAGCGCGGGCGGGTGCCTGCGGCTCCGGAGACCGGCCCCGCTGAGGTCAAGGAGGCACCTTTCTGCTCATCTACATACTCCGGCGCCTGGCCCTGATGCTGTTTGTGCTGTGGGGCGTCACGCTGGCGGCCTTTGTGATCTCACACGTGGTCCCGGCGGACCCGGCGGCAGCGGCGCTCGGCAACAACGCCCGTGAGCAGCAGCTTCAGGACTTCCGGGTGCGCAACGGCCTGGACAAGCCGATGGTGGTGCAGTACGCGGTCTACATGGAGCGGCTGGCCCAGGGTGACCTGGGCACTTCGCTGCGCACCCAGAGCGGCATTGCGGCCGACCTGCGGCAGTTCTTTCCGGCCACCCTGGAGCTGACGCTGGTGGCGGTGGTGTTCGCGCTGATCATCGGCCTGCCGCTCGGCATGCTGGCGGCGCTGCGCCACAACCGGCCGCCGGACCTGCTGGCGCGCATCTTCGCGCTGGTGGGCGGGGCCACCCCGGTGTACTGGCTGGCGATCCTGGCGCTGAACATCTTCCACGAGCGGCTCGGCTGGTTGCCGGGGCCGGGCCGCATCGACGCGTACAGCCTCGCGCCGCCGGTCCACAGCGGGCTGGTGACGGTGGACGCGCTGCTGGCCCACGACGGTGAGGTGTTCGTGGACGCGCTGCGGCACCTGATTCTGCCGGGGCTGGTGCTGGGCGCCTTCTCGGCGGCGCTGCTGACCCGCATGACCAGAAGCGCCATGCTGGAGGTGCTGGGCCAGGACTACATCCGCACGGCGCGGTCCAAGGGCCTGAACGGGCAGCGGGTGATCTGGAAGCATGCCCTGCGCAACGCCGCCCTGCCGATCCTGACGGTGCTGGGCAGCCTGTTCGGCAGCCTGCTGACCGGCGCGGTGCTGACCGAGACCATCTTCTCGTGGCCGGGCATCGGCAGCTACGCCACCAGTTCGGCCGTCAGCCTGGACTTCCCGGCGGTGATGGGCGTGACGCTGGTGGCCGGGCTGGCCTACTCGCTGGTGAACCTGCTGGTGGACCTGCTGTACGTGACCCTCGACCCCAGGATCAGCTTCTCATGACGGCCCGGACCACCTGGCTGAACGACCGGCGCTCCACCCCACGCCGGCTGCTGCGCAACCCCGGCGCCCTGACCGGGCTGGTGATGCTGGCCATTCTGCTGCTGTGCGCGCTGCTGCTGCCACCGCTGCTCGGCAGCCCGCTGGCCCAGAACCTCGACCTGCGGCTGCGGCCCCCCTCCGCCGCCCACCCCTTCGGCACCGATCAGCTGGGCCGCGACGTGCTGTCGCGCACCATGAACGGGGCCCGGCTGTCGCTGGGGCTGGGCGTCAGCGTGATGCTGGCCTCCCTGCTGATCGGCTCGGTGATCGGGCTGATGGCGGGGCTGCTGCGCGGCTGGTGGGACGAGGCGCTGATGCGCCTGACCGACATCTTCCTGGCGTTTCCCAGCCTGATCCTGGCGATGGCGATCTCGGCAGCGCTGGGGCCCAACCTGATCAACGTGATGATCGCGGTGGCGCTGGTGTCGTGGCCCACCTACGCCCGGCTGATCCGCGCCCAGGTGCTGGCCCTGCGCGAGCAGGAGTTTATCCAGGCGGCGCAGGCACTCGGCAGCTCGCCCTCTCGGGTGGCCCTGCGGCACCTGCTGCCCAACAGCGTGGCGCCGCTGCTGATCCAGGCGAGCTTCGACGTGGGCAGCGCCATCCTGACGGCCGCCGGGCTGGGGTTCATCGGTTTCGGGGCGCAGCCGCCCACCCCGGAGTGGGGCGCCATGGTCTCGGAAACGCGCAACTACATTGCCCAGGCGCCCTGGGCGTCCAGCGCCCCGGCCCTGGCCATTCTGTTCACGGTACTGGCCTTCAACCTGATCGGAGACGGCCTGCGCGACGTGCTGGACCCCAGAGGACGATGAGGGCAAGACACAACACAACCCTACATGTGTACAGGTATACACGTGGGGTTGTGTTGCTGCTCAGACTGGTTCGGGCAGCCGCACCACCTGCAGCCAGTAGCGTTCCAGCACCCGGATAAACTCGATGAACTCGTCCAGGCCGCTCGGTTTGGTGACGTAGGCGTTGGCCTGCAGCTGGTAGCAGCGCTCCACGTCACTCTGGGCGGCAGAGGTGGTCAGGATCACCACCGGCAGGTGCCGGGTCTGGTCGTTGGCCTTCAGGGCATTCAGCACTTCGAAGCCGTTCTTGCGCGGCATGTTCAGGTCCAGGAGCACCAGCCGCGGCGACAGGCCGGGGCCGTCCCCGCCGGGCGGGGTCAGCAGATCCAGCGCCTCCACCCCGTCGCGGGCCAGATGCAGCTGCACCGCCACCCCGGCCGCCTCAAAGGCGGCCTCGGTCAGGAACACGTCGGCCGGGTTGTCCTCGACCAGCAGAATCTCGACCGCGCTGCGCTCAGACATGCGGCCCCGGGGACGGCTGGTCGTCCGGCAAGGTGAGCGTGAAGGTGGAGCCGTGCCCGACCCCGGACGACACGCTCAGGCTGCCGCCGTGCAGCTCGGCGATCTTGCGGGCGATGGCCAGCCCGATGCCGTTGCCGACCGAGTCCTCGCGCTTGCCCAGCCGCTGGAACACCGTGAAGATCTTGTCGTGGTACTCCGGCGCGATGCCGGGTCCCTGGTCGTGCACCCGGATGGCCCAGCCTTCCGTCACCCGCTTGGCGCTGACATGCACCAGCGGGGTGTCGGGGCGGCTGAACTTGATGGCGTTGTCCAGCAGGTGACACAGCGCCTGCTGCAGCCGCGCGGCGTTGCCCTGCACCTGGGGCAGCGGGTCCACCGTGATGCGCGCGCCGCTGGAGGCGATGGCCGCCGCCAGTTCCCTCTGAAGCTGCTGCAGCACCGCGTTCAGGTCCACCTCGGCGCGGCGCGGCGGGGCTCCGGCGCTCAGCTCGGTATAGCTGTACAGGTCGCGGATCAGCGAGCGCAGCCGTTCAGCCTCGCCCAGCGTGAACTCGATCATCTTCTCGGCGCTGGCGTCCAGCTGACCACCGAAGCGCACCCCGAACAGCTCCAGGAAGTTGGAGATCAGCCGCAGCGGTTCCTGCAGGTCATGCGACATCACGAACGCGTACTCGCGCCACTCCGTGTTGGCGCGGTTCAGGCGGTCATTGGCGCGGCCCAGCTGATCGTTGAGGCTGCGCAGCATCGTGAGCCGCTCGCCCACCGCGCTGGTCAGCGCCCGCCGCAGGTCCTGCGCCTCCGCGATCTCGCCCTGGTGCCACGGCTCGGAGCGCCCCCGCACCTGCTGGATGTAGGTGTCGAAGGAGTGGCGCGGCGTCAGCTGGGCGCTGCCGTCGGCGGCCCGCTCCACCGGCTTGGTGGGGTCGCCCCCCCACGCCACCGTCTGAGGGAGCTCCGGACGGAACCACAGCAGCGCCTCCTGCCAGCCACCCGACACGCTGATGGCCAGCAGACCGCTGGCGACCCGCTCGTCCGCCTCGGCCGGCGGCCACTCGCTGCTGAGCGCGTCGGTGGCATACAGGTCATTCGGCTGCTCCCGCAGCCACTGAATCAGCGCCATGACCTGCTCCGGCGCGGGGGTCTGGCCCATCAGCTGCAGCTGACCATCGAAGTGCATCGCCAGGCCGCCGCAGTCGAGCAGCGTCATCAACCCCAGGTCCGGCTCGGCCAGCGTCTGCAGCGGGGTCAGCGAGGACGACAGCCGGTCCGCGATGCGGCGCTGCACCTCCTGGCGCTGCTGCCGGAACTGGGCGATCTCCTGTTCCAGCTTGGCCTTGACCTGCAGGTTCAGCACCCGGGCCAGGAACTCCAGCGCCGAACGGGTGGGCTGCGAGATCACGCGCCCGGTGGTGTGATGACAGGAGATCAGGCCCCACAGCCGGCCGTCCTGCACGATCGACACTGACAGGCTGGAGCCGACCCCCATGTTCCGCAGGTACTGCAGGTGCACCGGGCTGGTGCTGCGCAGCACTGCGCCGCCCAGGTTGACCGGCTGGCCGCTCTCCGGGTCCAGCACCGGGACCAGCGGGGCCGGGGCCGCGTTGACGTCGGCGGTCAGCCGGATCAGGTGCTGCACGTACAGCGCGCGCGCCTGCCGGGGAATGTCCGACTCCGGGAAGCGGTGACCCAGGAAGGGGTGCAGCTCCGGCTGCTTCGCCTCCGCGATCACCAGCCCGCTGTCATCCGGGGCAAAGCGGTAGATCATCACCCGGTCAAAGCCGGTCAGGGCGCGCACCTGCTCGGCAGCCCTTTGGGTCAGGCTGGCCAGGTCCGGGGCCGTTTCCAGCGCCGAGAGCGCGTTCTTGATCACGTGGTAGAACTCGGACGAGGTGTCCGGGTCGCGCGGCTCCAGTTCCAGCAGCAGTCGGTCGCCGGAGCGCTGCACCGTGGCGTCCAGCTCGCGGCGCGGGCCGAAGCGCAGGGTGGACGTGAACTGTCCGCCCGCGTAGCCGCCGCTGTCCAGAAAGCGCCGCAGCGCCTGCACCTCGCGCTGCTCGGCCACGTGACCCAGCGGCTGACCCAGCAGTTCGTCGGGGTCCAGCCCCAGCAGGGTGCGGGCGTTGGCGCTCGCCTGGAGGATCGTCAGGTCATGGGACAGCACCAGCAGCACCCCGTGCGGCTGCACCGAGCCGGGGATGTGGATCGGTTCACGCTCGCAGTTGGTGGTGTCCACGGTGGGGCCACCCAGGTACTGCGGGGACAGCAGGTCGGCATCAGTCATCGGCGGCTCCGGCGGGAATGGGGGCGTCCATCAGGACGGATTCGAAGGCGTGAAAGGTCTGCAGCGCGCCGGTCAGCATCTCCGCCTGCCCGCCGTGCTCGGCCGCGTGCTGCTCCAGCACCTGCCCGAACGCCTTCCACATCGGCCCGACCCGCACGCCATAGCTGTTGAAGAAGGCGGCGCCGTGCTCGGCGGTCAGCTGCAGCTGGCGGCTCAGATGACGGCCGATCAGCTGGCCGCCCAGGGTGGAGCCTTCCAGCACGTACAGGCAGCCCAGCGCGTGGGCCACGCTCGGCAGCTCGGGCAGAGCCGCGGCCGGCAGCGGGTCCGGCACAGAGAGCCGCAGGACGCTCAGGTCCTGTTCCAGCAGCGGGGCTTTCAGCCGCCCGGGCCAGCCGAGCGCGTCCGGGAGCGGCAGCGCCGAGAGCCGGGCTTCCAGCGGGTTGTACAGCCGGTACAGCTGGCGCAGCTGCTGGTGATAGAGCTCGGCCGGCAGCGGGTCGGCCATGATGGCGAGCAGCTGTTCGACGCGCTGGTGCAGGTCCTGGGTGTGGGCTTTCAGAAGGGGAAGCATCATGAGAAAAGAAACGACTTCCTGAAGCCGTGCCTCAGGCTAGCAGCTGTGGCGCCCCCCGATTGGTAACGTGAGGCGTGATGTGCCGACGCGTTATCCGGGCCCCGGAGGCGGCTGCAGCGGCAGCGCCAGGAAGAAGGTGGCGCCCCTGCCCGGCTGCGCCTCGGCCCAGACCCGGCCCCCGTGCCGCTGCACGATGCGCTTGACGTTGGCCAGACCCATCCCCACGCCGGAGAACTCGCGGTCGCTGTGCAGCCGCTGGAACGCCCCGAACAGCCGCGAGGCGTAGCGCGGATCGAAGCCCACCCCGTTGTCGTGCACGGCGATCACCGCCTCGCTGATGCCGAGCTCGCACGACACCTGGATGCAGGCCACCGGCTGACCGGCCGTGTACTTCAGCGCATTGTTCAGCAGGTTCTCGAAGGCCAGCCGCAGCAGCTCCGGCTCCCCGTAGACCCGGGGCAGCTCGCCGCACTGCCAGTCCACCTCCCGGTCCTGAAGTTCGGGCGTCAGGTTGCCCCAGGCGTCGCGGATCACCTCCGAGAGGTTGACCTGATGGAACGAGAGCGCCTGACGGGACACCCGCGCCAGGGCCAGCAGCTCGTCCAGCATGCGGTTCAGGCGCAGCGATGACGCACTCAGCACGTCCAGCAGCCGCAGGTCCTCCTCGGCCAGCCCGCGCGGTTCCAGCCGCTGCCGCAGCAGGCCCAGGAAGCCCTGCAGGTGCCGCAGCGGCGTTCTCAGGTCGTGCGAGACGGCCCCCACAAAGCTGTCGAGCTCGTCGTTCTCCGCCTGGAGGTTGCGGGTGCGCAGCTGCACCTCGTGCGCCACCTCCACATCCAGATCGCTGCGGCGCTGGGCGGTCAGCCAGCGCGCCGTCACGTCCAGGTGCGTCACCAGCGCGTACCGCTCGGTGCCATGCTGCAGTGGCCGAATGCGGACCACAAACCAGCGGTCGAGGGCAGGGCCGTGACACGGGTACTCCATCTCGAAGTGAGGCACGCTACCGTTCAGCACGCTGGCAAGGGCGCGTCCCACCGGCAGGCCCTCGGCGGCGTTCGGGCCGCTGGCCCCCTCGCAGACCTGCAGGTAGTTGGCTCCGACGCCACACGACAGCTGCTCGCCATGGTTCTGTGACATGAACTCCTGCCACGGATGGTTGACCGCCAGAATCTCACCGTCCGGTCCGACCAGCGCCATGGTGTCGTCCACACTGTCCAGGACCGCCTGGATGACATCCAGCGGCAGCGAGGTCCGGGGCAGGTGCGAAGCGTTGGTGTGGTCGGAATAGGTCATGTAGGATGAAGGGTCCGGTGGTTCACAGTTCAGTGTACGTGCGGCGCGTGTCACACGACTGCAACACCAACCAACAATTGACGCCTCCTGAAGCCCGAATGAGTGTTCGGCCCTGGCGTTCAGAATCAACCGAGAAACGCGTCAGCTTCCGCCGTCAACCGGGACGCGCCGGCCTTCTGTTGCGCTCTGGATGGCCGCCAGCACCATCGCGAGGCTGTGGAGATTATCGTGGCTGACCGTTTCGGGTTCGGTGCCGCTCCGGAGTGCCCGCACGGCGTCTCGGATCACGCCCTCGTGCCCGCCGGTCCGGGCGCCCGGGGCAGCGGGCGGCAGCTCGCGTTCCTCCAGCTCCGACAGAAAGCCCCCGCTGCGGCGCACCACGCTGGCGGTGGGCTGGTCGCCACCGTCCCAGCGGATGGTGCCGTGGGTGCCCACCACCCGCCAGTCGCCCTCCCAGCTGGTGGGGGCGCCCTCCGCGGCCCAGCTGCCCCGGTAGGTGAACACCACCCCGCCGCTCAGCTCGAAGATGGCGACCGCGCTCGCTCCCTGCCGGTACCACGAGCCCGGCGGGTTCCACTCGTGGCAGACCACGCTCAGCGGATTCTGCCCGGAGATCAGCCGGGCCGCGTCGAAGGTGTGGATGGCCATGTCCAGCAGCAGCACGTGCTCCATCTGGTCCCGGAAGCCGCCGAAATGGGCGCCGATGTAGAAGTCGGCATTGAGGGTGGTGAGGGTCCCCAGCTGCCCGCTCTGCACGAACTGCTGCACCCGGCGGATGTTCTGGTTATAGCGGCGGTTCTGGACCACGGCGTGCAGCAGCCCGCTGTCCTGGGCGGCCTGCACCATTGCGCGCGCGCGCGGCAGCGTGTCGGCCAGCGGCTTCTCGCCCAGCACGCTGACCCCGTGCTGGAAACTGGTCAGGGCCGTGTCGTGGTGCGCTTCCGGCACCGTGCAGTCGAACACGATGTCGGGGCGGGTGGCCTGCAGCACCGCGTCCAGGTCATGGCTCACCACGGCGTGGTCGAGATGGAATTCCTGCTGACGGGCGCGGGCGGCCGGTTCGTGGAGGTCCACCAGCCCCACCACCTCCAGCCCCTCCACGCGCTCGGCGCAGCGCAGCCACTCCGCGCTCATGCCCCCGCAGCCCACCAGCACCGCCCGCACCGGACGGCCCGCCGGCACCAGCGGCCAGCGGCTCACCGGCGCTGGTTGAGGGCGGCCTCGGCCTTCTGCTTGGCGCCCAGCCGCCGGGTGATGGCCGACTCGCTCTGGTCGCCGGACTTCAGCGCCTGGGTGCGGGCCGACCGGGGCAGCAGGCGGGCCGTCAGCGTCAGCAGCGGCGTGATCAGCACCGGCGCCAGGGTGTAGGCGCGGGTGGCCACCCGCGCGGCCAGGCCCGCCACCACCCGCGGCTGACCGCGCCGCAGGGCCGCGACCATCTCCTGAGCCGCCTGCTGGGCGTCCTGGGAGATCAGTGGCGCGTTGTCCAGCACCGAGAACCAGCCGTATTCCAGGCGATGGTTTCCGCCCACCTGCGCCTGCCGGGGGCTGCCGGTGCGCATCAGGCCCGGATAGGCGGTGGTGATGTGGATACCCTGCCGGGCGTACTCGGTGTGCAGCGATTCGGAGAGCCCGCCGAAGGCGAACTTGCTGGCAACGTAGCTGCTCAGGTGCGGCACCGGAATCTGTCCGCCGATGCTGCTGATGTTCAGGATGCGCCCCCGACGCCGGCTCAGCTCGCGGCGCGCCGCCCGCATCATGTGCAGCGGCCCGAAGTAGTTGATGTCCATGGCCTCGTGGTAGGCGCTGAGCGGCAGGTTCTCCGCCGGGCCCACCTGAATGATGCCGGCGTTGTTCACCAGCACGTCCAGCTGCCCGTAGTGCTGGATGGTGGCCCGCACCGCCTCCTCCGCCTGCTGCGGGTCGGTCACGTCGGCGGGCAGCAGCAGCACCGGGGTGGGGGCCAGCAGGGTGCGGGCCTCGGCCAGTTCGGTGTGGTCGCGGGCCAGCAGGGCCAGCCGCGCCCCGGCCGCCGCAAACTCACGGGCCAGCAGCAGCCCCAGCCCACGCGAGCCGCCGGTGATCAGCACCACCTGCCCCTGCAGGTCCAGCGGCGCAGGCGCAAAAAGGGGGCGGAGCAGCCAGGCTCCGGCGGCGAACAGCAGCGGGGTGGAGAAGATCCGGGTCAGGCGCATGGGTCCCTTGTACCGCGTCGCCGCGTGTGGCCGGTGTGGAGGCCTTCAGCTGGACTCAAGGCTTGAGCGCGGCGACGCCACCGGACTGTCATGTGACGCTGCCGGGCTTCACCCAGCTTTATACCCGCTTGGAGAAGCGTGAAGATGGTGGGCTGCCCTGCCTTCCCACCTGGTGATGCAGGGTGCAATTGCACCATGACTGACAAAGAGCAGACCATGCCCGCGCAGCACCAGGACCAGCAGCCGGGCCGCGAGTCCGACATGAACCCGAAGCCCGAGTACATCAAGCCGAACTACCGGGCGGCGGGCAAGCTGGAAGGCAAGGTCGCGCTGATCACCGGCGGGGACAGCGGCATCGGCCGGGCGGTGGCGGTGCATTACGCGCGGGAAGGCGCGGACGTGGCGATCATCTACCTGGAGGAGGGCGACGACGCCCAGGAGACCAAACGGCTGGTGGAGGCCGAGGGCCGCCGCTGCGTGACCTTCGCAGGCGACGTGGGCGACGAGCAGTTCTGCCAGCAGACCGTCGAGGCCGTGGTGCAGCAGCTCGGGCACCTGGACGTGCTGGTCAACAACGCCGCCGAGCAGCACCCGCAGGAGGAGATCACCGACATCAGCGAGCAGCAGCTGGAACGCACCTTCCGCAGCAACATCTACGGGCAGTTCTTCCTGGTCAAGGCCGCCCTGCCGCACCTGAAGTCGGGTGCCACCATCATCAACACCACCTCGGTCACCAACTACAAGGGCAGCCCCAGCCTGCTGGACTACGCGTCCACCAAGGGCGCCATCGTGGCGTTCACCCGCTCGCTGTCCGGCAATCTGGTGGAGCAGGGCATCCGGGTGAACGCGGTGGCCCCCGGCCCGATCTGGACCCCGCTGATTCCCAGCACCTTCCCGCCCGACAAGGTGGCGAGCTTCGGGGCCGACGTGCCGATGAAGCGCCCCGGTCAGCCGAGCGAGGTGGCCCCCTGCTACGTGTTCCTGGCCTCCGACGACTCGAGCTACATCAGCGGTCAGGTGCTGCACCCGAACGGAGGAGAGGTCGTCAATGGCTGAGGACCGCCGGGAAACGGCCCCCAACATGGGCGTCACCGAGCGCGCCGTCCTGGGCGTGCTGGGCGCCGGGCTGATGCTGCTGGGCGCGCGCGGCGGCCGCGCCCGCAAGGTCAGCCTGGCCGGCACCGGCGGGGCCATGACCGTGATGGCCCTGACCGGCCGCAACCCGCTGGCCCGCGCCCTCAAGATCCGGCCGGACGGGCAGGGCGAGATCCGGGTGCGTGAAGCGGTCACCATCGGCAAGCCGGCCGACGAGGTGTACCGGATGTGGCGCAACCTGGAGGGTCTGCCCACTTTCATGGAGCACCTGGAGCGGGTAGAGGTGCAGGACGAGCAGCGCTCGCACTGGGTCGCCAAGGGGCCGGTGGGTCCGGTCAGCTGGGACGCCGAGATCACGGCCGACGAGCCAGGGCAGCGGCTGGCGTGGCGCTCGCTGCCGGGCAGCACCATCGAGAACCAGGGCGAAGTGCAGTTCCGGCCCGCGCCGGGCAACCGCGGCACCGAGGTGCTGGCGCACTTCCAGTACCGCGCGCCGGGCGGCACCATGGGCGCGATCCTGGCCCGGATGCTGAGCGAGGAACCGTCCCAGCAGGCCAGAGACGACCTGATGCGCCTGAAGTGGCTGATGGAGCTGGGCTTCATTCCCACCGCCAAGGGGCAGAGCAGCGGCCGGGCGCAGCACGCCGGCGAGGCGCGGGTATGAAGGCCCTGATCTGGCAGGGCACCGGCAAGGTGGGCATCGAGACGGTGCCGGACCCCACGCTGCTGCTCCCCACCGACGCCATCGTGCGGGTGAGCAGCACCGCCATCTGCGGCTCGGACCTGCACCTGCTGGACGGGGTGATTCCCTCGATGGAGAAGGGCGACATCCTGGGCCACGAGTTCATGGGCGAGGTGGTGGAGGTCGGCTCGGCCGTGCGCAAGCTGAAGGTGGGCGACCGGGTGATCGTGCCGTTCAACATCGCCTGCGGCGTGTGCGATCCGTGCAAACGCGGGCTGTACTCGGCCTGCGACAACAGCAACCCCAACCACCGTATGGCCGAGGCGCTGTACGGGGCGGTCAGCGGGGCCGGGCTGTTCGGGTACTCGCATATGTACGGCGGATACGCAGGCGGTCAGGCGCAGTTCGTGCGGGTGCCGTTCGCGGACGTGGGGCCGTACAAGGTCGATTCGGGCATGCGGGACGAGCAGGTGCTGTTCCTGACCGACATCTTCCCGACCGGCTATCAGGCGGCCGTGAACTGCGGCATCCAGCGCGACCGGGACGTGGTGGCGGTGTTCGGGGCCGGGCCGGTGGGCCAGTTCGCGGCCCGCAGCGCCCTGATGCTGGGGGCGGCCAAGGTGATCGTGGTGGACCGCATTCCGGCGCGGCTCAAGATGGCCGAGGACGGCGGCGCCGAGACCATCAACTACGAGCAGACCGATGTGCTGGTGGCGCTGCACGAGATGACCGGCGGGCGCGGCCCGGACCACGTGATCGACGCGGTGGGGCTGGAGGCGCACGGGCACGGGCCGGGCGCGCTGATGGACACTGCCAAGCAGCGGCTGCGGCTGACCTTTGACCGCATCACGGCGCTCCGGTGGGCGATCATGAGCTGCGCCAAGGGCGGGACCGTCAGCATGCCGGGCGTGTACGGCGGTCTGGTGGACAAGATGCCGATGGGCGCGGCTTTTGCCAAGGGCCTGATCTTCCGGATGGGTCAGACGCACACCCACCGCTTCCTGGACCCGCTGATGCGGCACATCCAGGGCGGCGACATCGACCCGAGCTTCGTGATCACCCACCGGGCCGGCCTGGACGACGCGCCGCAGCTGTACCAGACCTTCCGGGACAAGCAGGACCACTGCATCAAGGTGGTGCTGGACCCCTGGAAGGAGCCGCAGGCGGCCGACTGAACCCCGGCCTCTAGACCGTCTGGGGGTCGAAGCCGGGCGGTACCAGCACCCACAGCGCGCGCGGCTCGACCGACAGGTCCAGCCGCGCCGCTTCGATGATCTCACCGTCCACGCTGACGGCGGTGGGCCCGTTCTGGTTGATGACGCACAGCCGCTGGGTTTCCAGCCGCAGGGTGCTCTGGCTGCGGTCGCTGCCCAGGGTGGCCCAGCCCAGCCCGGCCCGCAGCAGGCTGCGCAGGCGGTTGCCGCCCAGCGCCAGCACGTCCAGCCGGTGGTCCTGCACCGAGGCGTCCGGCGCGGCCACCAGCGGCCCGGCCACGTACCGCCCGTTCGCCACCAGCAGCTGATGGGTGCGGACGCGGCGCTGCTCCTGGGGCAGCTGCAGCTCCAGCTGCAGCGCCTGATGGCTGCGCAGCACCTGGAAGCCCACCAGCGGCCACGCCAGCAGCCCCATCCGCCGCTTCAGCTCGGGCGTCAGCGCCTGGGCGATGTGGGCCGAGACGCCCATGGCCGCGCTGTTCAGAAACGCCCGGCCGTTCACCCGCCCCACGTCGATGCGGGTGCGGTGGCCGGCCGCAATCACCCGCGCCGCGCCCGCGAGGTCCAGCGGCACGCCCACACTGCGCGCGAAGGTGTTGCCGGTGCCGAGCGGCAGCACCCCCAGCGCCGTGCCGGTGTGGGCCAGCACCTGTGCGGCGTGCGACAGGGTGCCGTCGCCCCCACCCACGATCACGCTGGCGGCCCCACGCTCCACCGCCGCACGCAGGGCGGCGTCCGACTCGGCCGGGCTGGTGGCGGCCAGCAGGTCCACCTCCACCCCATTGACTTTCAGGGCATGGACGGCAGTGCTCAGCTGGGCGCGGCCCCGGCGGGACTGCGTGTTGATGATCAGGCGCAGGGGGTCGGTCAAGGGCAGGCAGCTCCGGGCATGGCCTTCATTATGCGGCCCGGCCTGCGGGGACGGAGCTTACAGCGCGCGCTGCAATTGGTCCAGGTCCACCGACGCCACGCCGTCCACCTGCAGGCGGGGCACCAGGTCAGCGCTGACCACGCCGCTCAGGACGCCGTAGCGGTCCAGTCGGCGGGCGTTGATGTCGTGCAGGTCGCTGATGGCCTGAAGGCGGCGCAGCACCTCCTGCCGGGACTGGGCGGACTGCCGGGCCGACGTGGTCAGGGTGATATGCACTTTCTGCAGCACAGGACCTGCCTCCTGAGCTCAGCTTAGCGGCTCTCAGGAGGTGCCATGTGAACTATCCGACAAATTGGCTTGTCGGATGGCAGGGGGCCCCGGCGTTTACGGTGGCCCGGTCGGCACCTGCACGGCCCCCGCGCCCACGTCGCCCGCGGGCAGTGGCAGCGGACGGGCGGCGGCACACAGCTGTGTCCACAGCTCGGGGCCGCTGGCGGCGGGCGACCGTTCCCGGAACATCGCCAGCACCCCGGCCACGTGCGGAGTGGCCATGCTGGTGCCCGACAGCCGGCGGTGGCCGCCGCCCGGCCACGCCGAGTAGATGCCCACGCCCGGCGCGGCGAGGTCCACCCGGCCGATGCCGTCCACATCACCGCTGCTGAAGGCGGCCACCTGATCGGCGCCGTCAATCGCCGCCACCGCCAGAATGGAGGGGCAGGCCGCCGGATTGCCGACCGGGGCCACCAGCCGGGGCCGCTGACTCTCGTTGCCGGCGGCCGCCACCAGCAGCACGCCCTGCTGCAGCAGGGTGGCGGCCACCTGTTCATACGGGGCGCTGGCCGGCTGACCCGGCGCCCGGGCGCTGCCGAGGCTCAGCGAGATGATGTGCGCGCCCTGATCCACGGCCCAGTCGATGGCGTCCAGGATCTGGTCGTCATAGCCCTGGCCGTACCGGTTGAGCACCTTGCCGATCAGCAGTTCGGCGTCCGGCGCCACCCCGTAGCGGAAGCCCCCCTGCGGGTACGCCCGGCCCGCAATCACGCCCGCGCAGTGGGTGCCGTGGCCGTTCTGGTCCTGCGGGTCCGGCTCGTCCGGCACGAAGCTCACGGCGTTGCCGGGCAGCACGCTCAGGTCCGGGTGCTGCAGGTCCACGCCGGTATCCAGCACCGCCACCTTGACGTGACGGCCGGTCCAGGGCTGGTGCAGCGGGTCCAGCCCCAGCTGTTCCAGCGCCCGGTTGAGCGGCTCCGGCTCGGGTGGGCCGGTCTCCGGTTGTCCGCGCACCTCGATCAGCTGGGGCGGCAGACTGCGGCGCTGGTTGCGCGCCACCGACCGTACCGCCGGATGGGCCGCCAGCCGTTCACGCTGCGGCGGCGTCAGGTTGGCCACCGCCACCGCCAGCCGGGTATAGATGCGGGCGTGCACCCCGTTGCGGCTGTGCAGCACCTGACGGGATGCCCGGCTCCTGACGTTCGGCGTGGGGTCCTGCGGCACCTCCAGCACCTGTGCGAGCACGTCCAGATTCTGGCGGTCAGGGGTATGGAACACCACGATGTACTGCGGGTTGTCCTGCAAGACGGCCTCCGCCTGGGTCATGTCGTCCTCCTGGTGACGCCGGCTGGCCTCTGGCCCGGTGCACGTGTACGATTGTATACGCCCTCAGCAGAATACGGATGAAAATTCAACCTGCGTCAGATGGAGAACAGGCACACCCGCCCGGAACCTGCAGTCAGGTCGGGCGGGTGTGCTGGGGGCGTCAGTCCTGGGTGGAGAAGCGGTAGACGGTGTGCGAGGTCCAGGCCTGGCCCGGGTCGAGGCGGGTGCTGGGAAACTGCGGCTGGTTCGGGGAATCCGGGTAGTGCTGAGTTTCCAGGCACACGGCGGTCCGGTAGGCGTAGGGCCGCTGGTGATACCCGCTCAGGCTGCCGTCCTGAAAGTTGCCGCTGTAGACCTGCATCCCCGGCTCGGTGGTCTCCACGGTCATGACCCGGCCGCTGCGCGGGTCGTGCAGCACGGCGGCCGGCTGCAGCGTGCCGTCCTGGCCGCGCAGCACGAAGTTGTGGTCGTAGCCGCCCGCGTGCTGCAGCTGATCGAACGGCGCGTCAATGCGCTCGCCCAGCGTGTGCGGGGTGCGGAAGTCCATCGGGGTGCCGTCCACCTCAGCCAGCTCACCAGTAGGAATCAGCACCGCGCTGACCGGCGTGTAGCGGTCGGATTCCAGCTGCAGCGTGTGGTCCAGAATGCTGTCGAGCTGCGCGCCGCTGAGGTTCCAGTAGGTGTGGTTGGTGAGGTTCAGGACGGTGGGGGCCTCGGCGCTGGCCCGGTACGCGATGTGCAGGGCGTTGTCGGCGGTGACGGTGTAGGTCACCTCCACGTCCAGCGCTCCCGGGTAGCCGTCCTCACCGTCCTCGCTGCGGCGCTGCAGCCGCAGGGTCGGGCCTTCGGCGCTCAGACCCGGCGTGGCGTTCCAGACCCGGGCGTGGAAGCCGCCGCTGCCGCCATGCAGCGCGTTCGGCGGGTTGTTGAGTTCCAGCTGAACCGACTGGCCATCCAACTCGAAGCGGCCGTCCGCGATGCGGTTGCCGTACCGCCCGATCAGCGCTCCGAAGTAGCGCGCCTCCGGGTGGTGCAGGTACGGCTCCAGGTCGTTGCTGCCGAGCGAGACTTCATCCAGCTGGCCCTGCCGGTCCGGAGCACGCACACTGACCAGGCGTCCGCCGTAATCGGTGATCTGCACTTCCAGCTGTCCGGCGCGGAGGGTGTAGAGCGTGACCGGAGTGCCGTCGTCGGTCTGGCCCCAGGGCCGGGCAACCGGCAGGGTCGGGGTGGACTGTGTCATGCGGACCTCACATCAGAAACGGGGCGGGGAGAACGGCCCGCACTATGCGCGCAGGCCCTGGGCCAGCACATAGTACAGGTCATTCAGGCGCAGCTCCTGACGGAAGGCCCGCAGCTGGGTGCCGGCGTCAATGACCGCCAGTTCTACCCCCGCGATGGCCGCAAAGTCCTCGATGTGCTCCGCGGTGAGGCTGGTGCTGTACCCGGTGTGGTGCGCGCCTCCGGCGTAGATCCAGGCAGCGCAGGCAGTCTTGAAGTCCGGCTGGCACTCCCACACGGCCCGAGCCACCGGCAGCTTCGGCAGGTCCGGGTGCCCGACCGACTCGACCTCGTTCACGATCACCCGGAAGCGGCTGCCCAGGTCCACCAGCGACACGTTGATGGCTGCTCCCAGCTGAGCATCGAACACCAGCCGCACCGGGTCCTCCTTCCCGCCGATGCCCAGCGGGTGCACCTCCAGCCTTGGCTTCGCGGCAGCGATGCTGGGGCAGATCTCCAGCATGTGCGAGCCGAGCACCTGATGCTGCCCCGGCGCGAGGTGGTAGGTGTAGTCCTCCATGAAGCTGGTGCCGCCCGGCAGCCCGTGCGCCATCACCTTCATGGCCCGCACCAGCGCCGCCGTCTTCCAGTCGCCCTCACCGCCGAAGCCGTAGCCCTCGGCCATCAGCCGTTGGGTGGCCAGCCCCGGCAGCTGCTTCAGGCCGTGCAGGTCCTCGAAGGTGTCGGTGTAGCCCTTGTAGCCGCCTTCCTCCAGAAACGAGCGCAGGCCCAGCTCGATACGGGCGCCGTCCAGCAGCGAGGCGTGCCGCTCGCCACCCGGCTGCAGCTCCGGGGCCACCTCGTACTCGCTCAGGTACGTCTGGATCAGCGCCTGTACGTCGGCGTCGCTGGCCGCGTCCACCCGCTCGGCCAGTTCCGAGATGCCGTGGGTGTTGACGCTGTACCCGAAGCGGATCTCGGCGCTGACCTTGTCACCCTCGGTGACCGCCACCTGCCGCATGTTGTCACCGAAGCGCACGAAGCGGGCGCCCTGCCCGTCGTGCCACGCCCACGCCGCCCGAGACCACACGCCCAGGCGCTGCTGCACCTCCAGGTCGGCCCAGTGGCCCACCACGACCTTGCGCTCCAGCCGCAGCCGGGTGTGCAGGAACCCCGCCTCCCGGTCGCCGTGCGCCGACTGGTTGAGGTTCATGTAATCCATGTCGATGCTGTCCCAGGGCAGGTCGCGGGCGTACTGGGTGTGCAGGTGGCAGAACGGCTGGCGCAGCTGGCTCAGCCCGCCGATCCACATCTTGGAGGGGCTGAAGGTGTGCATCCACAGGATCAGCCCGGCGCAGTCCGGGTCGGCGTTGGCCTGCAGGCACAGCGCCCGGATCTCGTCCGGGGTGGTCAGGACACCCTTGCTGACCACCTCCAGGGGCAGTTCCGGGCTGGCGTTCAGCGCCGAGGCGATCTCGCGGGCGTGGTCTGCCACCTCGCGCAGCGGCCCCTCGCCGTAGAGGTGCTGGGAACCGCAGACGAACCAGAGCTGGGGAGTACGGAGCTGCTTCATGGGCGAACCTCGGCGTTGGGAGTGGCGGGCGCAGGACGCTGCCCGTAGACGTTGGTGTAGCGGTCGTAGAGCTGGTCGATGTCCGCCGGGGCAATTGGCAACACCGGTGTGCCGGTGGCCGCCGCGAGCTGGAAAGCCAGCGCCACGGTGCGGGCCACGTCCTCGACCATCACGGCGGCCTTGAGCGCGGCGGCAGGGGTACGCCCGATGGTGAAGACCCCGTGACTCTGCAGGATGATGGCCGGTGAGCGGTGCCCGCGCAGCACCCGCACCACCTCTGCCCCGATCTGCTCGCCGCCGATCAGCGCGAAGCCGCCGCAGGGCACCGGCCCACCGAACTCGTCGGCCATGGCGGTCAGCACGCAGGGGATGTCCTGGCCGGTGGCGGCCCAGGCGGTGGCGTAGGGGCTGTGGGTGTGCACGATGCCGCCCACCTGCGGCAGCTCGCGGTAGATGTAGGCGTGGGTGGCCGTGTCGGAGGACGGGCTCAGGTCGCTGTTCAGCACCCGCGCGTCCAGGTCGGTGTGGACCATGCCCTCCGGCGTCAGGGCCTCGAAGGTCACGCCGCTCGGCTTGATCAGCAGGCCGCCGTCCACCCGCGCGCTGATGTTGCCGCTGGTCCAGGTCACCAGGCCGTTCCTCGGCAGCTCCAGATGCAGCCGGTGCAGCTCCTCACGCACGTCCGGATGGTTCATTCGGCCCTCCTCAGGCGCCGCAGCCGGTGCATCACCTCGTTGGCACCCCGGCCGAAGTAATCGTGCAGTTCGCGGTACTCGCGGTACAGCTGGTCATAGACCGGCTGATGCTCCGGGTTGGGATGGTAGACCCCGCGCTGCACCTTGCCCATGCAGCGGGCCGCCGCCTGGATGTCCGGGTACGCCCCAGCTGCCACCGCCGCGTGCATGGCGCTGCCGAGCGCCGGGCCCTGCTCGGCGTCCAGCACGCTCAGCGGGCGGCCGGTCACGTCGGCGTAGATCTGCATCAGCATGCGGTTCTTCTTGAGGCCGCCGCTGATCACCAGCTCGTTCACCGGCACGCCGCTCTGCTCAAAGGTCTCGATGATCAGCCGGGTGCCATAGGCGGTGGCTTCGATCATGGCGCGGTAGAGGTCCGGTGCGCGGGTGCTGAGTGTCAGCCCCAGGATCACGCCGCTCAGGTCGGCGTCCACCAGCACGCTGCGGTTGCCCCCGATCCAGTCCAGCACCATCAGGCCGTGCTCGCCGGGCCGCTGGCCCGCCGCCTCGCGCTCCAGCAGCTGGTGCAGGCTGAGCCCCTCCGCCTCGGCCCGCTGGTGGTACTCGGGTGGCACCGCGTGACGCACCAGCCACGCGAAGATGTCGCCCACCCCGCTCTGACCCGCCTCGTAGCCGTACAGGCCCGGCACGACTCCGTCCGGCACCACCCCGCACATGCCCGGCACCTCGCGCAGCGTCTCGCCCAGCAGGATGTGGCAGGTGCTGGTGCCCATGATCGCCACCATCCGGCCCGGTTCCACCACGCCCGCCGCCGGCACCGCCACGTGCGCGTCCACGTTCGCCACCGCCACCGCCGTGCCGGGCTTCAGGCCGGTCCAGGCGGCGGCCTGTTCGGTGAGGCCGCCGGCCCGGCCGCCCAGCGGGGCCAGGTCGTGCCCCAGGCGCGTCTGAACCACGTCGGCAAAGCCGGGGTTCAGCGCGGCGAAGTACTCGGGGGTGGGGTACTGGCCGTCCTGGTAGATGGCCTTGTACCCGGCGGTGCAGGCGTTGCGCGTCTCCACCCCGCACAGCTGCCACACCACCCAGTCGGCCGCCTCAATGAACCGCTCGGTCGCGGCGTAGACCTCCGGGGCCTCCTCCAGGATCTGCAGGGCCTTGGCAAAGAACCACTCGCTGCTGATCTTGCCGCCGTAGCGCGGCAGCCAGCCCTCACTACGCTGCTCGGCCAGGGCGTTGATGCGGTCCGCCTGTGGCTGCGCCGCGTGGTGCTTCCAGAGCTTGACCCAGGCGTGCGGCTGCGAGGCGTACTCCGGCAGAAAGCACAGCGGGGTGCCGTCGGCACGGACCGGCAGCGGGGTGCAGGCGGTGAAGTCGATGCCGATGCCCACCACCTCGTCCGGCTGCACGCCTGAGAGCGCCAGCGCCTCCGGCACCGCCTCCCTGAAGACGTCCAGATAGTCCTGGGGGTGCTGGAGCGCCCAGTCCTTGCCCAGCGGCGTGCCGTCCGGCAGCGTCCGCTCCATCACGGCATGCCGGTAGGGGCTGACGGCCTCGCCCAGCGCCGCACCGTCGCGCAGCCGCACCACCACGGCGCGGCCCGATTCGGTGCCGAAATCCACTCCGACGGTATACTGCTCAGGCATCCTTCAGGCTCCAGTCAATTCAGGCGAGATTTCATTCAGGGATCGTGCGGCGGCATAGCAGGGTCATCCCAGTGGGGAGCCTGGGCATACACGGCAAGGGTGTATCTGTGAACGGTCACATTTTAAGAGCAGCGCTTCCTCGCTGTCAACCTCCGCGTCACGCCTCACATGAAGGCCGGTTGAGCTGCTTCAGTGGTGGGCTGTCGGATGGCTCAAGCTGCCTTGAGGCCATTCTCCGGCCCTGAGCCCGCCCTTCAGGAACACTGCGACCATGGGGCAGGACGAGCAGGGGAGGGGCGGTCAACCGGTGAACGGGGACGGGCCGGGTCAGGAAGTCTGGGTGCCGCAGTCGTGGGGCGAGCTGCTCGACATGCTGTTCGGTGAGGCCTGGAACCCGGTGCTGCATCGGCACCGCTCGCCGTATGTGTTTCATGGTGGCCACGACGCCGCCTTCACGCTCCGCACCTCGCTGCAGGGGTTAGGCGGCGACCTGCGCGCCAACGAGCGGCACCTGCTGCGCAACTTCCGCAAGTACGCCCGCAACCGCCCGTCTGCCGACGACTCGCTGTGGGACTGGCTGGCGGTGGGCCAGCACCACGGCCTGCCCACCCGGCTGCTGGACTTCACCTTTTCTCCGCTGGTGGCGCTGCATTTTGCCACCCGTGACCACCAGCACTACGACCATGACGGCGCCATCTGGATGGTCAACCACCAGCTCACCAACCAGCGGCTGCCGGCGCGGCTGCAACAGCTGTTGCGGGAGGAGGGGTCCGATGTGTTCACGGTGGAACTGCTGCAGCAGGCGGTTGACCACGCGGGGTCGGACCGCCGATTCACCCCGCTGGCGCTCACGACGCTGGAACAGCTGGCCCCGGACCCGTTCCTGATGTTCTTCGAGCCGCCCTCGCTGGACGAGCGCATCGTGCAACAGTACGCGCTGTTCGGCCTGCTCTCGGACCCCACCGCCCGCTGGGATGAGTGGCTGCAGGCGTCGTCGCAGCTGCACCGCAAGATCATCATTCCCGCGTCCCTGAAGTGGCAGGTCCGCGACCATCTGGATCAGGCGAACGTCAATGAGCGCACCCTGTTCCCCGGGCTGGGCGGGCTGGCCCGCTGGCTGCGGCTCTACTACTCGGAGGCCGAGGTGCCGGAGCCGGACAGAGAGCGTTCACATGATGAGGAAATGGAGGCCGCTGAGTCAGAGTGACGCAGGCCCTGCCGACGCGCTACGCTAGGCGCACGCCCCATGCCGACCTTCACGCCAGAGGACTCCCATGCCCAGATCAGCTGACCGCAGCGTCACCATTCACGACGTGGCCAAGCGGTCCGGCGTCTCGTACCAGACCGTCTCCCGCGTCATCAACAACCATGCCAGCGTGGCGGAGCAGACCCGCGCCCGCGTGATGCAGGCGATTGAGGAGATGAACTACCGGCCCAGCATCCTGGCCAAGGGACTGGTGACCCGGCGCTCGCAGCTGATTGGGGTGATCGGTCACGGCACGGACCAGTACGGCCCGGCCCAGATCGTGCGGAACGTGGAGCACAGCGCGCGCGCCCACGGCTACGAAACGCTGCTCACCACCCTGCGTCACTTCGAGGAACAGGAGATGCTGACCGCGGTGGCGCGGCTGCAGCAGTTCGGGGTGGACGGCATGGTGCTGCTGACCCCCTACGACGCCCACGACATCGTGAAGGGCATCGGGACCAGCGTGCCGTACATCCTGATCGACGCGGCGGCGGACGTGGCCGGCACGACCGTCAGCATCGATCAGTTCGAGGGCGGCGCGCTCGCCACCGAGCACCTGGCGTCGCTGGGCCACCGCCGCATCCTGCACATCGGCGGCCCCGGCGAGTGGAGCGACGCCGAACTGCGGTACCAGGGCTACCTCAGCGTGCTGGAGCGCCACGGCCTGCCGCCGCTGCCCCGGCAGCTGGGCGACTGGAGCGCCCGCAGCGGCCATCAGGCGGCCCGGCAGGCGCTGGACGCCGGGCTGGACTTCACGGCCGTCTTCGCGGCCAACGATCAGATGGCGCTAGGGGCAATGATGGCCTTGCGGCAGGCCGGCCGCACGGTGCCGCGGGACGTCTCGGTGGTGGGCTTCGACGACACCCCGGAGGCCGCCTACTTTGACCCGCCGCTCACCACCATCAACCAGAACTTCGGGCTGCTGGGGCGAAAGGGGCTGGATGAGCTGATCCGGCTGATCGGCCGGCCGCAGGAGGTGCCGCGCCACTTCGTGTTCCAGCCGCAGCTGGTGCTGCGCGACTCCACCGCCCCCCCGCGCTGAGCGGCGTTACAACTGCACCATCACCTTGATCACGCCCGGCTGATAGCCGGCGTGGCGCTCGAAGGCCTGCTGAACTTCTGCGAGCGGGTAGACGTCGCTCACCAGCCGGTCCACGTCCACCATGCCGCCGGCCACCAGCCGGATCGTTTCGGGGTAGGTGTGGCTCATGCGGCGCGAGAAGACCAGGGACAGGCCCTTGCGCCGCGCCAGCGCGTGCTGCACGGTCAGCCGGTCGTCGCCGGGAATGCCCACCAGCACCACCCGCGCCCCAGGCCGGGCCAGCAGTGCGGCGTCCTGCACCGAGCGGTCGGCCCAGCCGGCCTCGAACACCACGTCGTAGCGGGTGTCATGGTCCGGGGTGTATCCGGCTTCGGCACTGGTGGCGCCCAGTTCCACGGCGAGGTCGCGCCGCCAAGCCAGCGGCTCGGTCACGTGCAGAGCTGTCACGCCGGCCAGCCGCAGCAGCGCCACGATCAGCAGGCCGATGGGGCCAGCCCCCACTACTGCCGCCCGGTCGCCCACCCGGACGTGGCCCAGCCGCACGGCGTGCAGCGCCACCCCCAGCGGCTCCAGCATCGCTCCGCCCGCGTCGGTGATCTCGGGCGGCAGCACGAAGCAGTTGTGGGCCGGTACGTTCAGGTACTGCTGAAGCGCGCCGTCACGCGGATACACGCCCATGAAGGTGTGGTGCAGGCACAGATTTGGGTGCCCCTCGCGGCACTCGCGGCAGTGTCCGCACGCCACGTGCGGTTCCACCGCCACCCGGTCGCCCACCTGCAGCGGCCGGTCGTCGCCGTCCTGCAGTCCGGCCCCTGCCTCCACCACCACGCCCATGAACTCGTGCCCCAGCACCAGCGGCGCCTGAATCACCGTGTCCCCGATGCGGCCGTCCTGATACATGTGAATGTCGGAGCCGCACACGCCCACGCTGCGGATCTGGATCTGCACCTCACCGGGGCCGGGGGCCGGGTGGTCACGGGTGGTCAGCTGGAAGGTGCCGGGGCCGGTCAGGACGGCGGCCTGGTGGGGGGTGGCTGGACTGGTCATGGGAGAGCACCTCGCTGCAAACAGGAATGTGAACGTTCACAGCGTAGCCCTGCGCAGGGCCGCCCGTCAAATGGCAAGCTACTCAGCTGACCAGATAGCCAGCGGCCTGCGCCAAGACTTGCCGGGTCTGGGCTTCCGGCCGGCCCAGGAAATACCCCTGGCCATAGTCGGCACCCAGTTCGCGCACCAGCTGCAGTTCGTTCCCGGTCTCGATGCCCTCGGCCACCACCCGGATGCCCAGGTCGTGGGCGTACCGGATCAGGGCCGTGACCAGCGGGACGCGGTGGTCGGCGCCGTGCAGCCCGTGGATCAGGGCGCGGTCCAGCTTCACCAGGTCCGGCTGCAGCTCGGCGAGGTAGCTGAGGCTGGTGTGCCCCGCCCCCAGGTCATCCAGCGCCACCTGTGCTCCCTCCGCGCGGTAGCGCTCCAGAATGCGGCGCAGCAGCCGCAGGTCCGGGAAGGCTTCGCTCTCGGTCACCTCAAACACCAGCCGGGAGAAGTCGGCGCCCACCTCGCGGCAGGTGTCGAAGGTGCTGGTCAGGCAGATGTCGGGGTTGTAGATCACGCCCGGCGCGAAGTTGATGAATAGCTGCTGGTCCGGCTCCAGCTGCGGATAGGCCTGACGGATGGCGCCGCGCCGTGCCAGGGCGTCGAAGGCGCGCGTCTGGTTGTGGGCGGTGGCGGCCTGCAGCAGCGTGCCGGCCCCGAGCAGCTCGCCCTGCCAGTTGGCCCGCACCAGCGCCTCGTAGCCGTAGACCTGGCCGCCCTGCAGCTGCACCACCGGCTGCAGGTGAAACACCAGCTGCTCCGCCGCCGCCGGGAACCAGTCGCTCTGCAGCCGCCGCGCCCACTGCTCCAGCGGGGCCAGCTGCCAGGGATCGAGCCGCGCTCCGTCCCAGGGGGCGGCCATCAGCTCCAGGCGCTCGGTGCCGGAGAAGGCGGCCAGCAGCACCTCCAGCCGGTCGAAGGCGCTGCGCGGCACGATCAGGTCGCCGTACTGTTCGGCGGCGTTCAGGTCATGGGCGACCAGGGCCAGCCGCAGTCTGCGCCTCAGGTGCTCTCCGTGGGCATGCACGGCCAGCCCGGTGGGCTGGACGCCCGTCGGGTGCTTCAGGGCGTGGCAGTCGCACCGGGCGGAGGACGCCCCTGAGTTCTGCAACGGGTGCTGGTCGGCATCGGGATGCATTCAGGTTCAGTGTAACGGCCCGGCTCTGACAGAGATCCGACGCCCGGTCCGGCTGGGCGCCGGGTAAAGGGCGGCCAGATCCACACATCGCGCTCACCACATGCGGCAGACTGGGCCTCCAATGATGCAGGCTCCCCTCCGCCCCGGCCCGCCGCCCACCTCCCCCGGCTGGCGAATTCAGCTGCGTGACCTGCGGGCGACCGTGGCGCTGGTGTGGGCCAGCAGTCCCGGCCACACGGCAGCGCTGCTGCTGCTCAGCCTGCTGGCCGCTTTTCTGCCGGCGGCGACCCTCTGGGCCACCAAGCTGCTGATCGACGGGGTGGGGGAGGCGACCACCGGGCGGCTGGCCCAGGCGGGCGGCTATGGCCACCTGGTGCTGCTGCTGGCGCTGCAGGTGGGCATCGGGGCACTCGGGAGCGTGCTGGGCAGCCTGCAGAACACCTCGCGCGAGCTGCTGGGCGACAGCCTGCAGAACCTGATCACGCTGAAAATTCTGCGCAAGGCGGTGGGCCTGGAGGTGGAGCGCTTCGAGGATGCCGAGACCTACGACAGCCTGCAGAATGCCTACCGCGAGGTGGGCGTGCGTCCGCTGGGCGTGCTGACCCAGCTGATCTCGCTGGCGCAGGCGCTGATCACGCTGGTGTCCATCGGGGCGCTGATGGCCCGGCTGGGCCCGCTGGTGCTGCCGCTGGTGCTGCTGGCCAGCATCCCGGGCGTGATCATCCAGAACCGCTTCGGGGCCGAGAACTATCGGATGCTGCGCCGCCGCACCCAGGACGCCCGCATCCAGAACTATCTGGGTTCGGTGCTGACCAGCGACTCGCTGGTCAAGGAGGTGCGCCTCTTTCACTTCGAGCCGTACCTGCTGGAGCGCTGGCAGCAGTACTACCGCCAGTTCCGATCTCAGCTGGTGCCGCTGGTGCAGAAGCGCAACGCGTGGAGCAGCGCGGCCTCACTGTTCTCCGCGCTGCTGGTGGGCGTGGCGACGCTCAGCGTGCTGGCGCGGGCGGCGCGCGGCCAGATCACGGTCGGCGACTTCTCGCTGTTCGCGCTGGGCATCTCTCAGGTGCAGGGGCAATTCGGCACGCTGCTGACCGGGGTGAGCGGCGTGTACCAGAACCTGCTGTACATCCGCAACCTCTTCGAGTTCCTGGAGCTGCCGACCCGCGATCTGGACGCGGGTGAGGTGTGGGACGCCCCGATCGAGACCATCGAGTTTCAGGACGTGAGCTTCCACTATCCGTTGACCGAGCGCCAGGTGCTGAACGGCGTGACCTTCACGGTGCACCGGGGCGAGGCGCTGGCGCTGGTGGGCGAGAACGGGGCCGGCAAGACCACCATCGTCAAGCTGCTGACCCGCCTCTTCGAGCCGACCGGCGGCCGCATCCTGCTGAACGGCCAGGACGCCAGCCGCTTCAGTGCCCGCAGCGTGCAGCGGGAGATGAGCATCATCTTCCAGGACTTCGGGCAGTACCAGATGACCGCCCGCGAGAACGTGGTGCTGGGCGCCTCGGAGGACGCGGCGGTGGAGCAGGCGGGTGCCCGCGCGGGTGCCGACGAGTTCCTGCGCTCGCTGCCGGACGGCTACGACACGATGCTGGGCCGCATGTTCAGCGGGGGCCGGCAGCTGTCCGGTGGGCAGTGGCAGCGGCTGGCGCTGGCGCGGCTGTACCACCGCGACGCCTCGGTGCTGGTGTTCGACGAGCCGACCGCCGCCCTGGACGCCAACGCCGAGTTCGAGACGGTGTCGCGGCTGCGCGAGCAGGCGCAGAGCCGCATCACCGTGATCATCTCGCACCGCTTCTCCACCGTCCGGCTGGCCGATCACATCGTGGTGCTGCAGGGCGGCGTGATCAGTGAATCCGGCTCGCATCAGGAGCTGCTGGCCCGTGGCGGCACCTACGCCCAGCTGTACACCCTGCAGGCCAGCGGCTACCGCGAGGAGGCCCGGGAACCCGCAGGCCCCAGCGTCAGCTGAAGCTCATCAGAGCGCTTCTGTCTGGACCACGCTGACCTGTGGACACGCCCCGTCAGGCGGGGAGAGAGAAGCGGAAGGTGGCGCCCTGGCCCAGCTGCGACTCGGCCCACACCTGCCCCCCGTGCCGCTGCACGATGCGCTGCACGTTCGCCAGCCCGATGCCCACCCCCTCGAACTCGCTTGCCGGATGCAGCCGCTGGAACACCCCGAACAGCCGCTCGCGGTACTTCGGGTCGAAGCCCACCCCGTTGTCCTGCACCGAGATCACCCAGCCGTGCTCGCCCGGCTCGGCCCATACCGTGATGACCGCCTCGGCACGGGGTTGCGAGTACTTGAGGGCGTTGGACAGCAGATTCATCAGCACCTGCCGCAGCAGCGTCGGGTCCGCCTGCACTTCCGGCAGCGCCCCCACCTCCCACCGCACCACCCGCCCCTGCGTGTCCCGCCGCAGCTGGGCCTGCACGTCCTTCACCAGCTGGTCCAGTCGGACGGTCCGCAGTGACAGCGGTTCGCGGGCGGTGCGGGCGAACACCAGCAGCTCCTCAATCAGGGTATTCATGTGCTGCGCGGCCTGCTCCGTCACCGACAGCAGGTGGGTGCTGCGGTCACTCAGGCTGCTGCCCAGCGAGCGCTTCAGCAGGCCCAGGAAGCCGATGATGTGGCGCAGCGGCGCCCGCAGGTCGTGCGACACGCTGTAGCTGAAGGCTTCCAGCTCGCGGTTGGCCGCCTCCAGCTGACGCTGCTGGTGCTGCTGCTGCCGGGCCGCCTCCGAGCGCTCCAGCGCCAGCGCCAGCTGCCGCACCGCCGTGCCGAGCATCGCGCGTTCAGTGCTGTCCCAGCGGTGCTGCCGGAACAGACAGATGGCAAAGACCCCACGCGGTCGGCCGTTGACCATCACCGGCAGGGTGGCGGTGGCCCCGATGTGCGCGGTGACTTCGGCCAGCTGATCGGTGCCGTGGTCGTAGCTGTCCTGAAACAGTGGTTCCCCGCTGTGCCACGGTTGATACAGGTTGCCGGTCTGCTCGAACGGCAGGCCGTCCAGCACCGCCTGCTGAAGCCGCGAGTCGCCCATCGTGCCGGTCTGGGCGTTCAGCTGCCACGTCCCGCCGTCCGGCTCGAAGTACACCCCGTAGCCTTCCGGCAGCATCTGGAGCACGATCTCCTGGGCGCGCCGCACCAGCTGGTACGGGTCCGGCTCGAAGGCGAGGTCGCGGGCCAGCAGCGCGAACGCCTCCAGCGCCTGCTGCTGCGCCACCAGCACCCGGGTGGCCGCGCTGCGTTCCAGCGCCAGCCCCATGCTGCGCCCCACCGCCCGAAAGATCGCCTGCTGGCGTTCGCTGAGCGGCTGGGCGCGGGTGGACGCCACGCTCAGGATGCCGCTCGGCACCCCCTGCACCAGATGCGGATAGAACGCGGCGGCCCCGAAGGCCGGCCCACCTTCCAGCGGTTGCCACTGCTCCAGCACCGTGGGGGGGCTGCTGGGCTCCGGCACCGGCACGTCGTGCAGCGTCTGCGGGAGCCGCCGACCGGGCCGGGCGCCATGGATCGGCAGCATGTCCCAGCGGCCCTCCTGCTGCATGTCCGGCAGGTAGTACCCGGCGCAGACATGGTCCAGGGTGGCCTGCAGCACGTCCACCGCCAGCTGCGCGAGTTCCGGCACGCTGACGGCGTGGCTGGAGAGGGCCGTGAAGCGCACGAAGGCGTCCAGCGCGTCCGTTTCCTCCTGCAGCGCCCGGGTCCGCTCGTGCACCTGCTGCTCCAGCTGAGCGGTGGTCTGCTGCAGGGCACGTTCGCCCGCCTTGCGGTCGGTGATGTCGTCAACGGTGCCGACCCATTCGGCGGCGCGGCCCTGTTCGTCCAATCGGGGCAGGCCGCGCGCCTCGTAATCGCGGTACTCGCCACCCACCGTCTGCACCCGGTACTCCTGCCGGTACGGTTTGAGGCTGCGCAGCGCCACCTTCCAGGCGTGGCGCACCCGGTCGCGGTCGTCGGGATGCACCCGTTCCAGCCAGCCCCAGCCGTCTGCTCCCACCGCGTCCACCAGCAGCTGCCCGGTCAGGGCCTGCCACCACTCGCTGGTGGAGACGTTGATGCCGGTGCGGTTGGCAATCCAGACCTGTTGCGGCAGGCTGCGCACCAGGGCGCGGTAGCGCGCCTCGCTCGCCTGCGCCTGCTCACGGGCCGCCGACTCCGCCTGGAACAGCTGCACCCGGCGGAGCGTCTGGGTCAGCTGATCGGCCAGCGAGGTCAGCACGTGGCGCTCCGGTTCGCTGAACACCCGGTCCGAGTCGAAGCTCAGCACCAGCTGACACGGCTGCTCCAGGCCCAGCGGCAGCGCCGCCACCGCACGGGTGCGGCTCGCCTTGTGCCGGGTCAGATACGGATGCGCTTTCAGGTCGCTGCTGCGGTAGTACTGCGCCTGACCGCCGTGCAGCGCCTGCATCAGCGGGCCGTGCAGCTCCGGGTCGGCCGGGTCCCACTCGGCCCGGGCCGTGGCCGGATCGACGGTGCCGGTGGTCAGCCACAGGGTCGGCTGACCGCTGTCCGGGTCCAGCGCCAGCACTGTTCCGCTGCACGCTCCGGTCAGCGGCAATCCCAGCCGCAGGGCGGTGTCCAGGGCGGTGTTCGCGTCGGTGACGGTGCTCAGCAGCTGGGCCAGATGCAGCAGCTGATCGCGCTGTTCGGCGTCCACGTGGCGGCCGGTGACGTCCCGGAACTGCACGGCCAGCCCGTCCAGGCTGGGCAGCACCCGCAATTCCACCCAGATGCGCAGCGGCGCGTAATACACCTCCGCCTCCACCCGGCTGCGGCTGAGGGCCGCCTGACGCAGCAGCCGCTCCAGCTCGGTGCCCTGCAGGTCGGTCATCACGTCCCAGATCACCTGCCCGCGCAGTTCCGCGGCCGGCACCCCCAGCACACGCTCCGCCTGCCGGTTGACCAGCACGTACCGCCAGCGGCGGTCCAGCACGAACAGCGGATCGAGCAGGTCATCCAGCAGGGCCTGATACTCGTGGCGCGTCAGCGGGTCAGGGGTGGTCATGATCGCTCAGTCTTGAAGAACACGTTCCATAGTAGATCCTGTGCGGACCTCCAGGACCGGAACCACCTCACACGCCGGATGGGTAACGCGGGCAACCCTTCCGCACCGGTCGGCACCGTACACTGCACCACGATGACCAGCACCGAGCAGGCCACCCGCCAGGACCACCTCAACGCGCTGACCGGGCGCCTGGCCGAAGTCTTCGCTGCCCAGGCCGCCCACGCGGACCGGAACGGCCGACTGTCTGAGGCGGGGGTGCAGGCGCTGCGCGAGAGCGGCTACCCGGCCCTGACGGTGCCGCAGCGGCTGGGCGGGCTGGGCGCGAGCCTGTACGAATTTGCCGTGCAGCAGGAACGGCTGGGCCGCGCCGACGCTTCGCTGGCGCTGGTGGCGGCCATGAACGCCCACCTGCTGGGAAGTCTGGGAGAGCAGGGCGGCCTGCCTGAGCCGCTGTACGCGGAACTGGCCCGGGCGAGCGTGCAGCGCGGCGCGCTCAGCAACTCGCTGGCCAGCGAACCGGAACTGGGCAGCCCTTCGCGCGGAGGCCTGCCCGCCACCCGGGCCGAGCCGGTGCCGGGCGGCTGGCGGGTCACCGGCCGCAAGACCTGGAGCACCGGCTCCAGCGCGCTGGATTATCTGGTGGTGACGGCCGCCACCCCCGCAGACGAGGTGTGGCGCTTCGTGATTCCGGCTGACCGGGAGGGCGTGCGGGTCCTGCCCACCTGGGAGGGCAGCCTGGCGCTGCGCGGCAGCGCGTCCGACGACGTGCAGCTGGACCGGGTGTGGGTGCCGGACAGCCATGCGGTGCGGCCGGCCGCGCCCAACCCGCTGGGCGGCGGGTGGTTCTGGACGGCGGTGGCCGCCACGTATCTCGGCGTGGGGCAGGCCGCGCTGGACGCGCTGGTGACCTACGCGCACCAGCGGGTGCCGACCGCCCTCGGCGCGCCGATCGCTACCCTGCCCCGCATCCAGCAGACGGTCGGGCAGATGCAGCTGACCCTGCTGGGCGCGCGCTCGGTGCTGCACGCGGCGACCCAGGGGTGGGCGGGGGCGCCACAGGAGCGTGAGCGCCTGCTGCCTCAGCTGGCGGGCGCCAAGCTGTTGTGCACCAACGCGGCGGTGCAGGTCACGGATCTGGCGCTGCGGGCGGCGGGTGGCGCGGCGCTGACCGCCGCGCTGCCGCTGGAACGGCTGTTCCGGGACGCCCGCGCGGGCCTGACCCACCCGCCCGGCGACGATCAGGGCCACACCCTGCTGGGCCGCGCCGCCCTGAACCTCTAAAGGCAGGGAAAGCGGCTGCACGGCACCCGGCCGTCATGCACAGCGGTTTCACGACCCCTCATGCATGCTGACCTCAAGGTCGCGGAGCGGGGGGCTCCGCGACCCTGATGTCTTTGGGCAGAGGAAGGTGAGGAGGGCCGGGGAGAGCAGAGGGCCTTGCCCAGAGCGGGCTCAGCCGGTGGTCAGTTCGTCGCCCGGGCGGAACAGCGGGTCGGCGGGGGCCACCAGGTCGTCGTTCGAGCGCGGCCAGGTGTATTCGAGCCGTCCGCTGAACGGGAACTGGCCGAACAGCACGTCGGCAACGCCCTGGCCCTCGCTGCCGGGCAGCCAGGCGGCCACAAAGGCGTCCCAGGACGGCAGCTCCTCACTGACGATGTTCGGGCGGCCGGACAGCAGCAGCACTGTCATCTGCTCGGCCTGCGCCCGCACCCGCGTCAGCAGCGCCCGCTGCTCCTCGGTCAGCGCCAGCGAGCTGCGGTCACCCATGCCCTCGGCGTAGGGTTCCTCCGCGATCACCACCAGGGCCGAGCGGTAGCGGCGGTCCACCCGGCCGTCCGGCGCGTAGTGAACCTGAGCGGGGTCGCTGGCGGCCGCGCGCAGCCCGGCCAGCAGGCTGGTGCCGGGCGTCACGTCGCCGTGCCCGCCCATCCAGCTGATGGTCCAGCCGCCGCACTGCGCGCCCACGTCGTCGGCAGCCGCGCCGGCCACCAGCAGTTCCGCCCCCGGGTCCAGCGGAAGCGCGCCTCCCTCGTTCTTCAGCAGCACCAGCGTCTGCCGCACCGCTTCGCGCGCCAGCTCACGGTGCTCGGCGCAGCCCACCTCGTCCAGCGGCACGGCCGGCTCGTCGTCGTCCTCGAACAGCCCCAGCGCGTACTTGACGCTCAGGAT
This sequence comes from Deinococcus sonorensis KR-87, assembly GCF_040256395.1. Taxonomy (NCBI): domain Bacteria; kingdom Thermotogati; phylum Deinococcota; class Deinococci; order Deinococcales; family Deinococcaceae; genus Deinococcus; species Deinococcus sonorensis. The sequence continues at coordinate 146,598 of NZ_CP158300.1, read as the reverse complement.
GCGCCGCGCCGCGTCGTCAATGCGCTCGGCGCTCACGTCGCCGGCCTCCACCGCCTCGCGCAGCGTAGAGATGAAGCCCTCGTAGTCGAACGGCACCATCACCATGTCGATGCCGGCGTTGACCGAGCGCACCACGCTCTCGCGGAAGTCCGGGTGCACCTGCTGGATGCCCTCCCAGTCGCTCACCACGAAGCCCTGGAAGCCCAGCTCACCCTTCAGCACCTCGGTGAGCAGGTAGCGGTGCCCGTGCATCTTGAGGCCCTGCCAGCTGCTGTAGGACGCCATCACGTTCATGGCGCCCGCCTCGATGGCCGCCTGATAGGGCGGCAGGTGCACCCGGCGCAGCGTGGCCTCGTCGATCTCGCTGTTGCCCTGGTCACTCTGCCACGCGCCCAGGTCCAGCAACTGCATGAACTGCTCGCCCACCTGCGAGATGGCCAGCGTGCGGTCCAGTTCCAGCTGCTGGCGGTCCACCCGGGTGCTGCTGCCCCAGGTGGTGGCCGCGTCCGCCACGAAGTGCTTCACGCTCGGCAGCACGCTTACGCGGCTGTGCCACGCCTCGCCGCGCAGCCCCTCAATGTAGGCGCAGGCGAGTTCCGCCACCACCTCGGTATTCTGGCTGTAGCCCTCGTAGCTGCGGCCCCAGCGGATGTCCTGCGGAATGCTGACAGCCGGGGCGAAGTCCCAGCGCACCCCGGTGGCCACCACTTCCCGCGCGGTGGCCCGCCCGATGCGCCGCACCAGGTCCGGGTTGCGGGCGGCGCCCAGCCCGATGTTGTGCGGGAAGATGGTGGCGCCGTGCAGATTGTTGTGGCCGTGCACCGCGTCCACCCCGTAGATCAGCGGAATGCCCAGCCGCGACTGCCGCGCCTCGCGCCGGAACCCCAGCACCATCTCGCGCCAGTGCTCCGGTGTGTTGGGGTCCGGGTTGCCGCCGCCGCCGCTCAGCACCGAGCCGAGCGCCAGCCGCGCCACGTCGCCGGGTTTGACGCTGTTCTTCTCCGGCTGGGTCATCTGGCCGATCTTCTCGTCGAGCGTCATGCGGGCGAGCAGCTGCTCCACGAACTGCTGGCCGTCGGGGTCGAGCAGCGGACGCTGCGGCGCGATCGGTGGGGTCTGGGTCATGGTCGGGCTCCTGGGAAAGAGGGCGGGGCGGACGGCGCAGGGCGAGGTGCGGGCGCCGGTCAGGGACGGTGCCCCGGCTCTGTTTCCGGAACCGGCGGCAGTCGGAAGAGGTGATCATTCGGGCCGGACCATGGACGGCGGGCACACCCGCCACCCGGCGCAGGCTGACCCACCGTGGACGACCGGCTTATCTTTACCGTTAAAGTACCGACCCGTGGGAGCGCTGTCAATGGCTCTGCGCCGGCGCTGGCTGCGCTCAGCTGTCGCCGTGGTTGAACGTCGCGGTGCAGCCCCCATCCACCGTCACAATGGCGCCGGTCATAAAGGAGGCCGCGTCCGACGCCAGGAAGGCCACCACCCGCGCCACCTCTTCCGGCTGGGCCTGCCGTCCCAAAGGCTGGCGGGCCGCATTGCGTTCGCGCCGCGCCTGGGCCGCCTCCCGCTGCGCCGGCTCCAGTCGGGCCCGGTGACCGCCCATGTCGGTGTCGATGTAGCCGGGGCACACGGCATTCACCCGCACCCCGTGCGGGCCGTAATCCACCGCCAGCTGACGGGTCAGGTTCACCACCCCGCCCTTGGACGCGCAGTACGCGGCCGACAGCGGCGCCCCGATCAGGCCGTAGGTGGAGGCGATGTTGACCATCGCCCCGCGCGAGGCCATCAGGTGCGGCAGGGCGGCGCGGGCGCACAGGAAGGGGCCGCGCAGGTTGACGGCCAGCACCCGATCCCAGGCGTCGATGCCCAGCTCATGGGCCAGTACCCCGCCGCCCGCGATGCCGGCATTGTTCACCAGCACGTCCAGCTGACCGTATTCGGCCACCGCCGCCTGCACCAGCCGCTCCACCGCCTGCGGGTCGGCCACGTCGCACGGCACGAAGATCGCCGGGTGTCCCTGCTGCTGCAGCAGGTCGGCCGTGTCCTGGCCCTGCGGCTGCTGGTCCGACACCACCACCCGGGCGCCCGCCGCGCCCGCCGTGAGGGCAATCGCGCGGCCGATGCCGCTGGCGGCGCCGGTCACCAGAACCACCCGGCCGGACAGCGTGCCGGCGGGGTCGGGCGTGCGCAGACTTGCTGATTGGGTCATGCCGCTCACTCTAAGCGATGCGGCGGCGTCAGAGGGCTCCTGGCAGGTGTCAGAAAAATTTTGACATTTCAGAAAAAGTTAACTAAGGTTGAGCCACCTGATCCCGGCCGCCTCGCGGCGCAGGACGCAGGTGGAGGGGTGGTGGCTCTGCAGCTCGGCTCCCGCATTCGCGCCCGTCGCCGTCAACTGTCGCTGACCCTCCGGGACGTCAGCGAGACCTGTGGTCTGTCTGTCCCGTACCTCTCGCAGCTGGAACGCAACCAGGCCAATCCGACCGTCACCTCACTGGCCGGCATCGCCCGCGCTCTGGGCGTCAGCCTGAACTACTTCATCTCCGATCCCGAGCATCAGGCGGTGGTGGTGCGCCGCACCGACGATACCTACCTGAGCGTGCAGGAGATTCCGTTCCGCATCAAGAGTCTGGCGGGCCGGGGCCAGGGGTTGGAACTGGAACCGATGATGATCCACGTCGAGGCGGGGTTCAGCTCGCCGCTGACCACCCACCTGGGCGAGGAATTTCTGTACGTGCTGCAGGGTGCCCTGCAGTTGCAGGTGGGCGAGGACCGGCACACGCTCCATCCCGGGGACAGCGCCCAGCACGCCAGCACCACCCCGCACGCCTGGGCCAATCCCAGCGGGTCCGAAACGGTGATCCTGTGGGTCGGCACCCCCAAGCTGCTGTAGTTCGCTCCACTTCTGCTGTTCTGGAGGGCCCATGGAACTGCTCAACGTTCATGACGACCAGCGCCGCTTTCAGCACCTGCCGGCCACCTTCGGGCGGCTGAGCTTTCCCGCCGGCACCGAGCTGCCGGAAACCGAGCACGAGCAGGACGAGGTGTCGTTCATCCACACCGGCCGGATGCGCGCGGTCAGCGGCGGGCGGGAGTACGAGCTCGCGGCCGGCGACGTGACCTTCATCCCGGCCGGCGAGCGGCACCGCGCGGTGGTGCTGGAGGAGGTGACGCTCAGCTACCTGCTGCTGGAGCGCCGATGAGCGCCGGCTGGCTGGCCCGCAGGCTGCTGCTGGCGCTGTTTGCAGCCTTCGGCGTCAGCGTGCTGGTCTTTGCGCTGATCCGGCTGGTGCCGGGCGACGTGGTCACCAACCTGATCGGGCTGGAAGGCAACGTCAGCCCCGAGCAGCAGGCCGAGATGCGGCGGCTGTTCGGGCTGGACCAGCCGATTCCGGTGCAGTTCGGGACGTGGCTTGGTGCGCTGCTGCACGGTGACCTGGGCGTCAGCCTGCGCACCGCGCGCCCGGTCTTCACTGACCTGATGCTGCGCTTTCCGGTCACTTTGGAACTGACGGTGCTGGCGCTGCTGATGGCCCTACTGATCGGGGTGCCGCTGGGCGTCACGGCTGCCCTGAACCGGGGCAAGGCCGCCGACGTGCTGTCGAGCAGCTTCGTGCTGATCGGGCTGGCCGCGCCAGAGTTCTGGCTGGCGCTGCTGCTGATTCTGCTGCTCAGCCTGACGTGGCGGGTGTTTCCGCCGAACGGCTTTGTGCCGCTGCCCGAGTCGCTGGGCCAGAACCTGCGCTCCTTGTTCCTGCCGTCGCTGGCGCTGAGCCTGGGGCTGGCCGCCGCCGTGACCCGCATCGTGCGCGCCAGTCTGCTGGAGGTGCTGGGTCAGGATTATGTCCGCACTGCCCGTGCCAAAGGGCTGCGCGAGCGGGTGGTGGTGTACCGCCACGCCATGCGCAACGCCCTGATCCCGGTGGTGACGGTGGTGGGCCTGCAGGTAGGCAGCCTGCTGGGCGGCGCGGTGATCATCGAGCAGATCTTCGGGCTGCCGGGCGTGGGCCGCTACGCGCTGGAAGGGATCAACCTGCGCGACTACCCGGTGGTCCAGGGGGCGGTGCTGTTCATCGCCGTGAGCTTTGTGCTGGTGAACGTGCTGGTGGACGTGCTGTACCTGCTGATTGACCGCCGGGTGGTGTTCTCGTGACGGTGCTGGCCCGGCCGGCCCGGGTGCAGTCCCCGGCCCGCCGCGCCGCCCGGCTGTTCTTCCGCTCGCCCGGGGGCGTGATCGGGCTGCTGCTCACGGTGCTGGTGGTGGCCGCGTCGCTGCTGGCCCCGCATCTGGCGCCCTACGACCCGGTGGGGTACATGCCGGTCGACCGGATGCAGGGGCCGAGCCTGCGCCACCTGCTCGGCACCGACCTGTACGGCCGCGACCTGCTGTCGCGCGTGATCTACGGCAGCCGCATCAGCCTGTCGGTCAGCGCTATCAGCGTGGCGCTGGCGCTGGCGGTGGGCGGCAGTCTGGGGGCGCTGGCCGGGTACTACCTCGGCTGGGTCGACACCGTCATCATGCGCGTCACCGACATCTTCCTGGCGTTCCCAGCGGTGCTGCTGGCCATCGCCCTGCTGGCGTTCCTGGGCGGCGGCTTCTGGAACCTGACGCTGGCCATCGCGGTGGCCTACGCTGCCCCCTTCACCCGGGTGGTGCGGGCGGCGGTGCTGCGCACCCGCGACGCGATGTACGTGGAGGCCAGCACCGCGCTGGGCGCCACCGACCGGCGGCTGCTGTGGCGGCACGTGCTGCCCAACGCGGCCGGACCGGTGCTGGTCGAGATCACGCTGCGGCTGGCCTACGCGATCCTGGCGGAGGCGGCGCTCAGCTTTCTGGGCCTCGGCACCCAGCCGCCCGCCCCCGCCTGGGGCCAGATGATCGCCGACGGCCGCCCGTTTCTGGAAACCAATCCCTGGATGTCCATCAGCCCCGGCCTGGCCATCATGCTGACCGTGCTGGGCTTCAACCTGCTGGGCGACGCGCTGCGCGACGCCCTGGACCCGCGCCTGAACCGTTAATCCGCATCTGCGCCCGCGTCTGGGCGCGCTGGAGGGAACCCATGAAGCAGTCCCGTACCCTGAGCACCGCCGTCCTCGTAAGCCTCGCCCTGGGCCTGACCGTGCCGGTCACCGCCTACGCCCAGACCAGCGGCGGCATCCTGCGCGCCGGGATGCAGGCCGACCCGGTGGGCCTGGACCCGCACGTCACCGAGGCCACCTCCACCCGCAACCAGCTGGAGAACGTCTACGACACGCTGGTGGCGTTCGACAGCAGCGGCAAAATCGTGCCGTCGCTGGCCACCCGCTGGACCGCCAGCAAGGACGGCCTGACCTGGACCTTCACGCTGCGCAGCGGCGTGAAGTTTCACAACGGCCGTGCGCTGGAGGCCAGCGACGTGGTGTACTCGATCAACCGCATCAAGGACCCGGCCACCAAGTCACCCCGCAGCGGCGACTTCGAGCTGGTCAAGAGCGTGACCGCCCCCACCAAGCAGACGGTGGTCATCACGCTCAGCAAGCCGTACTCGCCGCTCCTGAGCAAGCTGGCCTTCAGCCTGAACGTGATCGTGCCGAAGGAAGCGGCCACCACCCTCAACACCAAACCGGTGGGTACCGGTCCCTTCATGTTCAGCGAGTACCTGCCGCAGACGCGCATGGTGCTCAAGCGCAACCCGAACTTCTGGGGCCGCGACGCCAAGGGCAACAAGCTCCCGTACCTGGACGGCATCACCTACAGCTACCTGCCGGACGCCACCGCCCGCGTCACGGCGCTGCGGACCGGCACGGTGGACTGGATCGAGTACGTGCCGTCCACCGACATCAAGACGCTGCAGGGCAACGCGCAGGTGCGGGTGCTGGGCGGCCCCAGCGCCAACTACCGCGCGCTGTTCTTCAACGTGAACCAGAAGCCGCTGACCGACGCCCGGGTGCGCCGTGCCATCGCGTACGCCGTCAACAACCAGGAGATCGTGGACGTGGCGCTGCTGGGAGCGGGCGGCCTGCCCGCGCGCGGCACCACCCTCCCCAACGGCAGCTACTACGCCGCGCCCGACCCCAGCTACGGCAAGCCGGACCTCGCCAAGGCCAAGGCGCTGCTCACCGCGGCCGGCTACCCCAACGGCTTCACGCTGGAGCTGAAGGTGACCAGCACCTACGACTTCCTGCGGGCGCCCGCCGAGATCATCCAGGCGCAGCTGGCCCCGCTGGGCATCAAGGTCAACATCACGGCGCTGGAGTGGAGCGTGTACCTGCCGGACATCCTGAAGAAGAACTACATGGCGACCATCCTGGGCGAGAGCGGGCAGGGCGACCCGGACGACTACCTGTACACCCCTTTCGCCTCCGACAGCGGCGGCAACCTGACCAACTTCAAGGACGCCACCCTCGACAAGCTGCTGGACCAGGGCCGGCAGACCAGCGACCCGGCAGCCCGCAAAACCATCTACGCTCAGGTGCAGAAGCGGCTGGTGGACCAGAGCCCGATGGTCTTCCTGTACTCCAGCACCCAGTACGAGGCGGCCGGCACGCGCGTGCAGGGTTACCAGCACTACCCGAACACCAGCTACCTGGGCCTGCGGACCACCTGGCTGAAGTAGTCCGCCCAGCCGATAGGACAAGCAGAAAGCGCCCTGTGAGAGGGCGCTTTCTGCTGTCTATCATCCGTTTGAAACGGAGGTTGTGCCACTGTGTGTACCAATGAGGTTTATTTTGGATCCTGATCGAGTTGATGGCCGAGGTAGCCACCGAGGTCGAACCCTCCGGCCCGAATCTGATCCTGCATCACCGTGATGTACGCCTTTGCCGTGACCGTGCCGTCCCGATGTCCGGCCCTGGCTGCCACCACCGCGATCGGGACACCGGCCGCGATCTGACCGGAGATGTTGGTGTGCCGCCCGCTGTGCGTCGACAGGCGCTTGATGCCGGCCTCCCGGGCCAGGAGGCCGAACACCCGGTTTGGCACCCGCGGGTCGACCCAGTGGCCGGTCTCGGTAGTGATCACTAGGCCGCTGTCCGTCCACAACACCCCACAGGCGGCCTTCCACTCCGCCTGCCGCTCCTGCTGGCGGATCAGGGCCGCCCGAAGAAAGCTGTCCATCCCCAGGGTCCGGCGGGACGACTTCGTCTTCAGCGGCGCCAGCTCGGCTTGACCAGCCGACATGCGGAGCTGCTGCTCGATCCGCACGGTGCCGGACTTCCAGTTGATATCGCTCCACCGCAGGCCGAGCGCCTCCCCGCGCCGGAGACCCAAGGCGAACAGGATGGTCACCATCACCTCCAACCAGTGGCCGTCAGCCGCCGCAAACAGCCGACGCACCTCCTCCGGCGTCAGTGCCCTCTTTTTGTCGACGCGCATGAGATCGATCGCCGTCTGTTTAACCTTCACCAGGTCGCCAGGGGTGCTGAGGATCAACCCGTCTTCCACCGCCAGGCGGAGCGCCGCCCGGACCAGGCCCATGATCTTGCTGCGGGTCGATACGGCCAGGCCACGCGAGACCAGGCGGGCGTCCAACTGACGCAGGACCTGCACCGTCACCGCCTGGAGCCTGACCCGGCGGATCGGTTCGTCGACGTAGATGCTGAGGTAGTCGCGTACCACCCCCGCGGTGCTGGTAGCCACGGTCGGTGCGTGCTGGTCCCGCCAGTGGTCGATCCACTCCCCGAACGTGATGACGGTCGGGGGGCTGAGCGTCCCACGCTCCCGGGCCGCCCGGGCCTGCAGGAGGCCTGCCTCGGCCTCCTGCTTCGTGGTAACGACCGGACCCACGATTCGGCGGCGGTGGCCACTGTCGACGATGGTCATGCGATACCGGAACCGGCCGTCCGGCAGCCTGGCAATGCCGCCTTCACCATTCGCGCGCCGCGTCACTGCGCCGCCAGCGGGCTGAGAGTGCCGCGCTCCCGGGCCTGCAGGAGGCCCGCCTCAGCCTCCTGCGCGGTGTTGACCACCGGGCGGACGATCCGGTACCGGCGGCCACCGTCGGTGATGGTCACGCGGTACCTGTACCGGCCGTCGGGCAGCGCGTAGACGCTGCCTGACCCATCCATGCTCCGGGTCACTGCCCGACCTCGACCAGCTGGCCATCGACCTGTGCCAACCAGCGTTCCAGCACGGGGCGGCTGATGCGGATGCTGCGGCCGATGCGGACACTCGGGATGCTCCGGGTACGGATCAGGCCGTACACGGTGTTCCTGCCCAGCTGCAGTCGACGGGCCACCTGCGGGACCGTCAAGAAGTCGGGGTGAATCTGTTGCTGCTCTGACATGGTGTTGCTCCTGTGCGCCTAAGGCGCTGAATCGATCGGTGTGTTATCCATGCCTGCAACCTATCCCGCTGTCAACAGGTAGGTGGTGACGCAGCGCCATGCATCCAGATTCAAGGTATTGACGAGCATGAAAAAGCCCCCTCGAAAGGGGGATGTCTTATCGTGCTTGGCGTGCCGCAAGGATCAGCGGCGCAGTGCGTACGCCCTGGTGCAGATGGCCGTGGTGCCGGCCGGACCAGGCATGACCTGCGTGAGGTAGCTGATGCCGGGTTCGGCGGTCAGCTTAACCTTCAGTTCAGCGACGGCAGGATTTTGTTTCTGGCGCCACGTCCAACCAGTAAGCAACAGAGCGCCCGGGCAAGTGCCCGGGCGCATCTCCAGCGAGGAACCGCCTACTTCTTCGCTGCTTTCTTCGCAGGCGCCTTCTTAGCCGGTCCGGTCTGTGCCAACGCACTGGCGGCAGCAGTCTTGGATTTCGGGCCCGTGCGACCATCACGGAGCACAGCGGATGCGGCGGTGGCAGCTTTCGGACTCGTCTTCTTGTCAGCCATCTCGACCTCCTGAATTTTCGTACACCCTGATCCTACCGCGGCATCCAGCAGACCTGACCATGTTCACAGGTCGCCCTCCGGGAGCTGACTTGGCCCTGTCGAACCTGATGGAGAAAGACTGATGCACCTGCACAGGGCGGTAACTGCACAGATCGCGCTTCCCTCGCTGCGCTAGCCTAGACCCACCTTGTCCACCGACCCTCACACTTTCATTCAACGCTGGAAAGCTTCCGGTGGCAGCGAGCGGGCCAACTACGCGTCGTTCCTGATCGAACTATGCGAGCTGCTCGGCGTGCCCCGGCCTGACCCCTCCACCTCGTCTGGCAAAGGTACTTACGTCTTCGAGCGCGAGGTGCAGGAGGTCTTTACGGACGGCAGCCACACCAGCCGCTTCCTGGACCTGTACCGTCAGGGCAGCTTCGTGCTGGAAACCAAGCAGGGCGTCGAGGCCGAGGAGGCCAGCGTGAACGCAGCGCGCACCAGCACCGGCAAGGCCCCACGCAAGAAGCGCGGCCATGGGGTGCGCGGGACGAAGACCTGGGACACCAGCATGGTGCGGGCCAAGGAGCAGGCCGAAGCCTATGTTCGCTTTCTGCCCGTAGATGAAGGTCGCCCGCCGTTCATCCTGGTCGTGGATGTCGGACACGTGATCGAGGTCTACAGTGAGTTCTCGCGCTCCGGAGGCACCTACTTGCCGTTCCCCACCGCCCGGAACCACCGCATTCCGCTGGCCGATCTCGAGAAAGCGGAGGTGCGGGAGCGGCTGCGGACCATCTGGCTCGACCCGCAAAGCCTCGACCCGTCGCGCCACGCCGCCCGCGTCACCCGGAAGGTAACCACCTGGCTGGCTGAAATCGGCAAAAGCCTGGAAGCTTCACGCACCGCCGACGGGCAGCCGAGCTTCACTGCCGAGCAGGTCAGCACCTTTTTAATGCGGATGATCTTCACCATGTTCGCCGAAGACATGGACCTGATTCCCAGGGGAGAGTTCACCAAGGCGCTGAAGAGCGTGAAGAATACACCGGAGAACTTCGTGCCGCTGATGAAGGAACTCTGGGAGGCCATGGCCAGCGGTGGCCTCAGTGCCTTTCTGCGGTCGAAGATCCTGAAATTTAACGGCGGTCTGTTCGAGAACCCTGAGGTGCTGCCCGTGACTGCCGAGCAGCTGGACCTCCTGATCCACGCAGCTGAATCGGACTGGAGCGAGGTCGAGCCCAGCATCTTCGGCACGCTGGTCGAGCGCGCCTTGGACGTCCGTGAACGGCACCGCCTCGGGGCGCACTACACCCCACGCGCTTACGTCGAGCGGCTGGTGAACCGGGTAGTGATGGAGCCGCTGCGTGAGGACTGGCGCGGTGTTCTCGTCGAGGTGCAACGCGACCTGGAATCGGCGGGCGAGAGCGTTGAAGCCGATCAGAATGCGAGGCTCAAGGCCGTCGGCAAGGTCGAAGCGTTTCTAGCCGGGTTGCGGCAGGTCAGGGTGCTGGATCCAGCCTGTGGAACAGGTAACTTTCTGTACGTCAGCATGGAACTGATCAAACGCCTGGAGTCTGAAGCGCAGGAGGTCCTGCTGAGCCTGGGTGGTCAGCCTCAGCTGATCGACGTCAGCCCCGAGAACTTCCTGGGCCTGGAGATCAACGACCGCGCTGCCAGCGTCGCGAGCCTGGTGCTGTGGATCGGCTACCTGCAGATCTACGCCCGCACCCACCAGAAGCCCGCGCCGCCTGAACCGATTCTCAAAGCGCTGAAGAACATCCGCCAAACCGACGCGGTGTTGAGCTACCGTCAGACTCGGATCCGCAAGGACGACCGGGGAAAGAAGCTCACCCACTGGGACGGGGTCACCCGGACCATCGACCCTGCCAGTGGCCATAGCGTGCCGGACCTGAACGCCCTGGTGCCCGACATGGAATACCTGCAACCATCCCGGGCCCTGTGGCCGGAGGCGTCTTTCATCGTCGGCAACCCGCCCTTTATCGGGGCCGGGCCAATGCGCGAAACCCTAGGCAGTGGCTACGTCGAGGCCCTCCGCGCCACCTACAAGCAGAGCAAAAGAGTACCCGGCGTGCCGGACAGCAGCGACTTCGTGATGTACTGGTGGCATAAGGCCGCTGCCGCCCTGGATCTCGGCCGTAGCCAGAAGGCAGGCCTGAGGCGGTTCGGCTTCGTGACCACCAACAGCATCAAGCAGACCTTCAACCGTCGCGTGGTCGAGGAGCGGCTGACCGGCATGGGGCTGAGCTTGGTGTACGCCGTGCCGGATCACCCGTGGGTAGACGAGTCCGACGGGGCCGCCGTGCGCATTGCCATGACAGTAGTGGAACGCGGTCAGCGGGACGGGCTGATCGAGAGGGTGATCGAAGAAAGGGTCAGTGAGAACGGCGAGTACACCGTGGTCGTCGTTGAGGAGACCGGGCGTATCAATCCCGACCTTACGGTGGGAACGGACCTGACTGCTGCTGTCGAACTTCGGGCCAACGAAAACCTCAGTAACCGCGGCGTGCAACTGTTCGGGAGTGGCTTCATCATCACCCCGGGACAGGCGACGCAACTTGGGCTGGGCCGAATTCCGGGGCTGGAGCGGCACATACGCCACTACCGCAACGGCCGCGACCTGACTTCACAGTGTCGGAACGTCATGGTCATTGATCTGTTCGGGCTCACCGAAGCTGAAGTGCGGGAACGCTTCCCAGAAGTCTTTCAGCACCTGTTGCTGGCCGTGAAACCTGAGCGAGATCAGAATAAAAGGGCGAGTCGAAAGGCGAACTGGTGGCTGTTCGGTGAGACAAATCCGAAGCTGAGAAATCAGCTGTTCGGTTTGCCGCGTTACATCGCCACCGTGGAGACCAGCAAACATCGGTTCTTCCAGTTCTTGGACGCCAGCGTGCTGCCTGACAACATGCTGGTGGTCGTTGCGGATGAGGACGCATACGTACTCGGAGTGCTGAGTAGCCGGACTCATGTCGTCTGGGCGATGGCCCAAGGCAGTCGACTCGGTGTAGGAAACGACCCTCGCTACAACAAGACCCGTTGCTTTGAGACCTTTCCTTTCCCGGCGGCAACATCCAGCCAGAAAGCGGCCATCCGTGAGAAGGCACAGGCCCTTGACGATCACCGCAAAGCCCGACTGGCCCTGCACCCTGACTTGGGGATGACGGACCTGTACAACGTCTTGGAACGACTTCGGGCGGGTGAGCCTCTCAGCAAGAAAGAGCAGGACGTCCATGATCGGGGGCTGGTCACTCTATTGAAGAGGCTTCACGACGAACTGGACGAACTGGTAGCAGCCGCCTACGGCTGGACCGGGACGCTCTCCACGCAGCAGCTGCTCAGCAATCTAATGGCGTTGAACGAGCAGCGGGCTGCCGGAGAGCGCAAGGACATCGTGCAGTGGCTGCGCCCGGCGTACCAGAACCCCGGGAGCGTAGTGCAGGAGGGGCTGGGCCTGGAAGTGGCGGTGCTGCCGGTGGCGGCTGAGCAGATCCCGGCCTTCCCGCTGCGGCTGGCCGAACAGTCGCGGGTGGTGCGCCAGCTGCTGCGGAGCGCCGCGCGGCCCCTCACAGTGCAGCAGGTCGCCCGGAGTTTCAAAGGCGTGGGCGAAGGCCGGGCCGAAGAACTGCTGGAAACCCTGGTATTTCTCGGGCAGGCCCGGGAAGTTCCGGCACATGGTGGGTACACCGCTTAACCCCGATCTCCCTGCCCGGCTGCCCTACAAGCCCCCTCCTCGTGTTGCTTTTCTTGCGAGCTTGACCGCTCGGGGCGTAAACAGTGCCTTCGTAGACTCAGGCATGCCAACCTCCGACGAAGAATATGGCGTGCTCCGGCTGCACTGTGAGTACTTCGCTCTCCCCGATCAGGTGCTCACGGACTACGAACGCCTCATTGCCAGGGACCTGCTCGCTCAGAACGAACTGACCATCACGCACACGCTGATTGGACCGTGTTACACCCTCCATCCCTGCGCAGTCTCCGGGACCTGGAGTGTTCATGGTCCCGGGACGGTAACAGACGCGGCCAGCTCGGCCACCCTCAGGTTGTGGCTCGAGGCGCAGGGCGGCGCAATCGGCCGCTACCAGGTCAAAGGGCAGTCCGAGCTGGCCAGCCCGGGTGAACGGTGGGGAGTGCCGACAGCCATGACGATGCAGGTGCCCGGCACACTGCTCGGCTTGACTCAGGCGCGGGTGCCAGCCCTGGTGGTCTCGACGATCTCTGGAGGCGGGATCTCCCGCGGCCGCGCCCGAGACCTGCTCCAGACACACCGGCTGCTGAAGGACGGAGCCTACCACCTCATCGTCGGCACGCTCGATCCCAGGTGCCTCAAACGGCTCGAGAAGCACCAGGGGCCGAAAGGGCAGCGCGCCCTCGTGCTGCGGCTGCCCTTTCAGGATGACCATGCCCGCTGATCCGCGCCTCAGCCTGGATGAAACCGCGCTGCTGGACGTGGCGCAAGACCGGAAGCTGCTGCCGTTGACTGGCCTGACCGCTCCAGACCCGGTGCTTCGCCGCCGGCTGGTCCGCGCCGGCATGCTCCGCCAGGTCGACACGGCGGTCGGTCGGGCGGTCGGGATCAACGCCGCCGCTCCCCACGGCGTCTGGGATGCCTGCGAGGCGACCACGCCGCGTGAACTCGGTCAGGTGCTCGCGGTGGCCATGCTGCGCGCCCAGCTGGAGGCAGTGGACTTCACCTTTCACCGCTGGCGCCTGGACAGCCAGCGTCTCCCCGACGCGGTGTACATGCGCCCCCCCGGGCTCCTTGCGGCGCCTCTCTCTGCCCGGGTGTTACGTGACCGTCCCGATGCCGGAGCGTGCCTGTGCCTCGCCGCGGTCCCGGATCCCGACGAAGGTGATGTCCGCCGAACACTCAGGGACCACATCGCCCTGCACCTGCCATACGTCGGACCGCTCATCGTCGGGGCTCAGGATCCGGAGGCGTACCGGACGCTCAGCCAGGAGCTCAACGCCGACCACTGGATCCAGCACCGCCCGGGTCACCTGCTGGACGGGTGGCCGCTGCCGCTGCCGCCCCTGCTGACCGTACAGCTTCAGGTTCCGAAGAAAGCGAAGCGCTGAACGCTACAGCAGAGCGCACACCACCCACACCTCCAGGGTCTGGCCCGACCCCGACCAGCGGAATGCCGACACCCCCAGCGGCAGCGGCCGACCGGGAGGTGCCACACTGAACCCAGCCCGGTAAAGCCAGCGACCGACCCGGGCCTGCCGATGACGGTTGGTCACGATCCACACCACCCCCCGGTACCCGAGGGGCGCCGCCGACCCCGAACGGCCGGGCACCCGGAACCCTCGGGGACCGAAGTCCCCGAACTTGGTCGCCACCCTGTCCCATCCATAGGTGGTGTCGACCTCCAGCGCCCAGTCCAGCCCCGCCCCGCTCGGCCCCCGAATCCAGACTGCGTCGGGGGTCGCCCCCGACCCGTGCGTGGTCACCTCACGCCAGTCACTCGGGGATACCCCGACGAGCCGTGCTCCCTCGGCCAGCAGGGCAAGGTGCTTCAACTTCGGCGTCGGCTGGCGGTACAGCGTCTCGTACTTCAGCGCGACGAAGGTCCGCTCCAGCAGCTTCGGAGACCGGTTCAGCGGCAGCGTCCGGAGCTCGAGCGTCAGATCCATCGCCGCCACCCCGCGCTGCAGGCCGAGCCGGGTCAGTTGCTCCAGCGTCATGATCCGCTCCCCGGCCAGCAGCCGATTGACCTCCTTTTTCTGCTGGCGGGTCGTCAGCGCCATCTTCATGGTTCCTCCGACCCGCTCGGCGAAGTTGACATCGGCAGTTTAGAACTCGGGAGGGAAGAATCGCCTCCAGGACCAGCTTCAGGTCGATTCCCCTGCTGGCCTGCCACCTGCACATGAGGCGTTTTTGCTGATCCTGGATTGACAACGGACGACTTGCCGAACGCCGTCAGGATAGTCTTGACGGACTTTGCGACGTCTCGCACGACCCACTCTTTGTTATCCAGGCCGAGTTCTGCCGCCAGTGCGGTCTTGCTGACGGTGACATTCGCGTCCTGGTTGGTCCCGGCGGTCACATAGGCCCACGTCAGCACGGCCTGCTCGGCGCTCAGCAGTCTGGCCCGAGTCGTCGGCGGCTGCCCGAGCTGCACGAGCTGGGCCAGATTGCTGAGCGCCTCGCGGCTCAGCCCCACCCGCTGGATGGCCTGATCGGAGAGTTCCCCGACGCCTGCGACGTCCAAGATCTTTTTTGGCTGATGGGACGCACGCACCGCTGCAGACTGAGAAGATTCGGGGACCGAATGGGAGGGTGCGTGCCCGGATTCGGGGACCGATGCCGGATGGTCGAGGGACGGCACGTCGAGCGGGGCAGCGTCCAGACGGGCCAATGGTTGCGAAGGTGTGTCGACCGAAGGCGCTGACAGATCCTGCGCCAGTCGTGCCGGCGCCGTGTCAGGCTCCCTGCGGGTTGCAGTCGCGGTACGGTCGTCGGCTTGCGGACCGACCGGCAGTGTGACCTCGACCGGCGTCGGTGACCGGCGCTCGCCCCCCTGCTGCAATGCGCTTCGATCTATGTCTATGAGGTTCCGAACGACCACTGGCCCACCCAACTCCGGTCGAGTCAGTGCTGCCGATGTGATCGGCGCCGAAACCCTGTGCCTCGTCACCTCTACCTTTTCCCCGTTGAGCTCGTCGAGCAGCCCGAACAGTCCGCCGAGCACTTTGCCCGCGAACAGGGTACAAACCGGTACGAAGCAGGACGCGGCGAGGACCACTGCCAGGGGCTGTGTCGGTGCGGCGAGCCGCATGGCGTAGCCGTTGCCGCCCCACACCAGCAGCAGGGCCGAGGTGCTGGCCCAGGCGGCCCAGGGACCGGCCCGGCGGCCCAGTGACGTGCTGATGATCGAAAACAAGAAGGCGACGGCCTCGAGCGCCACGGCCAGGCCGATGGAGACCCAGTACGGCAACTCGGCATTGAAGAGGGCGTAGAGCTGACTCAGGTGAGCTGTGCTGACCGCCAGCGCTCCGAGGTACGCCAGCAGCAGCAGCAGGATCATGACAGTGACGAACGGCTTGGTGAGCATAATTTATTCTCCCGACCCGTTGTTGACGGCCCGGTGCTGCTGCCCGCGGTACAGTGAAGTGTGTCAGTGTTTGCGTTCCTGCGGCTGCTGTTCGGTCTGCTCCTGCTGGCCGTGCTGGTCTGGAGCCTGATGCTGTGGCACAACGTGCTTTTCACCCTGGCCCTCGGCGGCCTGAGTGTGCTCGGCCACGAGGCAGGCACCCGACTGTCTGCGCGGGGCGAGCCGGTCCGCCAGATGGTCCGCCTTGTTCTGCTGATGTTGACGCTGGCTGCCGCCGTGTTGGTCGGGCTACGTCCGCTGCTTGAGCCGGCACTCCTCGCGCACTGCGGATTTGTCTGTGGCCTGATGATCGCACTGACGGTGTCGCGCCGCGGGCGCCGGTCGAGGTGGCCGCGGTTGCCGCCTCGTCACGCCGAGTCCGAGTTGCGGGGAGGGCTGCCGGTCCATCCACTTCTCAGCGTGAGCGCGATCGTGCGCTCTCGGTAACCGTCGTCCAGCCACTTCGCCCTGACGAGGGCTGACCGGCGAAACCACAGGTCGATCATGTCCAGGTCTGGTCCGACCAGCCGGCGGAGCATCTGACACAGGGCGAGGTCGGCTTCGCTGTGACTGTCATAGGCGGAGGTGTCACCGTCACGGAAGAGCTGGCGGAATCGCGGCTGACGCTCGATGGCCGACTGCAGGTGGCGGGCGACGGCGTCGTCTCCATCGATGGCCTGGACCGGAACTGAACGAGGGGGGAAAACTGGTCGCCGTTCCGCGAAGCGTTCCTGCAGGGCCGGTGGGAGCGGCTGGAGGTCGCACCCTGATCCCGGAAGCGGCATGCCGGTCACCGTGACGTACTGCCCGCAGGTCAACAGTTCAAGGCCGTCTGAACGTGTTGGTCGCAGGCCCTGCGGCGCGCAAAACCAGAGATGCAGGCCCTGCCCGCTGGGCGACAGCTCGGTCCAGCTTGCGGCGTCGTCCACCAGAGCGCGCATCTCGGGGCTAGGCCTGCCATTGATCAGCACGTCGTCGACGTCCAGCACGCACATCCCCGTGGGCAGACACACGCCGATCCCGCTGGCCCGACCGGTGGTGACTTCGTCCAGAGCGGCCTGGTGGGTCAACCATGCATCAGGGTCGGTCGGTCGGACCGGATACAGACTGCGGCCGAGCCGCCGGACCGGGATTTTCGCTACCTTCGAATTTGCCCTGCGCCTCGCCACCCAGGGGAGCCAGCAGGTCAGCTCCCGGATCTCGGCGGGCAGGGAGGCCCAGGGATCGCGGTCTGATCTGTCGATCATCCGCGGACTTCCGGCAACCCGCGCCGCAGGATGTTCAGCGCCGCGTTGGCGTGGATGTTCATGGAGTGCCCGCAGAGCTCGCACACGAAGATCTCGATTCGCTCTTCCTCTTCACTGGGGTGATTGCGGTGATTGCAACCGATGCGGCTGCAGTCGCGGGACGTGAAGGCAGGATCCGTTGGGACGAACTGGATGCCCCAGGCGTGCAGCCGCTGGGGAAGCCAGGCGGTCAGGAAGTCGCGGATGGCCTCCTCGCGCATCTGACGGACGATGTGCCGTTCGAAGCCGGCGTAGTTCAGCCGCTCGGCCACGACCGCCCGCGCCGTCTGCGCCACCGGGACCAGGAACCCTTCCTCGATCAACTCTCGGGCTGCCGAATAGCGGAGCAACCGAGCCGTCCGCTTGACCAGTACCGTGTCGACTCCGGCCGCTATCGCCGCGACCGAAAGCTGCCGCCAGATGGCCGGCGTGAACCGGACGATTCCGCCGGTGGCCCAGCTGCCGTCGCCTTCAAGCGCCACCGTCACCAGCGGGCGCAGCCCGACGTCGATGCCGAGGACCAAGCCATGACCGTCCAGATCCCGGGTCGGCGGCAGCTCAAAGCCGAGCTGAAGCATCCAGAAGGCGTGGCGGCGGATCAGCCGGGTCGCCTCCGGGACGAATCGGCCATCGTCCGACCATTGCTCACCGACGGTCAGGGGCTGCGGGCCGACGAGCGGCGCGCCCGCTACGGCGTCGATCACATTCGCGATCCAGCGGTCGGCCTGGAACACCTGCTGACTCACCAGCAGCGGTTGAATCAGGTGAGCGATCCGGTGCTGATGGAAGGTGTCGGAGGCCCGTACGATTGACGAGTATTCCCACTCGGGCATCCGGTAGATGGGCACCCCGATGCGCTCCCGGCCGACGTTGAGGTGGAAGTCGTCGGCGGCGCAGACGGTGGACAGAAGGGCGGGCGAGAGGGCGTAGACGCGGCCGTTGGTGCCGGGCAACTGCTCGTCCGTGGCGCGCAGCTGCCCGTCTTTGACCCACCGCTCAATGACGGGGTTGGCGGAGCGGTCGATGGGCAGGATGTAGGTCTGTGGCTGCATGGTTGAGCTCCTCGAAGCACCTGTGGGCTTTCTCTGGTGATTCAAACCCTGTTCTGTGTTCTTGCAGCTTGTCTGCAGCGTCCTGGACGTGGTTTACCCCTGGCGCGGTACGTCTGGAGAGTCACGATGCCAGGGTGGCTTCGGCGTGAGCACATCAGGGCAAGGCATCTTGCCCTGATGCGGCTCCGCCCGAACCGGACCAGACCGTACCGGTCCGGTCCGATCGGCAGCACCCACCCGTCCTACCCGCAGGGGTAGGACGGGTGGGTGCTGCCGAGTTTCGGGCGGAGCCACAGGAACTACATTGGGAACCTCCAGGCCAGGGTGAGCGGTGACGTTCGGACGTGCGGCGCGGCGACGGCCGCCGCTTCAGGGCGGCTCCCGTGCCCGACCCACCCGCCTTCGATGTGCTGGCGCACGCCTGCCACCCCTGGCAGATGGTCTGCTTGGCATGCGTATGAAAGCCTCATCGGCTCGGCGCTGGCTGCTTCCCAGGAGGGGCAGCGCCAGCGCGAGCAGGGTGATCACCAGCGGCTGGACGCGGCCTTCGGACCAATCGGCCACGGCGTCCAGGTAGGCGATAAAGTTCCTTGCGGGTATGGCTGGCGCACTGCCGCGCAATACCCGCCGCAAGGCGCGCAATTGGCGGGAAGTGAGCCGAGGCAACACCGGTAGGTCGATTTTGATGCGCGTCGACGGCAGGCGAAACAGACCTTCGTTCCGACGGGCATCGCAGGCTTCCTGCCGCCGCTTCATCGAGCGCCTCTGCCCGGCACGCCAGTCCTTCGCCTTGCGGCCTTGCCAGCAGATCGCGTCGGCATCGGCGACCTTCTGCTCGTACGTCCAGAGGTCGCCGATCTCCTTGCCGCCATCAAGAGGCCTGACCTCTCCGATCCACACGCGCCGCCCGGAACTCGCCGTGAAGATCGCGTCCTCGCCCAGGTGCTTGACGATGAGCCGACCCACCCACCCGGGTGCTTGCCCATGGTCGTGGAGCGTCCCGTGACCTCCCGCCTGCCGTTCCAGGTTGAGCAGCATCGGCACGCCTGGCTGCTTCCCCTCCTGCCGCAGAAATTCTGCGAAATCGTTGAGATCCGCCCGGGCCGCGCGGTTGTGATCGGGAAGCCACGGATTTCCGTCCTGCAGGTCCAGGTGTTCGAACAGGAGCGAGACCATGTCCAGCGTCCCGGTTTTCGGGTCGAAGCATGCCGACATCGCCCGGGCCAGGGTGGGAAAGCCATGCTTGGCCCGCATCAACCGGTTTCCGTGGCTGTCCCAGCAGGCGTCGGGGACGACCGTGTCGTCCGGAAGCAGCCAGGGCAGCCGTTTGTAACGCTGGGTTTTGCGGGTGATTGTTGGCAACAGCTTCCCCTCCGACCTCGTGATGGCAGGTCGGACTGATGGTCGGGACGGTGGACGTGGCGTACAGGCGGAAGCCTGCGGTTCGGTCGGGCAGCTTCAGCCGGGTTCCTCGCGCGCTGCGGCCAGCTTGTGATGCAGGCGCACTGGCCGCCGTTTACCGCGATGCCGCCACCCACCCGTCATGCAGCGCAGACCACCCCGACGTGGCGTCGGTTGGTACGGGGCTGGTGTGACGGGAAACGGCGGCATCACTTCGATGCTACGGACGCGGTGCTGTTGCCTCGATGGCCGTCTTGAGTGCCAGACGCTGCTGGCGCTGAGAAGCTCGAGCGCCGTGAAGCGCTGCCGTGGCTGGTGTTCGAGCCCCTGGACCTGCTGCCACTCGAGCTGCTTCAGGCTGAGACGGTGCTACCTGGAAGACTGGCGCGAAAGCGCCGCGCTGCGGAAACGCGGGCTGCGCGCCCTGATATGCCTGTTGAAGACGGGCGGCCCGGCGCCGCTCAGGCGGCTGGAGCACCTCGTACGTTCCCGCCACCCTCGGGGTGCATGAGCTCGTGCTCGCCGTGACGTACACCAGCGGCAACCAGGTCAAGGCCCCGCAGACGGTCACTGCCCCAGCGGTCCCGGCTGTTCCGGTCACCGAGGCCACACTCAACTACGCCTGCACCACCTTCTTCCTGCCCGCGCACGGCGAGGCCTGGATTACCGTGGACACGCTCGGCAGCACCCGCGGCAACCTGTTCGGGGTGTACGGCTACGAGGTCAATTCGTACCCGGCCTTGGTCGCCGCGTATGGCCCGGACTGCGCGCATCAGACGCCGATGGACGTGGTTGGCGGCATCGAATGGCTCAATGCCGGATCGAACCTGCCTTTCCCGAACGGGTACGTGATGCACGTGACGAGCACCTCCGACGTGCCGTTCGCCACATACATGGACGCGCAGCCGTTCGACAACGGCTACTGAAGTCCCGCAGGGCTTGAGGGAGCGCGCCGGTGCGGCGTGACCTTTCGTCTGCGCTGCCCCATCGGCGACGCTAACGAAAGGGCCGAACTGAATGAAGCTTGCCTTCATGAAACTCAGGCGGCACAGGCGTCGCCGGGTGTTTGCTGAACGTGCCTCTCCGGTTGCCGCGTGGGCGCGCTGATCGCCTGGATGTGGGGAACAGGCTCCTCGCGGCGCTTCTCTGCGGATTCAGGAGGACGATATGCTCATGCGCACCGCTCAGATGCTGCTGTTCGCCGCTCTGCTAGCCGTTCCGGCCAGCCTGACCAGCCCCGACGCGCTGGCGCAGCCGAGGGTGTCGGAATCGGATTATTGCAAGAGGCTGTTCTCCGAGATCGCGTTGGCGCGGAGCGACCTTAAGGACAGCCGAAAGGTGATTGCCGACAATCTGGCGCGTCTGAATCAACAGGCGATTCCCAACGCCCTGCAGGCGCAAGCGCTGGCGAAGTCGCCGCTGCTCGCGGCTCTGTACACCGGTGACGCTGAGCGTCTGAACGCGCTGGTGCAGCTGTACCTTGGAACCTGCGTGATCCCTGCCGCTCCGAAGTGAGGTGCCCGCCGTCCCCGCGGCCACGTGGATAGCGTTGAACAGAAGTGCCTGAATGTCTGCAGGTGCGACTGTAGCGCAAGCCGATCACCACGGACACGCTACGTAACGCCGCTCTCCCTCCGGCCCGGCTGTGGGTGTGGCGAGTACTCGACGCGGTGGGCGCGGACCTTTCTCTGGACGCGCGGATGCATCTGGTGTTGACGCGCCTGCCGGCGAAGTAAGACCGGCAGCGGCTGACGGAGCTGCAGTACATCTTCTGGTGCGTGCCACGGACCTGCCCGTTGGCGTTCTCCACCGCGCAGGTGCTCTGACCGGACATCGGCGCCGGGTACGCGGAACGGGTCGGGCGTCACGGCGTGACGGTCCAAGTCATCCCTGCCGGGTAGGGAAGACCGATCACGTCACCCTGGCCGGAAGAACCCGGGTCGCACGCCATTCAGGGCAAGGCGTCTTGCCCTCATGCGCTGCTGGTGACGCGCTGGATGCGCCCGGCGAGGCTGACGTCCCAGGTGGTCTTCATCTGCAGGTGAACTTCCAATCCGAGGGCCTTCAGAACGTTCCGAAGTGCCTCTATTGATTTCGGCATGGGTTGGAATGAACCAACGGCCAATGGTTGAGTCTTCTTCGTCTTGCCCGTCCAGCGTAGGTCTGCGCTTACCCGCCTGACGCGGTCACGCCCTGCAGTTCGCCTTGGTACGGAGCGGTCGAGGCCGGCAGTGCGGTGCCTCAGCTTCAGGGTACGGGTGACGTGTCGGGGAACGGCCGCGTTCACCGAGTCATCGTGCGATCCCCCAAGTTCATCGATACCCCCGCCTGGGCATGGAAGGCCGGCCTTGTAGAGTGGGTTCATGCGCTTCCTGCTCCTGGCCGCGTTCCTTCTGACTACCCTCGTGCGCGCCGCCCAGGTCACCCTGCGGGAGGGAGAAACCGGCCGCCTGGGCGGCCTGGTCATGACGGTCCTGCGGGTGGAGGACCACCGCTGCGGACCCACCGAGAACTGCATCAGCGATGTGGTGGCCGAGGTGCGGCTTCAGGACGGGTCCACCACCCGGATGGCGGTCGTGAGCCTAGACCCGCTGCCGCCTCAGCCGTGGTCGGGACTCGGCGTCGTCCGGATGACGCCCGACCACGTAACCTTGACCGATCAGCCGGAGGGACGACCCGCTGGCCAGCAGGACACGCTAAAGCGCGGAGAAACGCGGAACGTCGGGCGGCAGCAGGTGACCGTTCAGGGCTGGGAGTCGGTGCACTGCGCCGAGACGGTGCTGTGCGTCCGACCGACGTGGAGCTACGTGTACCTGAAGGTCAGCAGGGGCAGCCGCATCAGCTCTCTCACGCTCGAATACCCCAGGGTCATGCCCTGGCCGGGCGTCACCCTGACCGGCGCGACCCTGGGCCCGCGCCCGCAGCTGACCTTCAGCGACCAGCGTCCCTGAATCCCCCGAGTTCACCGGGCAGCAGGACGCCAGCGAGTGTCGCTGGCGTCCTGCCTGTTGTTCTCAGAACAGCCGGTCGCTTCCAGGGTCGAAGGTGTCTTCCTGGTCCTGCGCCGCCTCTTCGTCCTCGTCGCTCAGGTCGTAGTCGGGAATGTACTCCTTGAGGGCCGACGCGAAGTGCAGCGGTCCGGGCGCGATGATCCAGCTGCCGAAGTGCGCGAATTCACGCCGCAGCGCTTCGACGAAGCGGGCCAGGTCGTCCGGGTCCAGGCCGCCCGAACGGATGACGGTTACGTCGATCGGGTTGGGCGTCTGGTACGCGTCGAGGTACGGGCCGCGCGGTTCGCTCGCCCCGGCTTCCTGCACCGGCCGGTGAGAGCTGATGCCGCGGGGCCGCTGGATGATCTTCGAGCCGAACGACAGGTACGTCTGGAGGTCGTCGCTCGCGTCGGTCACGCGGTACAGGTCCGCGTCACTCCACACGGCCGCCGGGACTTCCACACCGTTTTCGATGATCCGGACTTTCGGGGCGTCGCGCACGACTTTCGGGGAGACGTCCTGGCGGATGCGGATGAACGCCGCGTCCGGGCAGTTGCCTTCGAAGTGGTCCTGCCCGGCGAGGGTGATGTCGTTCGGGTTGACGTTCGCGTCGTTGAGCCACGACCAGTTGCCGTTCAGCGTTTCGGCGTCGGCGAGCACGATCAGCCTCGGGTGGACCTTGGTGCGTTCGATCAGGATATTCGCCATGAACTTCTGCGTGGCCGCCTGCCGGGCCTTGTTGGTCTCGGACGCTTTCTTTTCGCGTGCGAGGATGCTTGGGCCGTATTCGCTGAGCGCGCGGAGCAGCTGCGGCAGCGGCAGGAACGCGGTGGGCGTGGGATCGCTGTCGCCCTTGCCGAGCAGCACCGCGCCGGAGCACGCCCCGGTGACCGGGTCGAGTTCGATGGCGTACGGCACGAAGCTCGCGTCGTTCTTGTTGCGCTTCTTGCGGTTCACGCGGATGATGCCGAGGCCCAGCACCGGCCGGTCGGCGGTGCCGATCAGCTCTCTGGATTTCTCTTCGATGCCGTCCATCTTCCCGAGGCCCTTCCAGGCCAGGTCCCGCCAGGCGTTCATGGTGCGCATTCGGAAGTCATTCATGGCGTCCTCGTCTGGGACGCTGGTGCCGCGGCGGGTGCGGATCGGCAGCAGGTACTGCACCGTCACGCCGAGCGCGGCGTTCAGGGTGGTGCGGGCGACGCGTTTGTTGATCACGTCGTCGTGCACTCCGTCGTACCAGCGGTCCGCGAGGATCAGCACGCTCTGAATCGGTGCTTCAGGGTGGGCTTTCTGGTGGGCATTGAGGATGTCGATGAACGGCTTCCAGGCCTGGGCGCGCACCTTCGCCCGTTCGCCGGGTTTGGACAGCTCCTCGCCCGGGAGGTCCCTCATCCGACCGTGCACCGCGTCGGGCAGACGCTTGAGGAGGATGGTTGCGCCGGATTTCAGCACGGTCCGCAGGATCCGTTCCGCCTCAGCGGCCTGATCGTGAAGGTTCTTGCCGTAGGCAATCACGATCTGGTGCGTGCCGCCGTAATGCGCATCGATGTTCGCCTGCATCCGCGTGGCCCATTCACTGAGCTTGTCCTGCTGGGTCCTCAGCGCCGTCGCGGCTTTTTTCGGATCGACCGCTTCGGGCGTGGTGTCCGTCTCCGCCGGTTCGCCGAACAGGGACGGGGCCTTCTTCGACTTGACCTTTTTCTTCTTCGTTCCGAACGCACCGGCCCAGCCGCCGTCGAGGTCCGTTTCGCTGCGGGAGGTGGTCTCGATCCGCTGCAGGCCGGTCCAGGGCGTTAAGCCGAACGGCGCCACCAGATCAGCCACGCGGGCGAACGAGTCACGGCGGTCCAGGTCCGTCACGCCGGTCATGGCCGCTTCGGTCTCGGCCCGGCCGTTTTTGTGGGTGATCATCACCCAGTGCTCGCCGTACACGCCGGTCATCGCGAGGTGCTGAGCGCTGGTGAGGTTCGGCAGGCCGTAGGTGTCCGCAAGCAGGGCATAGTCCCGGCCGAGTTCAAGGTCCTTGCTCAGCTCGAACCGCAGCGCCCGCGCTTCCCTACCGGGCAGCACGTACCCGCTGAGTTTCTCGCGCCCGGCGGTGGGCGTGCGGGCCCAGACGAACTTCCGGTGGTGCAGCTTGATGATCGGCAGCTTCCGGCCGGGGTACGTTTCGACGCTGACTGTCAGGCCCAGGCTGAAGCGCACGTCGTACCCGCGCTCGTGCGGCAGGGTGATCACGTCGGTCATCAGGTCCACCTCGTTTGAGGTGAGGTCCCGGCGGATGGCGCGGCGCATCGGGCCGCGCCCCGGGTAGATCTCGTGCCCTTCGATCAGGTCAGCGACGTGATCGGCGAGCGCGGCGTACTGCCGGCTGCCGTACGGCACTTTCGCGGTCCCGGTCTGCCGGTTGGTCTCCCAGGACAGCACCGCCATGCGTTCCTCTCTGGCCCGCATGGCCTTTCCGTTCAATGCCAGCTTGCGCAGTTCCGAGGCGCGCCCGGGCATCAGCTTCCCCTGCGGGTCCGGTGGCTCAACCAGCGGCATGAGGGTCCCCAGGGCCCAGTCGGCGGCGGCCGCGTTCGCCGCGGCGGTGGCTCCGGTTACGTCTGTGCGGGTGAACGCCACGGTGCTGCTGTCTTTCGTGCCGAGCGAGGTGTCGGTGCGGATCACGCCTGCATCGCGGATCTGCAGGGTCATCCGCAGGTCCTGGGTCGGCAGGTTTTTCTTCTGCGTCGTGTACAGGTCGCTGCTCATCGACTTCACCAGCATGTGCGCTTCCGGTGTCCAGGCGACTTCGGTGGCGAGGTGAATCTGCCCTTGGGTGTGCTCGAAGGCGAAGGCCATGGGCTTCAGGACGACAGGTGCGGCGGGCGTGGCGGTGCGTTTCGGCATGGGGCCTCCAGGGTGCGGGAAGGGGAGCGTGGGTGGGGCGTCTGGCAGCGGGCGGTTCAGCCTTCGTCGTCGAACCCGCTGAGGTAGCGGTCGTCTTCGTCGTCCTCGGGGGCGAGGCCCCCGCCGGGTCCGAGGCCGTCGATGTCCGCGAACGCGTCGGCGAACGGGCCGTACAGCGCCTGGAAGATGTCCCGCTGGCCCGGGTCGGTCGAACCGACCAGCGAGCGCAGCAGGTGTTGCATGCCGACGAGCACGCTGCTGCGCTCATCGTCCGTCTGCCCCGCGGCACTTTTCGGCGCCCAGGCGGCGTCGACGAAGTGCACTTCAGCCGGCTGGCTGCGGCGGATGGCGCGGCCGATCGTCTGCACCACCGGGATCAGCAGGTTCGCCGCGAACGGCCGCACAAACTCCGACGGCAGCATGCTGGCGCTCATCGGCCGGGCCAGCAGGCGCATGACGCTGCCGAACAACTCACCCCGGGCGCGGCGCTGGGCGGCGCTGAGCGCTTCGAGCGTCTGCCCGGCGGCGCTGCTCTGGTCGAACGCTTCGGTGTCGCGGGCGATGCGCGAGAGCATCAGGGTCAGGTCCCCGACCACCGGGTGCGGGCGGATCAGGAAGTACAGCGTGCCGATCGCGGCCACGCCATTGTCCGTATCGTCCTTGTCGTCGGTGTGGAAGACGATGTTCACCCCGCGGCCCAGGGCGGTGACCGGGAAGACGATCACGTCCACGTCGTCCTGATGCCCGAGGCTTTCGACCTGCCCGCGCAGCACGTAGCGCTCGCCGGGCGGAGCGGCGTCCGGTTTGGCGCGCTGCACCCCACGGGCGCGCTCGGCGAGCTTCGGGTTGACCCGGGCGATCTCGCGGATCACTTCGGTGACCTGATCGTACGAGTTGACGATCAAAGCCGCCTTGCGGGTGCGGCCGTTCGCGGTGCGGCTGGCGCGGATGGACAGCTCGAGTTTGCTCAGGCCGCCGCCCTGGTCGGGCCGGGCGAGGTCCCGCACGACCGTCCGGAGGTTGGCGTTCATGTGCACGCCGGTGCCGCTGATGCGCACCGGTTCGTTTCGCTGCGGGTCGGTGACCGGCCGGAATTTCAGGGTGATGCGGGTGTTGTCCTGCGCTTTCGGGCGCAGCACGTAACTCGGCGGGACGTTCACGTGGTAGGCCGAGGCGTCCGGCAGCCAGGAGGTGGCGCTCGTCAGCAGCACGTTCGTGCCTTCCTCGTGCAGGCGCTGCAGCAGCATCCTTGGGGTGCTGTCGAGCACCAGGTACTCGATGTCGAAGCCGATGCCCTCGGCCTTGCGGCGGTACAGCACGCTGCTGAAGGTGCCGAGCAGGTTCCGCGGGACCATCAGGTCGAGGTCCGCACTGGCCTTGGCGCGCACCGCCTGCTGGAGGATGTCGTGCCCGGCGAGCGCGCGGGTGGCCCGCACCAGCTCCTGGTACGCAGCGATGGAGAAGCCGACCGCGACGGCCAGCCGGGCGATCGGGGCGAGCACTGCCTGGTGCTCCGGGGCGAGCAGCAGGGCGAACTGCACGGCGACCGCGTCCATCTCGTCTTCGATGTCGTCGGTGCGCTGCATCTGCGTCCAGTACAGCCCCAGGGCGCCGACCAGGGCGGTCCAGCGTTGCTGGAGTTCCTCACGCGTGAGGCCCAGCGCGTCTTCGACCGCCGGGCAGGGCGGGGGCCGGTCCGGGTTGTATGCGGCGTACAGCGCGCCGTCGAAGAAGGCGTAGATGCCGCTGCGGCGGTCGCTGCTGGCGTGGATCTTGAAGTGCTTGAGCGCCACGCGGATCAGGAAGTTGGTGGTCAGCAGCCGGTTCTCGAGCGCCAGGCTGAGGTCTTCCTGGTGGCGGTCTTCGAAGGTGCTGATCTCCTCGTGCAGCCGGATCAGGTGGCGTTCGAAGTTGTTCGCGGCGTGCGCGTGGGTGTACATCCGGCGGTCGGTGACGGCCGGATTGCCGTTCAAGGCGCGGGTGGTCACCTTCTGCGCTTCGGCGTGGATGCTGTCGGGGCTGCCGCCGAGCTTCAGGCTGTTCGCGCCGAGCTCGTCGAGCTTCTTCTGCGTCTCGTCGACCTCATCGAAGATCACCAGGTCGAAGGTGCGGGCGATCAGCTCGAAGTACTGCAGCCGCTCGGGCGTGGTGTGTGCCGGGACGGGCGTGTCGGCGCTGCGCACGTGGCCGAGCCAGACGCTGGCGGTGACCAGCTCGCGGTGGTTTTTCATGCGCCCGCAGCGGCTCCACACCGGGCACAGGTGCTGGACCGTGTTGCCCTTTTCGGTCTGGCGGTAGATGTGCTCGCACGGCGGGGCGTCCTCCGGGGCCCAGCGGGCCCAGGCGTCGTTTTCGTTCACGGCGAACGCCGGCAGCGGGCAGGTCTGCGCGAAGAGGTCCGCCGCGCCCATGGTGTGGCCGAAGCCGCCATTGCCTTCGGCGGCAATCAGCTCGGCGAGGCGTTCGCCGTGCTTGCGGTGGGTGCTTTCGCTGCGCCCGACGAGCATCGCTGCGCCGACGTTGTAGTTGCGCAGCCGGTCGAGGTACTCGCGGGCGACTTCGATGCTGGTGAAGAACACCGACACCCGCTGGCCCCGCGCCGCGAGGGTGGCGCACAGCAGGGTGATCAGGGTGGTCTTGCCGGCGCCGGGCAGGCCGATCAGGTGCTGCAATCCGGTGAGATCGAGCGTGTCGGTATGCGCGAGGCCGCCGGGCGTCACGCGCTGCAGGCTGATCACCTTGTCGAGGCGCGACCGCCAGTGCTCACGGTCCCAGGTGGCCTCGGGCGCCTGGTCGAGCAGGTCGAGCCGGTCGGCGGTGGCTTCGAGTTCCGCCACGGTGACGGTGAGATTCCGGGTGGGTGTGCGTTCCAGGTCGTGCTGCTTTGGCAGCTCCAGATCTAGGTCCGTCAGGCGAAGGGGAATGTCGATAGGGTCGGTGCGGTGCCGAAGCCGGGCGGTCAGGTCCCCGAGCGGGGCGACACTGAGACTCTGGCGCGGGCGGTCGGGCGGGGCGTGCAGCATGGTCCTGGCTTCTTCGATCCGCGCTTCGTGCCCGGGAATGCGGGTGAAGCTCAGATCGCCGGGATGGATGCGGAACGACGCCTCGGCGGTGCCGTTGTCCACTGCCCGCAGGAACGCCTTGACGGCCACCCGCACCGCGCGCGGGGTGAGCAGGTGCCCGGTCCGGCGCCGGAGGTTGCGCAAGGCGGTCTCGTGCCCCTGGGCCTGGACGGTGCGTTCGGTGACGCGCATGCCGGACAGCAGCAGCGGCAGCGTTTCGAGGGTGGTCTCGCCGAGCTGCTCAAGCAGGGTGCAGGCCCACTGGACGCGTTCCTGTCCGTTCCAGCCGGTGAAGAACCCGGAGGTGGAGGATGCGGCCTGCGTGGTTCTGCGATGGGTCTGAACCGCGGTCGGACGGGCGGTGCGGCGCGGCTCAGGCATTCGGGGCTCCCTTGATGAGCGCAATGGTGTCGGTGACGCTGAGCACCGTCAGCGTTCTGCGGGTGGAGGCGCTGAGGTTCTCCACCAGCCGGTCGATGTACTGGTCCTCGCGGGCTCGGCGGTCGGCCACCGCCAGGATCCGCCGGCGGTAGTGGCTCAGCCCGCCGATGCTGTCACTCAGGGTCTTGGCCAGCCGGGCGGGGTTGGCGTGGTCTTTGACGTCCACGCCGGTGTGCTCGCCGACCGAGACGTCGCAGCGGTCCAGGTGCGGGTAGAGCGTCACGTCCCGCAGCCCGGAATCGGTGAGTTCACGGTAGACGCGCAGTTCCTCGAGGGCCGGGTCAGCCCAGTAGCGCAGCAGTTCCGGCCGGGCGACGCGGGCGGTGTCGGCCGGCACGCCCGGGCCGGCCTTCGGGATGCGGTGCGCGGCGCGGCAGCTCGCCAGGCGGCAGCGGCCATCCGGATGCATCGGCCCGCGGCAGTAGGCGCAGCGGACCACCAGCGGCCCGCGGCGTTCGCTGGGGTGCACCGGCTCGTAGCACTGGTGGATCAGGCTTTTCAGCGGGGCGTTCAGGTGCGGGTCGAGCAGCAGTGTCCGCAGTTCCTCGGCGGTGGCGAGCGGCTGCTCGGCGATGAAACGCCGGATCAGGGTGTATGCCCCCGCCTGCTCGTCGCCCGGCAGGGTGCTCAGCGCGTCCATCAGCGCGCGGTGGAGCCTCGATTCGATCAGGTCGTCGACCCGGCCGCCCTGGGCGGCGAGCGCGTCGCACTCCTCGGTCGGGACGAGGTAGTCCGGGTCGACGAGCACCAGGTCGCGGTACGCAGGGTGATGGGCGAGCGGTGCGGGGGCCCACTCGCCCATCGGGCGGGTGCACATGTGGATCAGCGGGTGCACCGCGGCGAAGCGGTCTTCCTCGCCGGCGCGCAGGGCCAGCCGGGCCAGCCAGGTTTGCGCCTGGCGGAGTTCGCGCGGCAGCTCACTGATGATGCCGACGATCAATCCGTTCTGGGTGTTCTTGAACTGCCGCAGCAGCCCGGCGGCGAGCAGCCGGGCAGTTTCGTCGATGAACGCTTCGCTGCCCGCCAGCGGGGGGGCGGAGTGCGCTTCGCCGGTCAGGGCGTCCCAGAGGGCCTCGTCGGTTTTCGTTTTCAGGTCCTGCTGGATCAGCGGCAGCGGTAGGTCCTGTTCGCGCAGCTGGCGGATGCGCAGCAGTTCGAGGATGTTACGGCCGGTGAACTGCCGTCCGTCTTTGGTGAGCAGGTCGGCGGCGCGCCAGTCGCGGGCAAGGCGTTCGGTCGGCATGTGCAGGCGGTGTTCGGCGGCCAGCGCCTCAGCGCGGGTCAGGGCGGCGGACAGGGTCGAGCGCCAGCTGGGCAGATCCGGAGGCAGAGGCACACCGCCAGCGTAAACACTTACGTCTTGCGTGTCAAATGTTTTGACGCTTCAGGTGTAAAAGAAAGGTATACGCGATGAGGGGTGTCAGCTTGACACCTCCACGGTCGCACCTGCGAGAAAGGCGTCAGATGATGAACTCAAGGCAAAAACGAAAACGGGGTGAGTTGCAACTGGCGCACCTACTGACCAGCCTCGGTCACCCCGCGCCGTGGTCAGCGGCACGCCGGTGGGGGAAACAACCCATATCTCGTGTACCCATCGCTGAACGTGCACTGGGAGGTCAAGCTCTACGGTACGTGTCAGATGTATTCTCTTGTCATGATTCAATCGTGAACAGAACAGGCCATCCGCGATGCCGCCCCAGGCACGCTGCAGATGATTGCGCACCGCTGGAGCCGCTCGGCCTGGTGGGTCTGCCCGCTCCGGCCCTGGCGCGCGCACGTCTGGCTGCGCCTCGAGGAATTTGCCGCCGAGCTTCAACAGGGCCTGTGTGAGGCAGCATGAAGCGCTGCAACCAGGCCCAGCGCATTGCGGCCAGCCTGCGCCACCGGCTGAACTGCGCTGTTACCTCACGTGCGCTGCTCGATCTGCACGGCAAGATGCTGATGGCCGCCGACGATGAGCTCCGGGCGCGGGCGGTACCGACCGTGATGCTGTTCGGCGAGCGCCTCAGCTGGATGCTGTCAGGCCAGCGGTTCACGCTGGCGGCCCGAGCGAATAGCGTGCATGGTACTTGGGTCGGCGTTCCGCGGGAGGACGTATGACCATACGCACACGCCGGTACCGTCAGCCGACCGAGGTTGACCTTGCTGTGGAAGACCTCCCGCGTGTGGAGCGCCGCGCTCGCACGGCCATCACCACGGCACTCACGGCGGAGCTGGAACTGGAGATGCGCCTGCTCTCCTCGCCTGATGGTCGGGCTGAGCGCTGGGCGATGCTGGCAGAAGCGATGCAGCGGGCCGCAGAACCGAGCGGATGGAGGGTTGAGGGCCCGAACTACGGCCAGTCTCTGATCGAGGCGCACAACCGTTTCGGCGGGTACCTGGACCTCCGGTTGGTGGACGGGGAGCTCATGTTGATCAGCGGTTGGTCCGGCGGAGGTGTCCTCGGCCGACACGTCTTCGAACTTGCGCCAGGCGTGGCCGAGGCGCTCGCCGGGCAACAGTGATACGTCCCGCACAGCGTCGCGCTTGCAGTTATGCTATGAACCTGAGAGGTCCCGCGTGACCCGCTGGCAGTACTCGGACACGGAAACCGTCCTACAGGAGCGGGCGGAGTACACGCTGAAGCGCGTCGCAAAGGCGCTCAGCCTGACCACAGCAGAGAACTGCCTCATCGGGCAGGCACAACAGGTTGTCAGAGAAGAGAGATGTGCCGAGAAGCTACGGGAGTAAGCACACCGGGCGGACCAGAAGCGCATCGTCGGCAGCAGCGCACCCGGTCAGCATTAGGGATCGACTAGCGACCTAGTAGACCGCTGAGCCGAATGATTTTTGCGCGCAACTCCTCGTTGCCTTCGGTTCCCCGGCAGGGTGGCAGGCTCATAGACATGCAGCAGTGCTGATCGGGCTGCCTCGGCTCGCGCAGAATCTTCGTTGGCCCGCCGCAGTCACCGCAGGGGGGACCGTCCTCAACTGTTGTCTCGATATGCCAGAGCGTCATGCCGGCAGTCTAGTGTCGCGCCGCGATGGCTTTGCAAATCACCGCTTGTGTTGAGCGAGGATCCCGAGGAAGTTGTCGATAACCGCTGTCGTGTTATCCCAGGCGTTCTCAGCAGTGTAATGCTGAACGCACAGGATGCCTTCCTCTCTAAACCAATTCGCCTTCTCGGCATCTTTCTCGTACCGCCCGGTGTGCGCGGGACCTGAAATCTCCAGGATCCCGAACACACCGTTCTGGCAGACCAGGAAGTCAACCTCGCGGTGATCCTCGTGGAGTATGCCCGTTTTCGCCTTCACGGCGATCGCCAGGGGGAAGAACAACACACCTCTCCGCTCAAGCTCCTGCGCGATGCGCACCTCAGTCCGGCTGGCAAACTTCAGCTCGTTGTAGGTGATGACTTCTCGTTTTGGAGTGGCGCGCGAGAACATCAGATCAGTCACGAATGCCTGATTCGTCACACCGCCCTCAGCAAGGACGGCCTTGACCTTCTCCTGCCAGGCAGGATCAGGCGTCTCGAGCTGGACCCTGAACAGGACACCAGGCCGGTAGAAGGCGCCATTCCAATCCGTCAAATGGCCGAAGGCGATTTCTCCCAACGCGTCCCGTGTTGTCGCAGCAAACGGAAAATCAGGTCCGTCGCCGAAGTAGCTGAAGTAGGCGACCGGCACTTCGATCACGATGATCTGTTCGTGGTTGTTGCCGTCGGTTTCAAACGTGAACGTACTGTCCACCAGAATGCCCGCGAGAGTCTGACCGTTCTGCTGGAGCAGTAGTGAGACGAGAGTGTGTTTGAAGCTGTCTAAGAGCGCAGTGTCGGTGTCGTTTGCCACGCTGCAATTCAATCACAGGAGGTGAGCGGGTTGATTACAACTGGAAACTCTGATCGCGGTTTGGACCGTTTCGATGCTCGGCGTAGCGGGCCATGCAATAGACCAGGAAGCCGAGGACCATGAGCAGTAGAGCGGGTGCCGCCATCATCCAGAGACCACCCAGGAACAAGATCAGGAATCCGGCGATGGAGTGCGGGCTTGCCTTCACGCAGTCGGACATGTGCCAGGTGATCAGACAGGCCAGCAGCCCTGCGGCTAAGTAGGGAAGGCCCAGCAGCTTGAACCCGGCGAGGATCGGCTTGCGGAGCGCCCCGACGACCGCATAGATCAGCGCCCCTGCCGCTGCATACATAGCGGCAACAGCGCACAGTCCCAGCACCCAGAAGGGCAGGCCGGCATACGGCCAGCCCGGGTCTGAAAACACAATGTCGAACGGCCAGATGATGTGGTTGAAAAGCCATCCGACGGCATCAGTTGTGACCACGGCAAGCGAGTGCTCTTGATCCACCCGCTCAGCATACAGATAGACATAGGAGGTGAGCCGATGGCCGCCAAAGCAGAAGGGAAAGGCTGCCACGGCCACTCGCCCGCGAATACCAGCAACAACCACGCCAGCACGACGAACATCCCACTCGGGAAGACAAACACCGACCCGCGCACGAACCTGATGCTGGAGCGGTTCGCCCGCCAATACGTCGAGTCCGGGCGCATCTCAGAATGCGCTGTGCGCCGGCTACAGCCCTCAGACGGCCGACAGTCAGGATCCTCAGCTGCTTAAACACCCCCTAAAGTCGCGGCTCGAATCGCCATCTTAGTGGACGAGCAAATCGAGGCGGAGGGCGTCGGCTAAAACCCGTTCGTGGTCGCCCTAGCGAAGAAGGCCATGGCAGCGCTAACGATCACCATGCCGGACGTGGCGGAGTTCGTCTCTGGCAGCCTGAACCTGCGGAACATCACAAGCATGAGTGCTCAGCAGCGTCTCGCAGTCAAGAAAGTCAGCTCAAGCCCGGGCCAGAGCTCGGAGCTGCATGACGCTGTGCCGATGGTTGCCCTGCTTGCTAAACTCGGCGGCTGGGAGGCCCCACAGCGCGTCGAGGTGGAGTCGAATACCAAGCTCACTACACCTGTGGATACCAGCAGCATGACGGCTGAGGAGCTGAGCGGGCGTCAGGGGCTGAGCCTCAAGTGCGCGTCTGTCGGGAATCGTATGGCCTTCTTAGCCCGTCTGAGGACATCATGTGCGCCGATGACGCCCTTGCCCCTGGACGCCCCTCTCATCAGTCAACACGCCTGGACAGCCGTCCTCAGGAAGAAGCTGGCCACCCGCACAGTCTGCGCAGGATCAAGGTCGGCATGAGCCACGGAGACGTCTCGGCACCCCCTGGGTCTCGTTTACACCCGTGTCAGTTCAGGAATTGGGAGCATGGTCATGACTGATGGTGCTTCTCATCGGACCAGCGAACGGCGCGGGAAACGCACCAGGCAGCGGAACAGGCAGGAGACACTGCCGGTATGGCTGACGGTTGAGAAGCTTGCGTTCCATAGAAAGGTGATGCACGAGCGGGAAGTGAAGCATCAGGAGGCGACGGCACGTCAGAAAGCACATCTGGATGCCGTGTACGCCGCGAACAAGGAGCGCCTACGGGTGGCTGCTGAGCAGGCACGGCAGTGTGGCCTCCTGCGCGCGGCGATCGGGCGGCTGGAGGATCACCCGCTCGATGATGGGCTGGCGCAGGTGGTGCTGGATCAGACATTGCCGATCGATCAGCCGTTGCGTGAAGACATGGTCCAGGCCTTGTACCGCTCCTTCCTCTCCAGAGCGCCGACCCAGTTGGAGATGGAGGTTTTCTTCCGGGACGTGTTCACCACGCAGGTGCCTCTGCCGTATCTTGCCGACCATCCGATGGCGCTTGATGAAAAGCTGTATCCGCGGCTGGACCTGCAAGGGCAGCTCTGCGCCATTCTTGTTGCTGCAGTCGAGGAGCATGCGTCTGCGCTCCGCCGGATGCAGGAATTTCTGCACCTTCACGGCGAGGCGGCGATGGTGCTGCTGCTCAGAGCTGCCGACAGGGCGGGCGTCTTGGAGTACCTTCCTTGGCAAATTCAGTACCGGGTCGCCATCACCTGGCTGGTTGCCGGGGATGCCCGCGTCAGGACGGTGCCCTGGAAGAGTGAGGTGGTGACGGCACTCGCGGTGGCCCAGGCCACTGACCGCGTTTCGGCGCGGGCAGCACTCGACGGGCTCTTCGACATGGTGGCCAGCCGGGCTTATCTGAACACCGACCCTCTCGACTTCACTCCCCTGGTGCCGCCCTGCAGGAACAAGGCGGTCAGCTGCACGCACTGCGAAGGCAGCCGTTGGATGAGCGACGCCGCGTATTGTCCGACGTTGCGCGGACCTTGCACCCTGGACCTCAGAGGTGCCTCCCCGACGATCATGAGGATCGACGGCCCAGCCTGGATCAGGCCGAATCTCACCTTGCCTCCCGCCCAGTGGAGCGTGCTGGAACTCCTTCACCACGCAGGCCTGAAGCCGAAGGAGCTCTATCCGGAACTGCGAAACGACGAGGAACTCGTTAGCCGCCTGGGCGGCTGGTTGAACCGGCTCAACAAGATCCGCTCGCGGCTTCGTTGCCAGACGTGCAGCACAATCATGCATCCCAGAAAGAAATACGCGAAGTTCATGGCGAAATTTCCGGTGACAGTATTCGCGTGTGAGCATCACCCGATACCGGTCAAACTCACCGATTGCTGGTTGTGTGATGACATTATCGATTCCCGTGACAGTCCGATCTCCGACGGTCAGAGTACCTACAACATCTGCTGTCGTTGCGGTGCCGGTGAGGAAGGGAAAGCCACCATCGGCAGGCGCTGTCCCACCTGCGGGCAAGGACCGATGCGGCTCAAGACCCGGGCCACTGTGAACGGCCGTCGTCAAATGCTCGAGTGCAGCCGGAGCGGCTGCTCGTGTCTGATCGATGTGTTTCCAAAACAGAAGCGGTATCTCGCGCCGGAGCTTGTGCAGGCGTAACGGGTACTCCAGGCTCTGGTTTCGCCGCGTCTCCTGAACTTCTCGGTGTCGAGATTATTCGCTGGAGGCTCGGTGGGGCTGGAGGGGAGCTGCCTCTGGCGGTGTCCAGCCGTTGACGTGGACCCAGTTGACGCGCAGGGTGGTGCGCCGAGTGCCAGACTAGTAAGCGTCAGCGGCAGCACGGTGTTCCACACGTCCCGGTCGGTGCCGTCCATTCCCTGCCTGATGTCCTGTATCTCACTGCTGACTTGACGCCCTGATGATGCCCTCAGGCCGGGCGCCTCTGTGCTAACGGGGGCATCCGGCCGGGAGGGCGTGCAACCTTGTCCGTGCTCGTTGATCACACACTCCAGCACTGGATCAACGAGAAGGCCCTGTCAGTGGGCGTCTTCTGTCTTTCATTGCAGCTCAGGTCTGTGCTGCATGGCATTCTGTGTCTAGCCCTCTGTTGACATAGATGGAATGTCTTTCAGAGTGTACTCATGACAAAATTGAGCAAGAAGGCCGCCCCTGCCGCGAAGGCCGCGGCGCCGGCGGCCAGCACCAAGCTGGGCAAGACCGAGCTGACCGACATGCTCGGCGACCGCGCCGGCCTGAGCAAGAAGGACGCCGTCGGCGCGCTCGGCGCGCGGCTCGACATCATGGGCGAGGCCTTGAAGAGCGGCCAGACGATCGGCCTGCCCGGCGTCGGCACGCTGAGCGTCCGGGAGACCGCCGCCCGTCAGGGCGTGCGCCCCGGCACCAGCGAGAAGATCCAGATTCCCGCCGGCAAGAAGGTCGCCTTCAAGATCGCCAGCGACCTCAAGAAGAGCCTGTAACGACGCGCTGACGCGCGGAGGACGGCCAGGCCGTCCTCCGCGTTCTCATGACGCTGTGCCGCGGGGGCGGATGAGGAGGAAGAAGGCCGAGCAGACCCGGTCAGCTTCGCCGGACCCTCCGGGGAGGCTGGTGACGTGCCGCTGGGATCGCTGCGCTTCAGCGGAGCGGGTGCTTCCGGAGGGACTCGAGCCGGCGTTCCAGTCCGGCGCGTGCGCCGTCTGCGTTGGGATTCAGCTCTTTCCGGGCGTCCCAGTCTTGCCCGTCCAGGGCCATGCGCCCGAGCCACCGTTCTTTTCCGTCGTGCGTTTCGGCCACGACATCTTCGATCACCCAGGGTGGGACGTCCTGAACCCGTGCCAGGACGGCGTCCGCGTACGCCTCCGGCAGTTCTCCCTTGGCTTTGGCGTCTTCGATCAGCCGGCGAAAGGCGCTCCTGATGTACGTCTGTGCGGTGGCGGAATGGTGAGGGTCAAAATCGTACCCCTGTTTCGCCCAGAACACTC
Organism: Deinococcus sonorensis KR-87; assembly: GCF_040256395.1. Taxonomy (NCBI): domain Bacteria; kingdom Thermotogati; phylum Deinococcota; class Deinococci; order Deinococcales; family Deinococcaceae; genus Deinococcus; species Deinococcus sonorensis. The sequence continues at coordinate 109,390 of NZ_CP158300.1, read as the reverse complement.
GCCCGTTAAAATCCGAGCGTTTGACCGCGAGCTGCTGCGGACCGAACTTCACGGTTTCTGGAGCAGCCTCGGAGGCGGTGAGTGTCACGGCGTGGTATCCGGCGGTTTCCCAAGCGTCTTCCTGGCTCTGGGCGACAACGGAGGCCAGGCCCTGACGGCGAATGGGCCTGATCAGCTGTCCTTCGGCGTCGCGTTCGTCCGGAGAGACGTACATCAGGTTGTGCTTCACGGTTTTGGAAGCGGTCGCCGCGTGATAGATCAGCTGCCCTGTGGTGGCCATCAGCTTGTACTGCGTTTCGTCGCGCATCAGCGCCCGGAACGACAGCGTTTGTTCTGTGCCGTCCCACCGGATCTCGGTGATCAGCACCAGAGACAGGTCCGGGTCGATCATCCGGTGCGGCGAGACGACGCGGTGCTTGAACTCAAGAAACGTCCCGCAGCCGGTCATGGTCTTGAGCGCCTGCTGCAGGGTATCCAGCGGCCGTTTCCCACAGGCGTTCAGCAGCTCCCTCCGTTCGAACGCACTCATTCCACTGGTGAAGTCGCCCGGGAAGCTGTGGGTGTTCTGGTAAGGGTAGAAGGCCATTGACGCCCATTCTACCGCTGCTTTCCATTCGCCTGGAACACGAAACCCCTCCGGGTGGGAGGGGTGGGCCGTTCACGTCAGCGCGGGGTGACGGTGGTCAGTGATGGACGGTTTCCTTCATCGCGCCGAGAAAGTAGCTCATCGAACGCGCCCGGGCGTTCTCGAAGCTGGCCCTGTCCTGTGCTCTGGTCGCTTCGGAGATGGTTTCGATCGAGGGTCGAGCGAGCAGCTCGCTGACTTCACGATCAAAATCCTCGATTGTCCTGATCTCGTTCCGGTGCATGCTCATCTCTCACCACCTTGCCAAATCTTAGCGTCTCAGGTCATCTTACATGTGAGAGGAACCCTGTCAAGCCTATGGATTGCTGTGCTGCACAGACGTGCTGTGCACGCCGCTGTGCGCAGGCTCAGCGACGCTGTTGAAGGTGCTTCACGGCCGGCAGGGTGCAGGGACGAACCGGTGCGCGTGACAGCTGGCCCCGGCACCCAGGCCGGAACATCCTTCAGAAACTACGGGAATCTATGAGCACCCTTAGGCGAGACGAGCTGTCCACGCAGCAACGGCTTGACCTGGACGTCTTCTGCCAGGAGCAGCTGGCGCGTGGCTCGCAGCCCTCTGGGACCTTCGTCGCGCTGTTCGAGCAGGAATGGACGGGCCCGTACCAGGCGGTGGTCGAAGCATGAGGCGCCCGTTGGTCAGGTCTCTCAGATGCTCCGTTTACGTCGCTGGCCAAAGGTCAGAGGTTACCCATGGGCTGGTCCAGTCCAAAGATTCGGAGATTGCGGCGATTTGCCCCCACTCTTGGAAGTAAGCTTCAGCGACTTCTCTGCTGTGCAATACAACAGCATTTTCGAGTGAGTTCGTTCCGTTGTTCGTGAAGTTGAATGACCCGGTCCAGACTGCATATGGCTCGAAGTGTCCTACTTCGTCACCGGCAGGAAACACGCGGGCGTTTGGGCCCTCTGGATCCGGATCTTCAGGTAGAGGAATGTTTCTGCACAGTACCAGGAACTTGTTGTGTGCTCTTGGCATGGCGGACTTTTTATCGGAATTGTGTATTCCGAGGCACCGAACTGCCGCGATGTCGATTATTTCCTGCGTATAGATTTCGCCGACTTTTGTTCGTGCAACCGCTGAATTCACTCGGGTCATCCACCGCAATTTTCGGTAGGCTGACCGTAGCTTTTGCTCCCAGCCTGACCTCGGGTTCGAGTCTGGCCTGAGGAAGTCTTCTTTCTGGACGATAATCGACACCGCTCGCTTTTTTGAGAGCGCTTCAAGAATGTCAAGGTGTGTCAGCCAAGCCACGGATCCAACGACGATGTCGGCACGATTGATCTCATCGATCAGCTTCTTGTCCAGTTCCCTGAAGTGGACATCGACTTTTACGTTCTCTGCTGACATGCCAAAGTCATGCAGTGTTTGATTATCTCGAAGGAAGGTAGCCAAATTCAGGTTTTTGAGGCCTGTTTGACTTCTTGTGTCAAGTATGTCGTCCATCGGATGTCCGTCGGACCGTCGCATGTAGTCGGACGCTCGGTCTATTTTCTCCTGTTGCGACTTTTCGTCGATTTCAAGGGGTCGAAGAGCCCTTTCTTCATTCATACTCATGGACGTTACCTCTGCAATCAGACTCGCACACCGAAGGGTGGTACCTGTGTCGATGTCGCAATATAGTCACCATGCCTGGAAGCTGACGTTCAGCTGGGGTGCAGGATGCTAGACAGGTGCAAGAACCGGCCCCCGAGTTGCATCGGGGGCCGTGAAGAAGGAAGTTCAGGAACCGAGCGTGTACGGTGCGCAGCCGAGCAGCCGGCTGAGCTCCGGCCCCGGCACCCACGGTGAGACCAGGTTCGTGCTGCAGGCCATCGCGAGTTCACCTCTGGCGAGGATCACCCCGCGGTGGCGGTGATCTTCCCACAGCACCCGGTAGGGGCCGTGTGGGTCGAGGCTCGTCAGCAGCCGGTCGAGGTCATGGTCGAACGTGATGCGCAGCGGCTCAGCGAGGGTATGGCCGTAGTTCCGGTCGATCTCCAGCTGCCCCATGACCGGCATCAACGCCGCCTGGCAGAACGCCCGCAGGTCAATCAGCTCCCGCACCCGCCGCAGCGGGGCAGAGGCCAGTCTCGCGGCGCTGTCGAGCACGTCCACCGCCCCGGTCCGGCATTCGGAGATGACCGCCGACTGCATCGCGAAGAAGTCCATCCGGTCGATGTCCTTCGCGTCCGGCAGCTCCAGGGCGTCCGGACGGACCGGCTCGGCCTGAAACAGCTGAATCAGCCGCAGGAACAGCTCCGCGCGGGTGATGTGCCCGCCCAGCCCCCAGATCGGCAGGGACGACGGAATCGACAACGCCACGCCGGTCAGTGGCGCGGCCAGGAACGCCGGGAAGTCCGCGTTCCTGGCCGACACGAACCGCAGGTACACCATCAGCTGCTGCAGGATCCGGCGGTGCTGGCCCTAAGACTGCCGGTGAATGCGGCGTTCGTAGTCGTCCCAGTCTGCCCGGGCGGCTTTGAGATCCGCGGCGGACGGAGGAACGGAAAGAGGGGAGGGCGTCGGATGCGAGCAGTGTGTTATCAATATGCCCCGAGCGTCGCACATGCGTGTGCTTCTGCGACCTGCCCGGCACATCGGTAGGAATAGGGCGTTCGGGAAGACGACGATAACGGGGGACTTACGTCTGAGGTGGATTAGTCGTGCCGTTCGCAGCGTCTTGCGGCTGGACACAGCTGAGGTTGCAGGTCCGGGTGGTGGCGGTGCAGGCGCCCGATCACCGCGCTGGTCCGCTCTTCGTTGACCCGCCGGGTGGCTTCCAGCAGCGGCGCCGGCAGGCCGGCGGTTTCGGCGTGGTGGGTCAGGCCGCCCAGGTCCTTGCCGAGGCAGCTGCTACCCCAGCCGAGGCCGGACTCGAGGATCGAGGAACGCCGCGCCGATGCGCGGGTCGAGGCCCAGCCCGGCGGACACGGTCCGCATGTCCGCGCCGGCGTGCTCACAGAGGTCGGAGATTTCGTTGGCGAAGCTGATCTTCATCGCCAGGAAGGCGTTGGTGGCCAGCTTGATCAGCGTCGCCTCGGTGAGGCTCACCCGCTGCACCGGCGCTGGGGTCCAGCCGGGCGGGCGGGTCAGCGTCGGTGTCTGCAGGGTGCCCTCGGTGACTGGGCGCTGCAGCTGCGCGAGCTGTTGTGCGGCCGCGGTGGGTCCGCCGATGACCAGCCGGTCCGGGAAGAACACCCCGGTCATCGCCCGGCTTTCCTGCAGGAACTCCGGCTGGTACAGCAGCACGGCACCGGGCGCCCGTCGGCTCAGGTCGGCCTGGTAGCGTTCGGCCGCGCCGAGCGGCAGGGTGCTGCGCAGCACGATGAACGGCGGCACCACCGCCCGGCTCAACAGCGTCTCCCAGGCGCGGTCGAGGGCCGTGAGGTCCACCGCCCCGCCAGGCGTGCCCGGCGTGCCGACGCACAGGTACACCCAGGTCACGTCGCCCGGGAAGTCCAGGCTGGTGGGAACGTACCGCACCTGGGTGTAGACCTGTGCGAGCGTCTCCCCAAGGCCGGGTTCGTGAAACGGCAGCTGCCCGGCGAGCAGCTGCGCGCGGCGGAGCGGATCGTGCTCGGCCGCCCAGACCGGGTGACCGAGGGCAGCCAGCAGGGCGGTGAGGCTCAGGCCGACCGGGCCGAGGCCGATCACCGCGCAGGGGGCGGGCGCTTCAGGAAGAGGGGAGACGGGCATGGGCTGCATTCTCCCCAGCCGCTGCTGCACTCAGACGCAGGTCGGGTGCTCTGCCGGATGTTCATGCCCTGCCGCGTCTCACCGCGTGCAGGGTAGGGTCTGCGGTTGCCTGACCGGGCCGGCGTCTGGTACAGTGATTCATTACCGGCACATGTTCCTCACGTTCCGCATTGTTTCTGCTTTGAAGACTGCTGCCCGCCGGTGTGGAGGTTCGATGACAGGACAGGACGGGGAAGGGCTGGCCGCCCGGCCAGCAGAGCAGCCGGACGGGCATCACGATGTCCCGTTCGCCCATGAGCAGCGCCCGGAGTGGGACCACGCGATCAATGCAATGCCGTGGCAGCAGCCGGCGGCGGGCTTCAAGCTGTACGTCAAGTCGTTCGACTGCCCCCGCTGCGGAGACCGCACCCAGGTGGAGTACTACCTGCCGGAGCACCCGGCAGCGGCCTTCACCGTGCAGGTGCAGACGGTGCCCGGCCCGCAGGTGATTGCCGGGGACGTGGTGCTGATCCGGGACTGCGCCTGCGAGTCCACGCACTCACCGGGCACCAAAGGCTGCGGCGCGAGGTTTCACGTCCGGCCGCCGCGCGGAGCCGGCTCGTGACGCTGACGGAGCGGCCGGTCAATTACGGGCCGCTGCAGACGCTGGTGGCAGCGGAACTGACGGTCGTCAAGGCGGCCGCCACGACATGGGCCGGGTCGATTTCGACGCTGATCGCCCTGGGCGGCGTGTTCGGCCTGACCGTGGCCGACAAGACGCTCGGGCCGCTGGTGTCCACCGGTGTCTCTGGTCGCCTGGTGGTGGTCGTGGTGCTGCTGGTGTACGGCATCGGCGTGATCGTCGCGCAGCTGGCCGCCCAGGGCCGCCTGCGGAGCGGTGAGGTCGGTCGGGATCCGGACGAAGTGCTGTTCCGGGATACGGTCGCGGCGATCAAGGCCACCCGGTGGTACCTGAGGATTTCGCGGTGGTGTGTCGGGATCTCGGCGCTGGCCAGCTGGCTGGTGCTGCTCTACAGCGTCACGACGCTCGGCGTGACACCACGGCCAGCCTTCCTGATCTTCACCCCGAACAAGCCGGTGCGGTGCAGCACCCTGCTGACCAGGAATGCTTCCGGCACCCTCCTGCTCAATACGGTGCCCCTGCCGACCGGGTCGACGGTGCAGGCGGTCAGCAGCTGCCCGGCCGTGCCGGGCGAGTAAGTCCTGCGCTTCCGGTGTCTGTTCAGGCGCTCAGCGCTTCGGCCAGCGATAGGAACCGTGGCGGCTCGCCGGGCGTCTCCAGCTGGAACGCCTGGGCGGGAAAGCCGCCGATGTTCGGGCGAACGCGGCCCTGCGCGGCTTCGAGCAGCCGGGCGGACCCGGGCACCGGGCGGTACACGTCCGGTCGGCTGAGTAGCAGGATGTCCTGCAGGTCCTGCACCACCAGCAGGTCCTGCGGGTCGACCAGGAAGTCGGCGCTGAGTTCCTGCACCGCCGTGAACCCCCCGGCCGGAGGACGCAGCCGCACGGCGCCTGGGGCGCCGGGGCCCCGGATGGTCGGCCAGACATCCAGCAGCAGCCCGTCCTGATCCATGCCGAGCGACCGGGCGCTCATGCCGCCGCACCCCGGGTCTCCGCAGCTGCAGCAGGTCAGGATGAACACTGCGCTGGTGCCCCCGGGCAGGTCAGCGATGGCCTGCAGGAAGCGTCCGGACACGGCCAGCGGCTCGTGCAGCTCCCGAAGGTGCCGGGGGAACAGCGTGTCGCCTCCTGGCGTCAGGATCCACACGCCGTCCGGGTCGCGCTCCAAGTGGACGGTCTGGGCGTCTTGGGCAACATCGGCAGCCGCGGTCGAGGACATGACTCAGGATACCGGGGCGGTGCGGAGATGCTGGTGTCAGCGGAACGCCAAGTCGATCGTCAGCGTCTCGCCGTGCCGGGTGGTCTGCAGGTCCGAGGCGGGTCCGCCGACGAACAGCGGCGAGCAGGGGAGCGTGGCGAGGGTAATGTCTGGAAGACGCAGCGCCGAGCGGCGCACCTGCGGTGGCAGGTCAACCGCGCGGATCACCTGCTCGTCCGCGCCGCGCCGCAGGATGACGCGCCCCTGGTGCTGGCGCAGCAGGCAGCTGAGCCCTTTCCGGCGCAGCGGGATCGTCACCCGCTCGCCGCTCTGCAGCTGAAGGCCATGGTGCGCTCCGGCAGCGCCTGGTACCGGGCGTGGCCCACGGCGGCGTTCCACGCGACAGGGAGGCTCAGCAGGACCACGCTGGCACAGATCGGTGAAGCCAGTGGCGATATGCAGACGCGGCCTGAAACGTGGCTTGCAGCAGATGTTCCCCTCTCAGAAAGCGCACCGTGTAGCATCTTACATGCAGCATCGATTTGGATTTCCCAGGCTGGAACCCAGCAGCCAGGTCACGGTAACCAGCGTGTTCGTCGGCGATCGCAAAGCCCCCTTCAAGTGGATCGAGGTCGATCCGGACATCGTGAACGCCGAATACATCGCCGGAATCAGTTTCGACTATCACCGGTTTAAACACCGGTCCTTCGTGACGCAGCTCGATTCAAAAAACGGTCACCACGCGCTGAGCGCTATGCGCCAGAATCACCTCGAGCTCTGCGAGTACCTATGCGCCCTGCTGTGCGCCTTCATTCAGGCGCCAAACGCCGTGGGCTTCTGGCTGACCCGGTATCGGAATAACCACCTCGATGCGCTGGCCGAGGATCTTTACAATGCCACCACCAACCCCAAGGTGGACCTGAGTGCAGGCGTCTTCAAGGATCTTCTGGCACTCGCTCAGGCCATCTACAAGGACCCGAGCGAGCAGCAGGGATTTCTGGACCTTGCCCACCACATCCTTGAAAATTACCTCGGGGACGGCCAGCGGGCCGAATACGGTGCGCTCAAGCACTCCGACCGCACTTATTCGGGTGCTTTTGAGGTTCAGTCGCTCAATGCGACGGTTAAGGCCAGGAACGCTATCCACTACATCGCCTCTGTAGATAAGGAAAGCCCCACCGAGCGGCTTGCAGTGATCGAGTACAACAGTCGTCCCATCGCTCTGAAACCTTACCTGACTGAGATCGAGACGACCTTCACCTGGGGCGTCGAGCTGCTCGGGTTCATCAAGGCGTATGCGGCCGGCCACGCATACGTGCCCGGTAACCGGTTCAAGCCGGAGCAGGTCAGCAAGGTCGTTACCTGGGGCGGGAAGAACATGGGGGTCATCATAAACACGCCGTTGTTCGAGATTGGCGGCCAAGCCCTAACCGACGTACGGGACATCAAATCAGCGGATGGCCGGCTCGACGCCGACATCGACTGACGACTGACCAGATGGCTCGGTGGTGATGGGCGTGCTGGCCGTGCTCCGCCTGATGGATGTCGGTCGAGCGCTGCTTTCCGGATGATGGAACGGGACAGCGGACAGGTCAGGGTCCGGGTGCTGGCCGGGTGGTCGAGGCGACGGCGAGGCAGTCCAGCACCGCGCTCGGCGAGCAGCCGTAGATGCCCGACGCCCACACCGGGTTGAACTCGATCACCGCCCAGACGCCCGAGTCGAGCTGCCCGACATCCAGAACGTAACTGCGTGGCAGAAGCGGATGGGCTGCGCACACCGCTTGCGCGAACGCGGCCGCCTGGTCCCACAGCGCATCCCCGGCTCCTTCGTACCCGACGTCGACCATCGGCACCCGGTCGCCGTGCCAGTAGATCGAGCCGGTCCTCACGGTGCTGTCCCGCACGAAGAAGCGGTACTCCCGGGTGAAGTGCACCACCTCCGAGATCAGGATCGGATCGTCCGGCAGCAGCGTCTCCAGCCCTGGAATGTCCTCACCCGGGCGGTACACCGCCGCCGCGAACAGCTTCTGATCGGCAGGCTTGACGAACATCGGCCGGGTCAGCGGCTGGAACTCCGCTGCCGTGCAGAACGTGATGGCCCTGGCGGTCAACGCCCGGCTGAGCCGGGCCAGCGCGTCGTTCGCCGGGCGCAGCAGGTGAATGCCGAGCTGATCGGCGAGGTGCTCGGCCAGGAAGCCTTCCGCGTATACGCAGCAGGCCGCGCCCAGCGCCTCCGGAGGAACCGTGTTCGACTGCAGCCGGAGCGTGTCCCACCCCTGCTGCCGCGCGGCTTCCAGCAGCAGCCGGGAATCATCCGAGTAGCGTTTCGAGGTGATCAGCCGCATGCGGGTACTGTAGCGACTTGCCCCGCTTTCAGTGAGGCGAACCGCAGACGGTCCGGAACACCCTGTTCAGAACAGGGTGTTCCGGACCTGTGTTTTGGCGGACCCGATGGGACTTGAACCCACGACCCCCCGGCTGACAACCGGGTGCGCTGACCACTGCGCTACGAATCCAGGTGGTACCAGACGCGAGATTCGAACTCGCAAAATTCAGCTTCTGAGGCTGACACGTATACCGGTTCCGTCAGTCTGGCATGGATGAACAGGGGCTTGGTTTTACAGACCGGCGCGCGGCGCGGAGGCAAGGTCCGCGAGCGAATCGTCAGATAGATCGGACAGGGCGGAATCGGTGGATAGATCGTTCATCGGCGGACCTCCTTCTTCGGTGCTGTTCTGAGGGACATCGTAGTGCGGGCCGGCGGGAGCGACCACCGCCATGTGGCGTAGCGCGCCGTACGCCGGATGGCAGCCCCTGAGCACATCGGCAACGCGTACGTGCGAGCGACAGTGGAGGCGTTCCGGCTGGGCCGCCGCGAACGCCCGCTGCTCGTGCGATTGCAGCACCCAGAGCGGCACATCCCCTCAGACCTGGACCGCTGAGCCGCCCTGAACGGCCTTCATAGACTCGGGACATGTCCCTGAGCCACCCGCTGTCTGCTGTTCGTCCGTTCGTGGCCGCTGCGCTGTTCACCGCGTCCCTGGTCGCCTGCGCGCCGGACCCGGCGCTGAAGGACGTGTTCGCCGGGGCGGACGCGTTTGTCGTCGACTGTTCCCTGGACGCCGGGCAGCGCGTTTCTCACACCGAGGTGGACGTCAGCTGGTACAAGCGCAGCTCGTATCACATGCCCAGGCGGGGCGGGGCGCAGTTCGGGTCGCACAGCGAAGGCATCCCGGCGGCCAAACAGCCGCGGTTGCTGAGCGCCTTCCGGGTGCTGCGGCCGCTGGCGCAGCACCCCCGCCGTGCCGGGTCCGGATGCGAGGTCGGCGTGCGGACCGGCCGCAGCACCCGGTACCTTCCGGCCTCTTCGGACCTCACCGGCGAGCAGCAGGCGGCGGCCGCCCTCGTGACGCGGCTGCTTCGCTCCGAGTGAGCCTGCGCCGGCAGAACGAAGCGGGCGACCACGATGGTCGCCCGCTGTCTCGCTGTGTTCAGTTGATGGCTTCGCTGAGTGCCGGTTCGCCGAGCACGGCGGTGGCCGCTTCGTTCTGGTTGCTGAGGATCCGCGCGGTGACGCGCTGGCGGATCTCGTCTTCCAGCGCGGGGCGCTCCTTGATGTACGCGATGGCCTTGTCCTTGCCCTGGCCGATCCGGTCATCACCGTAGCTGTAGAAGCTGCCGGCCTTCTTGATGATGTCGTAGTCGCTCGCGAGCGTCACCAGGTCCGAGAGCTGGTCGAAGCCGGAGCCGTAGCCGATGGTCAGCTCGACCTCCTTGAAGGGCGGCGCGACCTTGTTCTTGATGACCTTGATCTTCACGGTGTGCGACACGGCCTCGTTGCCTTCCTTGTTCGGCTGGCCGATCTTGCGCACGTCCAGGCGCATGGTGGCGTAGAACTTGAGGGCCTTGCCGCCGGTGGTGGTTTCGGGGTTGCCGTACATCACGCCGATCTTCTCGCGCACCTGGTTGATGAAGATGGCGGCGGTGTCGGTCTTGTTGAGCACGCCGGCGAGCTTGCGCAGCGCTTGAGACATCAGCCGGGCCTGCAGGCCGGGGAGGCTGTCGCCCATCTCGCCTTCGATTTCCGCGCGGGGCGTCAGGGCGGCGACGCTGTCGACCACCACGATGTCCACCGCACCGCTGCGCACGAGCAGCTCCATGATTTCGAGCGCCTGCTCGCCGTTGTCCGGCTGGCTGACGAGCAGTTCGTCGGTGTTCACACCGAGCGCGCGCGCGTACGCCGGGTCGAGGGCGTGCTCGGCGTCGATGAACGCGGCGGTGCCGCCGGCCTTCTGGCACTGCGCGATGATCGAGAGCGCCAGGGTGGTCTTGCCGCCGGACTCGGGGCCGTAGATCTCGGTGATGCGGCCTTTGGCGATGCCGCCGACGCCCAGCGCCAGGTCGAGGCTGAGGCTGCCGGTGCTGATGCTGTGGACGTCGAGGCGGCTTTCGGCACCCAGGCGCATGATGGCGCCCTTGCCGAAGTTCTTTTCAATCTGCGCCATGGCGCCCATCAGGGCGCGGTTCTTGTCGCTGGCGTTGTCGGAGGTGCCGATGATTTTAATGGGTGCGTCGTTCTTAGCCATGGGTCTCCCGGTGGTGCAGAAGATAAGTATAGAACAAAATCCCGAATCGGGATTTTGTCGAAACGCACGTTTCTCGGGCGTTCCCGGGCGCTCAGAGTCCCAGCCCGCCGGGCGTCTGGCCGGGCGGCAGCAGACACACGCAGACTTCGACCGGGCACTCCCGGTCCGCCTGGAACAGCCCCACCGAGACGGTCCGCCCCGGCAGCGGCCAGTTGAGGTACAGACTCGAGGCCGGATCGGCGCTCGGCGGCCCGAGCACGGCCGTCGCCTCGGCCACCCGGGCGTCCATCACCCGCTGCGCTTCGGTCCAGCGTGCTTCGACCACCGTGTCCGGATCGTCGTGCTCCTCTTCGGTGTACGCGCCGCGGCCGTCGTACAGCTCCTCGAAACTTTCAGACTCGTGCAGGGTCACGGTCAGGTACCCTGTGCCGTCCGGGGCGTGGGTGCACCGCAGGGCGGTGCCGTCCGGCAGGGTCACGCCGTGCTCGGGCAGCCGGTCCCAGGCGAGCGGCAGGTCAGGCAGGCAGGACCACAGGGCAGGGGAGGAAGGGGTCATTCCGCTCAGTCTAGGTGCGGCGCTCAGCGCGGGAAACGCGCGGGTCACGCGGCCCGACCTGCATCACAGGGCGTACAGAAGAATTTGGCCCATCCGGAAGGTCCTGGTGAGCAGAAGACCGTCCCTGACGGAGGCCAGGGCACCTTCGGGCAGGCGGGCGGCCAGCACCGGAAGCGCCCGGATCCCTCGAAACATACGGGCCTCCGAACAGCACTCGCCCCAGGCCCCCGCAGAGGGGCCTGGGGCCGCGTTGCGATCCTGGTCCGCCCTGGGGGCGCTTACCAGCGCAGCAGGCGGGAGAAGAAGCCCAGCTCGCGCTCACGCGGCCGGCCGACCACAAGGGTGCGGTCCAGCAGGGCGTTGAACAGCTCGCAGCTGGTTTCCGGCAGGTGCGCGCAGGCGTGGCAGGCCGCGAGGTTGATGCCGCCGGTGCCCTGGCCCTGCTGCTCCCCCTGACCGGCTTCCAGGCACACCGGGTCGTTGGCGCACCACGCGGCCTCCTCGACGGCCGTGCGGATCAGGCCTTCCAGCCGGCCGGGTTCCCCCATGCGCACCAGGCCGCCCAGGGTGCCTTCGGCGTCGCCCGAGGCGGTGTAGATCAGCACGCCGGCCATCTCGTGGCCCGGCTCGTCACTCACGAACAGCCGTTCGCGCAGGCTGGCGGCCGAGTACCCGCAGTGGAAGGTCAGCGTGTTGATGAGCAGGTGCGCGAAGGTGTGCACCAGCACCCGCCGGGGCGTCGCCAGGCCACCTGCAGCGCCGTGACGCTCCTGGGCGTCATCGTGCCGCTCGGCGAGGCGCTTCAGATGCTGGCTGGCCTGCGCGAGCCACGCCTCGTCCAGCAGCGCGGGGCTGAGTTCCAGGTACAGGCCCTCGCCGTACGTCACGCTGGCCGGCAGCCAGTTGTCGCGCTCCGGGTGAAAGTCGCGCCACATCAGCGCGCGGCGCTCATCGGGGCGCGTCACGCTCTGGGTGGTGCCGCGGGTGAAGCCGGTCAGCACCCGTGTCTCGCGGAGCTTCGGCACCAGGTTGATGCTCGAGAACAGCGCCCCCACGTCGCCGTACAGCGCCGGGTCGCGCGGCTGCACCACCAGGTCCGGCTCTTCCCGGGCCTGCCGCAGTGCCTGGCATTCTCCGTAGCGCAGGTCCTGCTCGGTTTCCGGCGTCTGCGCCCCCAGGTGCTCGCCGCGGATCAGCTTGCCGACCACGTCCTCGACGACCGCACGGCCGTAGCGCGCCACCAGGCTGGCCTGGGTGCTTTCGATCGAGTCGGTGACCATCGCGGGGGTGAGGCTGAGGTTGCCGGAGGCGTACAGCTGCCGGGCCATGGTGATGAACTGCGCCGGCACCGGTTCGCGCAGCGCTTCGATCAACGCCGGGTCGACCACGCCGGCGGTGCCTTCCGGCAGGTAGATCGCGCTGACCGTGTCGCTGTAGTAGGTGTTGGACGCGCCGGTCAGCGTGGCGTACACCTGCTGGTCACAGCCCTGCCGCGGCACTTCGTCGCCGAACCACGCGCGCTCGCCGCGGCAGAGGAAGACCTCATTCGGGATGGGGGAGAGCCGGGTGGACAGCACGGTGACGTACCCGCCCTCTTCGCGCTCATCCCAGCCGAGCACCCCTTCGAGCGACCGGCTGCTGTCGCAGTGGTCGCAGCTGACCAGCAGGTCGGCGAAGCCGCCGCCGGGCAGGGTTTTCAGGCGCAGCCGGTCCGGCGGGCAGGCCGGGTGGGCGCTGTGGTGCACCCACTCGTGCCACGGGAAGTCGGTGAGGTGCCCGCGCGCGCAGACGATCACCACCCGCACCTGCTGCATGACGGTGTTGCACTCTGGGCAGTCCACTCGGGGCTCGGTGGCGGTCTTCGGTTTGCGCTTCAGGAAGCCGCAAGTGTCGTTGGTGCACACGTGCCAGGTGGGGAAGCGCAGCAGCGGAATCGTCAGCTTGGTGTTGGGAACGGTGCCGGCGTGGTTCGGCGTGCGGTAGTCGGGCGGCAGCCGGAAGGTGTCGACGCCCAGCAGAGCCTCGAGGCGCCATTCCTGCACCCGAAACTCGTCGAGGCTGCGCGCGGTGGTGCCCTGGTCGCTGGTGCGGCGGAACCAGTAGTCCAGACCGCCGCACACCAGGGTGCGGCCGAGCTTGTCGACGGTCAGCGCGCCGACGCCGGTGGTGGTGATCAGCTGCGCGCGGCGCAGGGGGGCTTCTCTCATGGGGTGACTCCTTCGCGCGCTTCGGCGCTGGCGCTGTCGGCGTCCAGGATCGGCAGGGTGGTGATTTCGCCCTGACACTGGGCGTCGACGGTGCGCATCGAGGTCATGGTCTGCCAGGTGCGCCGTTTCTGGCCGTCGTCCAGGTGACTGCCGGCGCGGGTCAGCAGCGCTACCGTGCCGCCCGCGCCTTCGTAGTCCTGGTAGGCCCAGCTGAGCCAGTTGTCGCGCTTGCGGGCCAGCAGCGCCGCCATGCGTGGCTGCTCCGCCGGGTCGACCCGGGCGATGCGCCCGAGCATCATCTGCGAGAACCGCTCGAACAGGTGGTCCGGGAAGTGCTCGGGGCTCAAGGCCGCGTCGTCGTGCTCGACCATCGGGCCCTTCTGCCGCACGTACGCCACCAGCGCGCCGTGGAGGGCGCGTTCCATCGCCTGCGGGGAGAACGGCGTGACCGAGGTGGGTTCCACGAACGCGTACAGCCGCTCGTGGTAGCTGCGGAAGCGTTCGTAGTGCGAGCGGTCGCGCGAGCGGGTGTTGGAGTAGATCGTGAGCACCAGCCCGGGCCGCTCCCACCAGCGCCGCCCCACCCGGCCGGACACCTGGATGTACTGCGCGGTCGTCTTCGGCTGCGTCAGGATGCACATCAGGCTCAGCCGGGGAATGTCGATGCCGACCTCAATGATGGAACTGGCCAGCGCCACGTCGATCGCCCGCGCCGAGCCGCGCGCCGCGGTGTCGTAGCGTTGCATCAGCGCCCCGATCACCTCCGGCACCTCCTCGGCGTCCAGCCGCCCGGTCAGTTCACGCACGCTGTTGACGTAGCGCCCGTCGCGCGGGGGCAGGCCACGGCGGTTTCTGAGGCTGCGCAGGTACGGCTGCATGTACCCGCGCAGCATCGTCACCGCGCCGCCGAGTTCCTTGAGCGAGCCGAAGAAGCCCAGCAGGGTCCACCAGGGATCGCGCGCCGCTTCCGGCAGCTCCACCGGGGCGTGCAGCAGCGCCGAGTACGCCTTGGCCTGCGCGGCCGGCAGCGAGGAGTAGCCGTGACCGGGCATGCCGACGTACAGGCGTCCCGGGGCCGGGTCCTCGCCGTAGCGCCCATCCGCTTCCTGCAGGGTCGCGTAGCGGGCGAAGAACGAATCGGCGGCCGTCAGGCCCGGCGGGGGGAACAGCGCGGCGTGGCCCTCGCCGTGCCGGTTCACCCGGGCGTACAGGCCTTTGATCTGATCGGCGTAGGCACGGATGGTCGCGGTCGAGCACACGATCTTGGGCCGCGCCGGGACCCGGCCGGGGCGGTCTTCGGTGCACAGCGTCTCGATCACCCCTTCCATCACGCCGCTGAGGGTGCCGAGCGGTCCGGAGATCAGGTGCAGCTCGTCCTGGATGATCAGCCCGGGCGGCGAGCAGACGCGCTCGCCGCGCTCGTTCAGGCCGAACAGCGCCCGGGCTTTGGGGGTGAAGGCCAGCATCGCGAACTTGTCGACCGTGGCGATCACCAGCGACGGACGGCGGATGTAGATGTCCTCGTCGGTGACGTACACCGGCAGGCCGCCGCGCGCGTGGTGAAAGGCGCAGCTGGCGTCCGGGCAGTGCAGCATCACCCAGCTCTGGCGGCCGTGCTGCGCCTCACTGTAGCCGAGCACCACGCGCCCGGCGGTGCCGCCCTTGTGGGGGGGTGACGTGCGGCGGACGCCCATCGCCGCGCCGCACCACGGGCAGGCGCGCAGCACGAACGGATTGTCGATCTTCGTGCGCGTCTGGGTGTTCTTCATCAGCTGCAGGGTGCGCACCGCGTCTTTGCGGGTGTTGGGGGTGGTGTCCATGCCCAGCCAGATGCCGGCGGAGAACGGCTCGTCACCCAGGTTCAGGCGGCCGCGCCCCGCTTCGCGCTGGCGCAGGTATTCCATGGCGCACAGCAGGCTGGTGGCGCGCTGGAACTGCTGGGCGGTGAGCAGCCGCAGGGTGTAGCGCATCAGCACCTGCACGCCGCTGTCCCCCGGCTCCTGCAGGCGGCGGTAGAAGGTGGTGAAGGCCGTCAAGCCCAGGTAGGCTTCGGTCTTGCCGCCGCCGGTGGGAAACCAGATCAGGTCGACCAGGTCGCGGTCCGGGTGGTCGCCCAGGGCCGCTGAGGGCAGCGAGAGCAGCAGAAACGCCACCTGGAAGCCGCGCCACTGCCCGAGGTCTCGGCCGGCGGGCCGGTCGGTCACGGCCGGGTACGCGGCCGGATCCCAGGTGGTGCGCGACGCGGTCAGGGCGGCCGGTTCGCGCGGCGGCAGCGCGGCGCGCAGCTGCTGCAGCAGCACCGCCTCGTTCGCCAGCCGGAACGCCGTTGCGGCGTGCGGGAAGGCGGGATCCTGCAGGAACGCCAGGCCCTCGCGCATGCGCGTCAGGGCCTGCTCGCACTGCGCGAGGTGCCGCTCAGCGGCGTCCTGCAGGTGCGTCGGCACGCCGGATACGTCGAGGCGGCGCGCGGCGATCCAATCGCTGTACAGCTCGCACACCCGCGTGAGGGTGCCCAGGCCGGCGTCTGTGCCGTCCAGCCCGGCCAGTTCGCGCATGCTCACCGCGAAGGGAAAGCGGTGCTCGTCCAGCACGTCGGGGGTGATCGAGGGGGTTTCCACGAACGGCAGCGCTTCGCCGTACAGCACGCTCGCACGCCATCCGTCTGCCTGTTGGCCCACCCCATTCCATTCGGCGGAGATGCCGCGCCCGGCGGCGAAGGCGGGCATGTCGCGGTACAGCAGGGCGTTGGACTGCAGCTCCGGGTCGGTGCGCGGCGGCTCGGGGTACGGCAGCACCGCCGGCAGCGCCTCGCCCGCGCCGTTCACCACGCGCACTTCGAGGTGCGTCTGGTACAGCGCCGCGCGGTCGCGGCTGAGTTCATCGGTGACCGGCGTGCGGTTGATCACGCTGACGGTGATCAGCCGCGTGCCCGGCGCGTCCGGATTCACCCGGGAGAGCGCCTGCACGTCCAGCCGCAGCGGCCCGGTCTGCGCGCCTTCGACCTGCGCGGCCACGTGCGGTCCCAGGTCGGCGCTGAGCGCCGCGGCGTCCAGGGTCCAGCAGGCGCTCGCCTGGCGGCGCACGTGCATGTTGCGGGTCGTGATGCGCGGCTGCCCGGTGCGGCGGTCCTGCGACTTCAGGTTCACCGGAAAGCGCTCGTAGTAACCGTTGACCGGCATGTCCAGGCGGTGATGCCGCTCGGGCAGCCGCACTTCCAGCCGCGAGCCGGGCGGGAGCTCGGCCAGGAAGCTCAGGCTCAGCGCAGCCTGCAGGCCGCGGCTGCCCGCTCCGGTGGTGGCGTCGTCCTCGCCCGCTTCGTCGACCGTGACGCGTTCCTCGCCGTGCCCGGTTCGTCCTTCGATGACGCGGGCGTCCTTTGCGAGCTGCCGCATCGCCTGCTCTTCGGTGCGGTCCAGCGCCGGCACGGCGTCGTCGTCCGTGTCGGCGTCTTCCTCTGCCACCGCCTCGGGGTTGGGTTCGCCTCGTGCCGGCGCCAGCGCACTGTCCTGGGCGTACAGCACGCCCACGGCGTACTGGCGGGTGGGCGAGGCGCGGGTGAGGATTTCCGCGCCGGTGGCCTGGTCCTTCCAGGCCTGATCGAGGTCGGCCATCTCCAGGGTGGGGCGCGCGGCGGTGTCCAGCGGCGCGGCGCGCCGCCCGTCGTCCGGGCCGACGAGTTCGCGGCGCAGGGAAAGCAGGACCTCGTCGCGGCCTTTGAGGTGATTGGGGGTGCCGTCCGGGTGGAAGAAGCGGGGGTCAGGCAGGGTCATCGGGTCTCCACTGGGGTGAGGTAGGTGGTCAGAAAGGTCGGGCCGGCGATCACGGCCAGGTGACCGACGCTGCGGGTGGCGCCCAGCCGCAGGTGCGCCTGCGGCTCCGGGCCGTGGGGCAGGTCGGTGAGCACCACCGCCGGGGCTTCCAGGCGGGCGTAGTCGAGGATGGACGCGAAGCCGACGGTGGTGGACTGCGGTGCCCAGGGGGCGAGCGGCAGTCCCGCGGCGGCCGCGCGTGCGGCCAGGCTCTGCGGGGCCGGCGCGCCGGACAGCACGGCGATCTCACCGGGCGCGAAGCCCAGGGCGCGCAGGTCGTTCAGCAGCTCGGCCAGCGCGCCGATGTCGTCTCCGGGCGCTGGCCAGCGCGAGCTGACCTCGGCGAGGTCGTCGGGGCGCTGCACGGCCGGCCAGGGTGGGGTCAGCCGCCCCAGGGTGTGGGCGAAGGCGGCCGGGCGCGGCAGGGTCCGGCGGTTGGTACGCAGCGTCAGTGTCGCTGGGGCGCCGGGAAGATCACCGGGCGCGGCGCACAGCCAGCGGCCGCCGCTCGGGCCGCCGGTAAGCCGGGAGAACAGCGTGTCCAGAGCCTCCGGTGGCGCGGCGGACTCGCCGAGGTCCATGCCCAGCCAGTCGAAGGCGCCATCGTCCTCCAGCGCCTGGTCGAGCGACTGCACGGTGACCCCCTCGGGCGCTTGTGGAAGCAGCGCGCCCGGTGGGGTGACGATCAACGCCCGGCGGCCTTCTTCCGCCGCGCGAGAAGCCGCGTGGCGGACCAGCCAGCCGCGGCCTGCGCCGGGCTGTCCGTGCACCTGCAGCCGGGGGTTGTCCCACGCCGCGTCCAGGATCACCTTCAGCTCCGCTTCGCCGCGCGCGAGTTCAGCGGCGCGCCGGTGGGCCAGGTCCGGGGCTCGTCCCAGGGCTGGGCGCAGCACGTCGGCCATCGCTCGGACGTCGTTCACGTCTGGACGGCCACCCGCGCCTTCCCGGGCGCCGCGCAGGGCACCTTCGATCAGGTCCTGCAGGGCGCAGGCCTTCAGGCGGAGGCGATCGGCGAGCTCCCAGGGCTTCCATTCGCCTTCGCCGTCCAGCTCGGCGAACGGCAGCAGCACCAGCGTGGCGTAGGGGAAGCTTCCCCAACGCTGGTCGTGGCGGCGCAGCCGTTCCCGGACGCTGTACATCGCTTCGTGCGCCTGCTGCACCGGCCCGCGCGCCCGCGGCGGATCGTACCCCAGGTGCCACAGCCGGGTGTCCGGGTCGATCCAGGCCTGCCCGTGGCCTTTAATCTCCAGCACCGCCACGCCCAGCGTCGGTGCGAGCACCACAAAATCGGCCTCGCCGCGTTCGAACAGCGGGTGGTTCGGCAGCCCCAGTGAGTGCAGGACCGTCCACGGGCGGTCGCACGTCGCCAGCCGGCGGAAGATGTGGGCTTCGCCGGCCAGACGCTGCTCGGTGTCCGGGGGCAGGGTGGGCGGGTAGAGGGTGGGCCTCACAGCGCGGTCCGGAACGGTTTTTCCAGCCGGCTCTGGGGGACGTCGGCGAGTTCGGCGGTGACGTCCTCGATGCGGTAGGCAACCAGGGTGTGCCCTTCTTCGCCGAGCGTGAAGCGCTGGGTGCCGCTTCGCCGCAGCGGCGCGAGGTCCGCGCCGGCCACTGCCTGTTCCAGCAGCTCGCTGACCTGCCGTCCGGCCTCGCGGTGCCAGGTCCACAGCTGGTCGGCGTTGTCCCACAGCGGCTGGGCGTCGCGCTCCGGGCGCCCGGCGAAGCGCACGAGCGCGGCCATGTCCGCCCATTCGCGCGGGCGCAGCTTGTCGTCACGGCACCAGTTGGAGAAGTTCTGGGGGTTGGCACTGACCGCGCCGAAGCTGGCCAGGACCGCGCACGCCAGGTCCCGGGTGGCGTAGCGTGCCGCGGCCCGCCGGAGGTCGCGTTTGAAGTCGAGGTGCACCTCGCGGGCAAGGCCGTAGGCTTCACCGTGGCGCGCGGCGGCGTAACCGTGGATCAGCTGCAGGTCCCCGCGTTCGCGCAGCACCAGGTGCTGCCCGGCGCGGACCTCGCCGAGCGGCAGGTCGCACACGGCCGATCCGTCTTCGGCTTCGACGATGTAGGCGCGTCCCTCGGTTTCCATCCACACGCCCAGCAGCCCCTGATGCCCGCCCTGGAGGATCAGCAGCCGCGCGGGGACCGTGCTCTCGCCGTGGGCGCCGGTGCCGGCCGTGCCGCGCGCCTGGCTGTAGTCGGGGGCCCACGGTTCGAGCCGGACTGGGGCAACGCGGGGGCCTTGGCGGTGTTCTGCGGGGGCGCTGGGTGCCGTGGGTTCAGCGGCATGGGTCCTGGTGGGGTCTTCTTCTTCGTCTTCGTCGTGGACCTGCGCGGCGTCCAGCAGTTCGGTGCGGCCCCGGTTCGGGCGTGGCCGACGTGGGGGCAGCGGCACGGCCAGCGCGGCTGCATCCGGCGCCGCCGGGCGCACCGTGAGCGGCTCAGGGGCCAGCAGGTCGTTCAGGGCGCTCAGGGGGAACCCCGGCTCGTCGTCCCACAGCCAGTCGTACTGCAGCAGCACCGTCTGCTCGGCCCGGGGCGTGTGCAGCACCCACGCGGGGACGTGCTGCGCGGCGAGGCTGCCGCAGATGTACACCGCCTCGTAGACGACGTCGCGGTGCGCTTCGTTGGGCGCCGGCGTGTCGCGGCGCAGCTCTCCCGGCGGCAGCAGGTCGAGTTCAGGCCAGCGCGCCTCGAGGTCGGCCTGGCAGGCGAGCAGGGCTGGGGTGTTGGGGATCACCAGGGCCCAGCGGGCCTGCGGGCGGGGCATGCCGGGGATCACCTGCGGGCGGGGCCGCGCCGAGAGGCGGGTCAGTTCGGCGTTCAGGGCCACGCTCAGCGGGCTGACGTCCGCCTGGCGCAGGTCGGTGACCAGCGTCCACAGCTCCTCGGCCAGCGGCGCGGCTTCCTCGTGCATGGCGGGGAGCAGCCGGCGCAGCCGCTTGAGGTCCTCCAGGCCGGCGTCCGGCCACAGCAGCGGGTGGCCGGTGGAGAGCGGCGAGGTGGCGAGCAGGTAGCGCGCCCGGCGCAGCAGCCGCAGGGCGGGGAGGAACACGTCGTCCTGCCCGCAGGCCGCGGCCACCTGTCCCAGCGCGGAGACCCGGCGGGCAAACGCCGCCAGCGCGGGGAACGGCACCTGCAGGCGTGCGGCGCGGGTGTCCGCGCAGGTGTCGATCCACAGGCTCAGGCCGAATTCGGCGGTGAGGTCGGCGCTGACGTCGTGGGCGGTCATGCATACCTCCGGAAGGCCAGGGCGCGTCCCGGCCACGGCTCAGCCAGGGTGGCGGGGAGTTCGGCGTCGTCCTGACGCGCGCGGAAAGCCTCGCGCAGGGCGCTGTCGCCCGCCTCGAAGCCGGGGCGGGCCGGGTCGAGGAGCACCAGGTGGTGGCCGCCCAGGTGCGCGCCGTAGCGCGTGTAGGCGTGGCCTCCGTCGAAGATCGTGACGGTGTGCTCGGCGGTGGCGGCCAGCAAGGCGTCTGGTTCGGCGTCGCTGACGGCGGGAAGGAAGGCGCAGTTGAGGCCGCCGCCGTCCACCCAGGGGTGGGCCCGCAGCGCTTCGAGCGGGCAGCCGGTCAGCAGGGCGCCGTCCGGGCCACGCAGGTACAGCGGCAGCCGGGCTTCCTGGGTGAGCGCCGCTTCGCTGCCGATGAGCAGCACGTCCTGGCGGTCGTAGAAGGTGTAGTCGTACGGCGTGACGCCGGAGAACAGCGCTTCGCGCCACGGGCTCATGCCCAGGCTGCGGCTGCGGTGCTGCTGCAGGGCGCTGCCGTCCAGGGCATCTTCGCCGGTGGCGAGGATGTCGTCGCGCATGCGCTCGGGAACGTGGTGCGTCTCACCGGGCGTCCATTTGATCCGGCTGGGTGCGCCGCGGGTCTTGACCCGGCGGCGCACGTACACCTGGAAGCTCAACTGACGCTCGCCCTGGGCGTTGATCGAGCTGCCGATCAGGGGACCGGTGTGTTCGGTGCCCTCAGGTGTTCTGCGGTGTTCGGTGGGTGGGCGTCGATTGCGCCAGCGGGCCTGCGGGCCTTCTTCGCCAGGTTTCAGCGTCTGCCCGGCCTGGTAGAGCGTGTCGAATACCTGGCCGGAGTCGGGGCGGCGCAGTTTCAGGGCGTCGACCACGCCCAGCGCGGCGAGCAGCGCGGCGAAGCGGCGGGTGCCGGGGACGAGCGCGACCGTCAGTGGCGTGCTGCCCGGCTGGGTGGCGTCGGTGGCCAGCCACGCGCCCAGGTCGACCAGCCCGGCGGCGGGCGGCAGCAGCGGCATCGGGCAGCTGTCGGGGCCGAACAGCAGGCGTCCGGACAGGGCCTCTGCCGTGTCTGGGGGTGTGGCAGGGGAGGCAGAGACAGGCAGGGTCACCTCCACACTGTAGTGCTTTTTGCTCTTGACATCAAGTGCAATTCTCAATGTGCGAAATTTGACAACCGTTCGGCCGATGTGTGAACCTGTCCGGTATGAACGTGTCCACCGTTTCCCTCGCCGAGATCGGGGTGCTGGTCCAGGGCCTGACGTACAAACGCCACGTCGACCCCACCGCCCCCCGCGTCCGCCTCTTACAGGTCACCGATCTCGACAGCCTGGACGCCGCGGACGAGCAGGGCCGCAGTGAACACCTCGACCTGCGCAAAAACCGGGACGCGCTCGTCCGCCCCGGTCAGGTGCTGATCGCCCTGAGAACCAGTGACGTCCGAACGGCCGTCGTGCCCGAGCAGATCGGCGACGCGGTCGCCACCAACGGCCTGATGGTCCTGACCGTGAACCCCGACGTCGCCGACCCGCACTTCATCGCCGGCCTGCTGCGCTCCGACGCCATGCGCCGGTACCTGGCCCCGATGTTCAGCGGCACCGCCGTCCAGAGCATCCCGCTCTCGACCCTCCGGGACGTCCGGATCAACCTGCCTTCGCTCCAGCGCCAGGCCGACTACGCGGCCGCGTTTGCCGCCCGGGACAACTACCGCCGCGCGGTCGACGCGGTGCTCGCCCTGCAGACAGAAGCGATCGAAGCCCGGCTGTCCGCGCTGATCCCTGAGGCCTCCTGATGACCCCGCCCGCCGCGAACGACCTCTTCACCCCGGCGCTCCAGAGAATCCGCAGCTACCTCACGGTGCATGACGCCGCGCCGCTGATCGGCGCGCTCACGCTGCTGCACGTCTCGCAGGACTTCTCCCTGTCCACCGCCCCGGAAGACCACCCCACCGGCGCCGCGCTGCTCCAGCAGATCGAAGCGGCCCTCGCGCCGCTGCTCGGTGACCGGCTGGACCACCCAATTCAGCTGCACGACCATGGGCTGCCGCCTGAGGTGCTCTCCGAGCTGTCCACGCTGATCAACCTCAGCATCCAGCGCACCGAACTGTCCAGCCCGGACGGCACCGGCCGGCAGGTGATCGCGGCGGCCTTCACGGAGCTGCTCGAACAGGCCAGCCGTTCGCAGCGGGACGCCGACCACCTCACCCCACGCACCCTGTCGCAGCTGAGCGCGGCCGTGCTGGACGTCCGGCCGGGCATGCGCGTCCTCGACTTCGCGCTGGGGTACGGGGGCACCTGGCTGGCCGTGGCCGCCCGCCTCACCGCGCAGGGCCTGGATCCGAACAGCGTGCAGTTCGTCGGCCAGGACATCCGCCCGGAAAACCTGATCGTCGCCGCCTGCCACCTGCAGCTGCACGGGCTGACCCGGTTCAGCCTGCATCTCGGAGATGTGCTCACCGCCCCCCAGACCGAACCGGGCGCCTTCGACCGGGTGATCGCCGATCCGCCCTTCGGGCTCCCGCTGAGGCCCAGAACCGACTGGAACCTCGATCCGCGCTTCCTCGCCGCGCGAACGCTGCCGCGCTTCGCGGACTGGCCGCTCATACTGCACGGCCTCGCGGCCCTGGCGCCCGGCGGCCGGGCGGTGTTCACGACGGCGCACGGCCCCCTCTTTCGCAGCGGCAGCGAACGGGACATCCGCAACGACTACGTCGCCCGCTGGCTGACGGCCGTCGTGGCCCTCCCGAGCGCGCTGTACACCGGCGCGAATGTTCCGGTGGCGCTCACCGTCTTCGACCGCCCGACCAGCACCGTCGCCGCCGGCAACGACGTCCTGATGGTCGACGCGTCGCAGCTGGGCGTCAGGGACGGCCGGCAGCACATCCTCAGCGCGGAGGTGGTCGACCGTCTGACCACCCTGATCGCCACCCGGAACGACCCGGAATCGCCCGCCATCCACGAATCGGTCCCCCAGGCCCGGATTGCCGAGAACGACCACTCGTGGCAGCCGAGCCGGTACGTCTCCAGACCAGCCCTCCCCACCCGGGGCCTGAACGAGATCCGGGCCGACCTGGCCGAAGCCCACAAGGCAGTCCAGCACGCTGCTGCAGCAATGGACCAGGCCTTGGACGCTCTTAATCGGAGCTTTCCGGGTGAAAACGAACGCATGTAACGTCATTCCAGCTCCTCGTGGTCGATGCCGGTAAAAACGGATCCTCCGGAGTGCCGACCACGGCGGGCATCTGGCCTTGATGACTGGCTGGTTCGCGCACACCCTGCTGAGCTCAGGGGAGACGCTCTACTGCCGCGTGCAGGACATGATAATTGAACTGCTCATGCCGTACTCGGAGGAGGACTCAGGGCCGTCCTGTCGGTATGCACCTCGACCCGCATCGCTGGGCGGAAAGTCTTCAGCCACGCGGCGCACCGCCTGGAAAGCAGGCGGGAGCGGCAGACGCGCCCGGGGATAAGGCGCAGGGCGTCCTGCTCGGTGAGCGGTGCGTCGCTAACGCTTGGCAGGTTGAAGAACGTCTCGCCGCTCTCCTCGCCGGTGGTCTACACACACGGCAGGGTAGCGGCACTGAGGAGGACCAGCCCGATCACAACGCTCGTTTTCAGCGTCGCACAGCGCCGGGGTGATAGGCGCCTTCACGGCCGCGGCCTCGAGTGCTTCGGCGCTGATCTTCTTGTCGACGACCAACTGCAGCGCAGCGGCGCAGTCGATCCATCAGTACCTGTGAAGTAATCTTGTCGCGGAAGGCTTCTCTGTGCGCGGCCACCGGATAGCTGATGGTGTAGTTCGATGCGCGGAGCTACAGACCATGCGAGCTCGCTCAGCCGTTCACTCAGCGGGCTGCCCGGGCGCGGGTTGTGCCAGTATGTGCCAGTGCGTGTGCCAGTAGCCGACGCCGTAGTTTCCGAACGGAGGGCGTCCGAAAGGGAAGAATCCGCGCCAGGAGGGACTCGCCCTCACCCGTGGGTATCGCGTGGTGCGGTCCGGACAATCTGGCTGAAGTAGGGGCAAAGCGAGGGCGCCGCACTCCCCTGTGGGGTGCGGCGCCCTCGCTCGTTGCTCAGTCGTTCGCGACCGGTTCCTTCTGAGGAATCAGCGCCAGGCCCTCAGCCACCCGGCGCCCGTAGTCCGGGTCGCACTGGGTGAAGAGCGCCACCATCCGCTCCTGAATGACCCGCTCGGCCGGCTGCAGCGCCGTCACCAGGTTGCTGATCAGGTCGTCGCGTTCCCACGGCTCGTGCTGGCGGTAGCGTTCGCCCGCCTGCTGGAAGTCGTTGGTGCGCTCGATCTTCTGGCGGACCAGCCGGCCTTCCACGTACGGCTCGTGCGGAGCGCCGGCCGGGGCCGACTCGGTGAGGCCGTTGAGCACGCTCGGCTCGTAGTTCACATGCGGGTTCTGGCCGGGGGCAGTGTCCACCCGCAGGGCCATCTGGCCGTCGCGCTGGTTGGTGGCCACGTGCTTCCTGGGCGCGTTGATCGGCAGCTGCAGGTAGTTGGTGCCCACCCGGTAGCGCTGGGTGTCCGAGTAGCTGAAGGTGCGGCCCTGCAGCATCTTGTCGTCGCTGAAGTCCAGACCGTCCACCAGCACGCCGGTCCCGAAGGCCGCCTGCTCCACCTCGGCGAAGTAGTTCTCCGGGTTGCGGTTGAGGGTCATCATGCCCACCGGCAGCAGCGGGAACTGCTCCTCGGGCCAGATCTTGGTGTCGTCCAGCGGATCAAAGTCCAGCTCCGGGTGCTCGCCGTCCGTCATGATCTGCACGCACAGCTCCCACTTCGGGAACTCGCCGGCCTTGATGTGGTCAAAGAGGTCCTGGGTGGCGTGGTTGAAGTTCTTGGCCTGGATCTGCTCGGCCTGTTCCTGGGTCAGGTTGCGCACGCCCTGCTGCGGCACCCAGTGGTACTTGACCAGCACGCCCACGCCGTCCTTGTTGACCCACTTGTAGGTGTTGACGCCCGAGCCCTGCATCTCGCGGTAGTTGGCCGGAATGCCCCACGGCGAGAACAGCCAGGTGATCATGTGCATCGCTTCGGGCGTGTGGCTGATGAAGTCGAAGATGCGCTGGCCGTCCTGACGGTTGGTGACCGGGTCCGGCTTGAAGGCGTGCACCAGGTCCGGGAACTTCATCGCGTCGCGGATAAAGAAGACCTTGAGGTTGTTGCCCACCAGGTCCCAGTTGCCGTCCTCGGTGTAGAACTTCACCGCGAAGCCGCGCGGGTCGCGCAGCGTCTCGGGCGAGTGGCCGCCGTGGATCACGCTGGAGAAGCGCACGAACACCGGAGTCTGCTTGCCCGGCTCCTGGAACAGCTTGGCGCGGGTGTACCGGCTCACCGGCTCGTCGCCCACCTTCCCGTACGCCTCGAACACGCCGTGGGCGCCCGCGCCACGCGCGTGCACCACCCGCTCCGGCACCCGCTCCCGGTCAAAGTGGCTGATCTTCTCCAGGAAGTGATAGTTCTCCAGCGTGACCGGGCCACGGCTGCCCACCGTGCGCAGGTTCTGGTTGTCGTAGACCGGGTGGCCCTGCCGGGTGGTCAGCGTCTGGGTGCCTTCGCCGCTCGCCATGCGCGGGTCGGCGGGGGTGCCCACGCCTTCCACGGCCGTGCCGTGGGTGTCCTGCTGGGACTGTTGGCCCTGTTCTGCGTCGCTCATGGTCCGGTTATACGTGCCCCGCCGCACCCTTGTATAGAAGGTCGGCTTACCATCCGCGGCGGGCCGAGGCGCATGGGAGCCGTCTGAGCCGTCCTGAAGCCCGGCCCAGGGGTCCGGCCGGCGCGCCTGAGCAAACTCATGAATGGTCGGGAAATGCTGGGGCCAGGAGGTCCCGATGTCCTCAGATGAGCAGCGTATTCCCCTGGCCGGCAGCGCGCGTGAGGTGCCGGCTCAGGCCGAACAGGTCGGGCAGCCGGACCCGGCCGAAGAATTGCAGGTGACGCTGCGGCTGCGTGGCCGCCAGCAGTTTGCGGCCCGCGCCGCCACCGCCGAGCCGATGACCCGGCACGACTTCGCGCAGGCCTACGGCACCTCCCCGGATGACCTGGACCGGGTGGAGCGCTTCGCCCATGAGCATCAGCTGACGGTGGTGGAGGCCAGTGCCGAGCGCCGCACGGTGGTGCTGGGCGGCACGGTGGCGCAGCTGGAGGCGGCCTTCGCGGTGCAGCTGCAGCTGTACCGCTGGCAGGGACAGCAGTTCCGGGGGCGCAGCGGCGAGCTGAGCGTGCCGGCCGACCTGGACGGCATCATCCAGGGCATCTTCGGGTTGGACGACCGGCCGCAGGCGCGTCCGCAGTTCCGCTATCCCGGCGCCGGTCCGGGCATCGCCCACCCGCAGGCCGTGACCCAGAGCTTTACGCCGCTTCAGCTGGCCCAGGTGTATAACTTTCCGCCGGAGCTGGATGGGCGCGGGCAGACCATCGCCATCATCGAGTTGGGGGGCGGCTACCGCACCGCCGACCTGAAGGCCTACTTTCAGCGGCTTGGCGTGCCGCAGCCAAAGGTGAGCGCGGTGTCGGTGGACGGCGCGCGCAACCGGCCGACCGGCGATCCGAATGGGGCGGACGGCGAGGTGATGCTGGACATCGAGGTGGCCGGCGCGCTGGCGCCGGGCGCGCACATCGCGGTGTACTTCGCGCCCAACACCGACGCCGGCTTCCTGAACGCCATCACCCGCGCGGTCCATGATTCGGTGCGGCGGCCCAGCGTCATCTCGATCAGCTGGGGTGCGCCGGAGAACGCCTGGACCGTACAGGCGATGCAGGCCATGACCGACGCCTTCACCGAGGCGGGCATGCTGGGGGTCACGGTGCTGGCCGCCGCCGGCGACGACGGGTCCAGCGACCGCGCCGCGGACGGCCGCGCCCACACCGACTTCCCGGCCTCCAGTCCCGCCTGCACCGGCTGCGGCGGCACCCGCCTGACGGTGGAGGGTGAGCGCATCACCGCCGAGGTGGTCTGGAACAACGGCCCCGGTGCGGGCGCCACCGGCGGCGGCGTCAGCGACACCTTCGACCTGCCGGACTATCAGCGGGCAGCGGGCGTGCCGGTCTCGGCCAATCCCGGCCAGCGGGTGGGGCGCGGCGTGCCGGACGTGTCGGGCGTGGCCGACCCGCAGACCGGCTATCAGGTGCGGGTGGACGGCCTGGACACCGTTATCGGGGGCACCAGCGCGGTGTCGCCGCTGTGGGCCGGGCTGGTGGCGCGGCTCAATCAGGCGCGGCAGCAGTCCGGCAAGGGCACGCTGGGCTTCCTGAATCCGCGGCTGTACCCGCTGGGGGCCATCCGCGACATCACCGACGGCAGCAACGGCGCCTACACCGCCCAGCCCGGCTGGGACGCCTGCACCGGCCTGGGCAGCCCGGACGGAGTGCGGCTGCTGGAGACGCTGCAGGCGCAGCCGTAGCGCTCAGCTTACGTAGAGGGGGAACACGGCCGGGTCCTGTTCCAGCGGCTCCAGATTGGCCACCTGCAGGTCGCCGCGCTGGTTGAGGTACTCCATCAGCGCGCCCACCTTCTGCAGCGACAGCAGCACGTCGTAGTGGCGCACCTGTGGGTACAGCAGGTCGCGCACCTCGGCGATGCTGCGCGGCTCGCGGCACAGCTCCACGATGCGTTCCAGCTTGCGCTGATGCGAGTCGCGGATCTGCTGAATGCGGTCGTAGACATCCGGCATCGGCTCCTCGTGGCCACCCAGCGCCAGCCGCAGCCCCGGCTGGCGTTCCAGCAGCGTCAGCGAATGCAGGTAGTGGTTCAGGCCGGTGCCGGGCAGGATGCTCTCCGGCGCGAGGTGCGGGGTGGTGCGGGCCAGCAGCTGATCGGCGCTCAGCAGCACGTCGCCCAGCCGCAGGCACACCTGCCCCGGGCTGTGGCCGGGGGTGTGCAGCACCTCCAGCCGGTCATCCAGCAGGTCGCCGTGCAGCAGGATGGTCTCCACCGGGCCGCCCTGAAAGGTGCTGCGCGCCGAGCCGTACAGCCGGGTCATGGCCGCCTGCTGCTCGGCATTCAGCCCGGCGGTGGCCAGGAAGATGCGCAGCGCCCGCCGGGACAGCGCCAGCCGTTCGCGGTGCCGGGTCAGCACCGGGGCGTCCAGCTCATGCACTGCCACCGGGGCCGGGGTCAGGGACCGCAGCAGGTCCAGGCCGCCGTGGTGGTCAATGTGGCCGTGCGTGACCACGATGCGGGACAGCCCGGCCCAGTCCACCGGCTCGCCGTACTGCGTCTGCACGGCCGCCATGCCGGCCAGCAGGTCCTGGTTGCTCTGCTCGCTGCCGCTGCCGGTGTCGATCAGGGCGCGGTAGTCGCCGTGGATCAGCAGGTGGATGTTGGCGGTGAAGTCGCCGAAGACCCGCACCGGAAACGCGTAGATGCGGCTGCCGTCCGGGCCGTCGTGGCGGGTGGGGGAGGGGAGCGTCACCCCGCCATGATAATTGAACCGGGTTCAAGAGAAGCTCCGGCCTGCGCCTGCCGGTTGACAGTGGCCCGGCCGTGCCTTACTTTATCGGTAAAGCAAAGCCGGAAAGGAAGGGTCACGTGATGGAGGAGACAGGCTCCAGAACGGTCTCACTTGCCGACGTCGCCCGACTGGCCGGCGTCTCCAAGATGACCGTGTCGAATGTCATCAACAACCGCGAAGGCATGACCGAGCAGACCCGGCAGCGGGTGCAGCAGGCCATCGAACAGAGCGGCTACGTGGCCAACGCCGCCGCCCGGGTGCTGGCCGGCGGGCGCATGAACCTGCTGGGCGTGATCGCGCCGCGCATCAACTGGCCCTACGTGACCGAGCTGCTGCACGGAGCCAGCCGCGTGGTGGAACAGGCGGGCCTGGACCTCGCCATCTTCACCACCAGCGACAACGTGCGAGTGGAGCGCGAGCGGGCGATGCTGCTGCGCACGCTGGTGGACGGGGTGCTGTTGATCATTCCGGCCGCCGACGAACAGACGGTCTTCGGGCCGGCGGTGCCGGTCGTCACGGTCGGCAGTGCCGGCGCCTACACGGTCAGCGTGGACGACCGCCAGGGAGGACGGCTGGCTGCCCAGCACCTGCTGGACCTGGGGCACCGTCACATCGGTCACGTGAGCGGCCTCAGCTCCGTGTCGCGCCACGATGCCAGCGACCGGCTGGATGGATTCGCGCAGGAGCTGAACGCCGCCGGGGTGGGCCTGCCGCCGCACCTGATCGCGGACGGCGCCTTCACCGAGGCGGGGGGTGAGGCGGCCGCCCGCACCCTGCTGAGCCTGCCTGAGCGGCCCACCGCCATCTTCGCCGCCAACGACCGCTCGGCCATCGGGGTGCTGCGGGCCGCCGAGCAGCTGGGCCTGCGGGTCCCGCACGACCTCTCGGTGGTCGGCTATGACGACGTGCAGGTGGCCTCGCTGACCCGCCCGGCCCTGACCACCATCCGGCAGCCGCTGGAGGAGATGGGCGCGGCGGCGGCGCGGCTGCTGATCGCACTGATCCGCCGGGAAGTGCCGGAGCAGGCCCACCCACGCTTTCCGGCCAGCCTGGTGGTGCGCGACTCCACCGCGCCGCCCGGTGTGGTTCAGCCGCCGGACCCGGTCCGGCCGATGAAGGGGGCCACATGACCCCGTGAACAGCGGCCCCCGGCGGGCGACCTTCCCTGTTCCGCGGGCCAGAGCGCCGCTCTCTTTCCCGTCCTCCGCACCAGCGCGGCCCGATTCCGTTTGACCGAGGTGACTGCATGAACCGTACCCTGCTCCGACTGACCGCCCTTGCCACCGCCGTGCTGGCCGTGACCGCCGCCGCACAGCAGCCGAAGAACGTCTTCACCGTCGTGCGCTCGACGCAGTGGGGCGCCCAGAACCTCAACCCCTTCGCCCCGGGCGATCAGCACCTGCTGCCCACCAACAGCGTGATCTACGAGTCGCTGTACTACGTTAACGCGCTGAACGGCAAGGCCACGCCGGTGCTGGGCACCAAGTACAGCTGGAGCAAGGACAACAAGACCCTGACCTTCACCACCCGCGACGGCGTGAAGTGGAGCGACGGGCAGGCCTTCAGCGCCCAGGACGTGGCCTTCACCTTCAACTACATCAAGCAGTACCCGGCCATCGACACCTCCGGGCTGTGGAAGAGCGGCCTCTCCAGCGTGAAGGCCACCAACAACAACACGGTGGTGTTCACCTTCAGCGCGCCCAACACCCCCATCTTCCAGTACGTGGCCAACCAGATGATCGTGCCGCAGCACATCTGGAGCACCATCAAGGACCCGGTCACCGAGACCAACGCCAAGCCGGTCGGCACCGGCCCCTTCGTGTTCGACGCCTACAGCCAGCAGGCGCTGCGGGTGCTCAAGAACCCGAACTACTGGATGAAGGGCCAGCCGTACATCGACGCGATCGTGTGGACCGCCACCAACAGCAACGACGCCGCGCTGCTCAAGCTGCTGAAGGGTGAGGCCGACTACGGCTACATCGGCATCTCGGACCCCAAGGGCGAGTACGCGTCCAAGGGACCCAACTACAGCTACTTCTGGCCGGTGACCGGCGACAACTACCTGTACTACAACACCGCCAAGGCGCCGTTCAATGATCCGGCGTTCCGCCGCGCCGTGTCGCAGGCGATCAACACCGCCGACGTGGCGCAGAAGGCCTACGCGGGCGCGGCCCAGCCGGCCAACAGCAGCGGCGTGATTCCGGCGCAGCAGCAGCAGTGGCTCCCGGCCAGCGCCAAGAGCCTGCAGGTGAAGTTCGACCCGGCCGCCGCCGACGCCGCGCTCACCAAGGCCGGGTACAAGAAGAACGCGCAGGGCGTGCGTCTGGGCAAGGACGGCAAGCCGCTGCCCACCTACAAGATCCTGGTGGGCGCCGGCTGGACCGACTTCATCACCATGGGGCAGGTCATCAGCGAGAATCTCAAGAAGGTCGGCATCAGCACCCAGATCGACCAGCAGGCCTGGAGCAGCTACTCGGGCGGCTTCCAGGGCGGCACCTACGACATGGGCATCAGCTGGGGCTGGGGCGGCGGGCCGAACCCCTACTACCTGTACTACCAGAGCTTCGCGCCGGACTTCAGCGCTCCGGTCGGCAAGACGGCCGCCTCGAACCTCAGCCGGTACACCAACCCCGTGGTCACCAAGGCGCTCGCCAGCTTCCGTGCCACCAGCGACCCGGCCCAGCAGAAGCAGCTGATGGGCACCGTCATCAGCACCGTGATGAAGGACATGCCCTGGATGCCGCTCACCGACCGTCTGAACTTCGCGCTGTTCAACACCAGCCGCTTCACCGGCTTCCCCAGCAACGAGAACCCGTACAACGACGGCTCGCCCGATGACCAGCTGGGCGCGCGGCTGATGTACCTGAACGTCAAGCCCAAGTAAGACCTGTTCATGGGCGGGGGGGCTCCTCCTGGGGCTCCCCCGCCGTGCTTGGAGTGCACCATGCCGTATCTGCTGCGCAAGTTTGGCCTCCTGCTGTTCACGCTGTGGGTGGCCGTGACCCTCAACTTCATCCTGCCCCGGCTGGTGCCGGGAAATCCGATCGGCGCGATGATGGCGAAGTACCAGGGCAAGCTCGACCCGAGCGCCGTGGATGCCCTCAAGATCGCCTACGGGCTCAACGACCAGAGCAGCGCCCTGAGCCAGTACTTCACCTATCTGGGCAAGATCGTGCGTGGCGATTTCGGGCGCTCCATCGGGCAGTTCCCCACTCCGGTGTGGGACATCGTGGCGCAGGCCGCGCCGTGGACCATCGGGCTGATCGGCGTGTGCACCATCATCTCGTTCCTGCTGGGCAGCGCCCTGGGCCTCTACAGTGCGTGGCGGCGCGGCACACGCCTGGCCGACGCGCTGCCGCCGCTGGGCCTCTTCCTGAACAGCATGCCGTACTTCTGGGTGGCGCTGCTGCTGCTGTACCTGCTGGCCTTCAAGAGCAGCGTCTTTCCGCTGAGCGGCAACCTCGACCCGTTTCTCACGCCGCTGAGCAGCGAGTGGTGGCTGTCCATGCTGCGTCACGCGGCCCTGCCAGCCATCACCATCGTGATCACGGCGGCGGGCGGCTGGCTGATCACCATGCGCAACAACGTGATGGGCGTGATGAGCGAGGACTACATCGCCTTCGCGCGGGCCAAGGGCCTTAGCGAGCGGCGGCTGCTGAACCGCTACGTGCTGAGAAACGCCCTGCTGCCGAGCTTCACGGCCTTCGGCATGGCGCTCGGCTTCGTGGTGGGCGGGTCCATCCTGACCGAGACGGTGTTCTCGTATCCGGGGCTGGGGCTGCAGCTGTACAACGCGGTCACCACCCTGGACTACCCGCTGATGCAGGCAATCTTCCTGTTCATCGCGCTGGCAGTGTTGATCGCCAACTTCGTGGTGGATGCGATGTACGTGATTCTGGACCCGCGCGTGCGGGACGGGAAGGGCGCATGAGCGGGCTCTTTGCCGTCCTGCGGCGTTCGCCGCGCGCGTCGGCGGGCCTGGGCCTGCTGCTGGTGCTGCTGCTGCTGGCCCTGCTGGCCCCGCTGCTGTCCCGTTACAGTCCCACCTCGCAGGAGTTCGGCACCTGGCTGAAACCCGGCGCTCCCGGACACCTGCTGGGCACCACGGCGCTCGGGCAGGACATCTGGACCCAGCTGGTGTACGGCGCGCGCCTGACGCTGCTGATCGGCTTCACGGCCGGCCTGATCGCCACGGCCATCGCCACCGCCATGGGGCTGGCCGCCGCCTACTTCGGGGGCCGCACCGACGAGGCGATCAACGTGCTGCTGAACGTGTTCCTGGTGCTGCCGGGGCTGCCGCTGCTGATCATCGCCAGCGCCTTCCTGCGCGGCGGCGGCGTGTGGTCCATCATCCTGGTGATCAGTCTGACCGGCTGGGCGTGGGGCGCGCGGGTGCTGCGCTCTCAGGCGCTGGCGCTGCGCAACCGCGACTTCGTGCAGGCGGCCATCGCCTCCGGGGAAGGGGCGGGCCGGATCATCTTCTCGGAAATGCTCCCAAACCTCGCCGGTCTGATCGCCGCCAGCTTCTTCGGCACCGCGCTGTACGCGGTGCTGAGCGAGGCGAGCCTGGCGTTCCTGGGCCTGGGCGACGTGGGGCAGGTCACCTGGGGCACCATGCTGTACTGGGCGCAGGCCAAGGGCTCGCTGCTGCAGGGCGCGTGGTGGTGGATTGCCGTGCCGGGCCTGTGCATCGCGCTGCTGGGCACCGCATTCGCGCTGATCAACTTCGGCATTGACGAGGTGACCAACCCCAAGGTGGTGCATGCGGGCCGGGCCACCCGGGTGCTGCGCAAAAAGAGCGCGGCGCCGGTGAAAGCCGCCCCCGAGGGTCAGGCGCTGCTGGCGATCCGCAACCTGGACGCCGGCTACGTGACCCCGAACGGCAACGTGCGGGCCGTGCGCGACGTGAGCCTGGACGTGCAGCCGGGCGAGTTCCTGGGGCTGGCCGGTGAGTCCGGGTGCGGCAAGAGCACGCTGGCCTTCGCCGCGACCCGCCTGCTGGACGCCCCGGGCGTGGTGTTCGGCGGCGAGGCTCGGCTGGCCGGTCAGGACCTGCTGGCCCTGTCGCCGGAGGAGCTGCGGCGGGTGCGCTGGAAGGACTACAGCCTGGTGTTCCAGGCGAGCATGAACGCCCTGAACCCGGTGCTGAAGGTGCGCGAGCAGGTGTACGACGCGATGCAGGCGCATGGGGTCCGGGACCCGGCACAACTGGAGGCGCGGGCCAAGGAGCTGTTCGCGCTGGTGGGCATCCGCGAGGACTACCTGAACGCCTACCCGCACCAGCTCTCGGGCGGCATGAAGCAGCGGGTGGTGATCGCCATCGCGCTGGCGCTGGAACCGCGCCTGATCGTGATGGACGAGCCGACCACCGCGCTGGACGTGGTGGTGCAGCGCCAGATCCTGCAGGAGATCGACGCGGTGCGCCGGCGGCTGGGCATCGCGGTGGTGTTCATCACCCACGACCTCAGCCTGCTGGTCGAGATGAGTGACCGCATCGCCATCATGTATGCCGGTGAGGTGGTGGAGGAGGCCCCCGCCCACCAGCTGTACGCCGAGCCGAAGCACCCCTACACCCGGCGGCTGATGAGTGCGTTCCCGCCGCTGGACGGCCCGCGCGAGCGGCGCGAGGGCATTCCGGGCCGCCCGCCCAGCCTCAGCGTGACGCTGCCCGGCTGCCCCTTCTTTGAGCGCTGCCCCAGCCGCATGCCCGGCACCTGCGACGTGCAGAAGCCGGCCCGCGCCGAGCTGGAGCCGGGTCGCAGCGTGGCCTGCTTCCTGCACAGCCCCGCCACCGTTCAGAGTCCCGCCGCCCAGGAGGTGGCCGTCTATGACAAGCGTTCCGTCGTCTGAGGCGCTGCGGCTGGTGCCGCCGCCCAGCGCGCTGGAGGTGCAGCAGCTGCGCAAGGACTTCACGGTGGGCCGCAGCGCCCGCCGGCTCACCGCCGTGAACGACGTGTCGTTCAGCATCCGGCGCGGCGAGGTGCTGGGGCTGGTGGGCGAGTCCGGCAGCGGCAAGAGCACCATCGCCCGCCTGATCGCGCACCTGCACGAGCCCACCGCCGGCACGGTGGCGCTGTCCGGCCAGCCGGTCCCGGACCGCATGGGCGCGGCGGCGCTGCGGCGCTACCGCCGGCAGGTGCAGATGATCTTTCAGGACCCCTACGCCAGCCTGAACCCGCTGCACACGGTGGGGTATCAGGTGGGCCGGCCGCTGAAAATCCACGGGCTGGCGCGCGGCAGCGCCGTGCAGGCGCAGGTGAATGCCCTGCTGGAGCGGGTGGGCCTCTCACCCGGGGCCAGCTACGCCTCCAAACGGCCGCACGAACTGTCGGGCGGGCAGCGGCAGCGGGTGGTGATCGCACGGGCGCTGGCCGCGCAACCGAGCCTGATCCTGGCCGACGAGCCCACCAGCGCGCTTGACGTCAGCATCCGGCTGGACATCATGAACCTGCTGCTGGACCTGCGCGATCAGGAGGGGCTGAGCATGCTGTTCATCACCCACGACCTGGCCGGGGCGCGCTACATGAGTGACCGGGTGGCCGTGATGTACACCGGCCACCTGCTGGAGATCGGGCCGGCGGGTGAGGTGATCGGGACGCCACAGCACCCGTACACCCAGCTGCTCAAACAGGCGGCCCCGAATCCGGACGCGGACCTGAGGGGCAGCGAGCTGCAGGCGCGCGGCGAGATTCCCGACCTGACGCACCTGCCGCCCGGCTGTCCGTTTGCGCCGCGCTGCCCCCACGCTCGCCCGGTGTGCAACGAGGGGTTACCAAAGATGTACGACCTGGGCGGCGGCCACTTTGCCCGCTGCATCCTGCACGACCCGGCGCTGCGCGCCTGAACTCTGCCCTTTCCGGAAGCGGCGCGGCCTTCAGGCCAGCGCCGCGTCCAGTTCGGCGCGGGTGGGCATGCTCGGCTGCGCGCCAGGGCGGGTGCAGGCCAGCGCGGCGGCCACCGAGGCCCGGCGCATCGCTTCGGCCAGTGCCTTCCCGTCGTGCAGGGCGGCGGCCAGCACACCCACATAGGTGTCGCCGGCTCCGGTGGTGTCCTGCACCTGCACCGGATGGGCCGGGCAGTGCTGCAGTCCGGAGGGGTCCAGCGCCACGCTGCCACGCTCGCCCAGCGTGACCAGCACGGTGCCGGGGCCGCGCTGCCTCACCGTTTCCAGCTGCGTCTCGACCGGGCCGCTCACGCCGGCCAGCGCCTCCAGCTCTCCCTCATTGACCACCAGCAGGTCGATGCAGCGCAGCAGCTCATCCGGCAGCGCCCGGGCCGGCGCGGCGTTGAGCAGCACCGACGCGCCCCGGGCGCGGGCCTGCCGGGCGTAGGCCAGACTGGTTTCCAGCGGTACCTCCAGCTGCAGCACCAGCCACGACACGCCGTCCAGCGCGGGAAGGTGACCGGGGGCCAGCCGGGCGTTGGCTCCGCTCGCCACCGTGATGGCGTTCTCGCCCCCGGCCGCCACGCTGATGAAGGCGGCTCCGGTGGGCGCGTCCACCGTCACGGTCAGGTCCTGTACGCCGCTGGCCTGCAGTGAGGCCCGCAGCAGTGGCGCGAAGGCGTCCTGGCCCAGCGCGGCCAGCAGCGCCACCGCGCCGCCGATCCGTCCGGCGGCCACCGCCTGGTTGGCGCCCTTGCCGCCCGGCGCGGTGCTGTAGCCCTCGCCCAGCACCGTCTCTCCGGGCGCGGGGATGTGCGGCACCGGCGTCAGGAAGTCCACGTTGGCGCTGCCCGCCACCAGGATCAAGCGGGCCTCCCCGCACAGGTCATATCGGTCATGGTGGCCCTCAGTGTACCGGCTCGCCTCAGGTGGCGGGCAGCGTGAAGACGAAGGTGCTGCCCTCGCCGCCCGTGCCGTCCTCGGCGTGAATCTCTCCGCCGTGCAGCTGCACGATCTTGCGGCAGACCGCCAGCCCCATGCCGTTGCCGTCGTACTGCTCGCGGGTATGCAGCCGCTCGAACAGCTCGAAGATGCGTTCCCGGTACTCGGCGCCGATGCCCAGGCCGTTGTCGTGGACGCTCAGCTGCCACTGACCGCCCTGACGAGCCGCACTCAGCCGGATGACCGGCGGCTCCGCTCCCCGGAACTTCAGGGCATTGCCGATCAGCTGGTACAGCAGGGTGGTGAGCTGGGCGCGGTCGCCGCGCACCTGCGGCAGCGGACCGGCCTGCACCGACGCGCCGCTGGCCTGAAGCGGGCCGTGAAGCAGGCGCAGCGCGTGCTGCAGCACCTGATTCAGGTCCACGGGGATGTGGGGACGCTGGTCCTGGCTGAGCCGCGTATAGGTCAGCAGATCGTCCACCAGCCGCTTCATGCGCTCGGCCCCTCCCACCATGTTGTTCAGGTAACGGTCGGCTCGGCTGTCCAGCTGCCCGGCGTAGTGCCGGTGCAGCAGCCCGGCAAAGCTGGTGACGGTGCGCAGCGGCTCCTGCAGGTCGTGGGCCGCCACGTGGGCGAAGCGTTCCAGCTCGGCGTTGCTGCGCCGCAACTGCTCGTTGGCCTCCAGCAGATCGCGCTGCGCCTGGGCCCGCTCGGTGATCGGCAGCAGCACGCCGATCATGCCGCCGCTGCCGGGCTGCGGCACAAACCAGCCTTCAAAGTCGTGCCCGGCCATCTGGAAGGTGTGCTGCCCCGCGGTGCCGGCCAGCGCCTGCTCGGTCGGCTGGACGATCTTCGGCACGGTGTGGGCGAGCTCCCACAACGAGCGCCCCACCAGGTCCCCCTGCTTCACGCCCAGCACGGCAAGTCCCTGACCGTCCACCACCGTGAGCTGCCCGTGCGGGTCCACGGCGTACAGGATCAGCGGAATGCTGTCCATCACCGTCTTCAGCGCGGCAACGCTCTGCTGCGCGCGCAGTTCCGTCGCCCGGTGGTGTTCGCGTTCAGTGCGGGCCAGCCGCACCCGTTCCAGTGCCTGCCCCAGCTGGCCGGCCAGCACCTCCAGAAACCGTCGCTGTTCCGGTGAGAACTCCTGCGCCTCGCGGAACATCAGTGCCAGGGCACCGGTCTGCTGGCCCACCTGCAGCGGCAGGGCGGCGCACGCTTCCACCCGCAGCCCGGCGGCGTCCAGGGTGCAGGCGGGGTAGCGCTCCAGCTGCTCCTCACGCGTGGACACGTACACATGTTCACGGGTCAACAGGGCTTCGGTCAATGGAAACCGGATGTTCTGCTGCACCTCCTGCGTTCGCCGCTGCATCAGGGTCTCCGGGGCGCCCAGCCCGCTGAGCCATTCGAGCGTCTGCCCATCCGCGGAGGCCAGCACCGTTGCTCCCATGGCGGCTCCGGCCGCCGAAACGCCTTCGTCGGTCAGGACCCGCAGCACCTCCGCCTCATCGGACGCGTGGGCCAGCAGGCGGGTCAGGGCCAGCAGCGCCTCGGCCTGGCGGGCGTCCTGCCGGGCGCGGTCGTGCTGGGCCTGCAGGGCCGCCAGCGTCTGCTGCTGCCAGTCGTCCGCCACCACCCGCTCGTGAATGTCGGTGCAGCTGCACAGCCACAGCGCCTCCGGCAGCGCCCGCCCCTCGATTTCGAACCAGCGGACGCTGCCGTCCGGCCGCAGCATCCGAACGGCCTGCACGAAGGGCTGGCCGCTGGCGCAGCACGCCTGCCACGCCTGCAGGGCCGCCTCGCGGTCGTCGGGGTGCAGTGCCTGCTCAAACCCCAGCCCCGGCTGGAGGGTGTGCAGGCCGGTGTACTGCTGCCACGCCCGGTTGGCAAAGCGCAGTTCACCGCTGCAGCTGGCCTGCCAGACCATCTGCGGCAGCGCGTCCAGCAGCCGAAACTGCCCGTCCGCGCCCGCCTGCCGGTCGGGGGTAGGAGACATCGCACCCATCCCCAGTAGCTTAAGCGATGCTAAAGCAAAGGTCCATCTTTACTTTAATGAATATGCTAGAGCACTCATGAAAGCGCATCCATTCTGCAAGTAATTGAAGCACATTTGCCAATTACGTATAGAGTAGAATAGGTTATCGCGCCGGATGCCCGGTGCCAGGGGCGAAGTCCCCGGAAGGAGACCGATGACTGCCAAGACGCCTGCGGCGACCGCGCCGCGCTCCAGCCGCACCGCCACCCCCACCACCCTGAACGCCTCGGTGGTCCGCAAGCTGCGCCAGCCGTTTGCGCCTGAGCACATCCGCTGGAAGGTGCAGGCCAACCCGAAGGAGAACCAGGGTGACACCTACGCTGTCGTGGTGGTGTTCGTGGACGCCCGTACGGTCGCGGCCCACCTCGACGACGTGGTGCCGGGCCAGTGGAGCACCGAGTACGCCCTGCCCCCTGTAACGGTGGGCTTTCCAGCGCTGGAATGCCGCCTGACCGTGTGCGGCGTGACCCGCAGCGACGTGGGCACCGTGGAGCCCAGCCCCCGCGCCGACAGCGACACCAAAGACCTCTACAGCGACGCCCTCAAGCGGGCGGCCGTGCAGTACGGCATCGGGGCCTTCCTGTACCGCTTCCCACAGGTGCGCGCCAAGGTGGAGAAGTACGGCAACACCTGGTTCATCACCCGCGAGGCGCAGGCGGAACTGCAGCGGCTGACCGAGGCGGTACTGAGCGGCGCGCCGCAGCTGCCGCGCTTCCAGGCGCTGAAGGTGGTGGGGTACACCCCCGGCGGCCTGAGCGGCGTGACCGGAGGCGAGGAGGGGCCGCCGCCCATCGGCGAGGAGCGGGCCCGTGGCCTGCACGAGCAGCTGGGCATTGCGCTGCGCCAGACGGACATCAGCACGCTGGACCACTCGGTGTTCGCGTCGCGGGTGCTGGGCTTCGAGGTGGGCAGCCTGGCCGGGCTGACCGAGGGTGAGGCCGCGACCGTCTACCGGGCCGCCAAGCAGCGGCAGGCGGAAGCCGGCAGTGATCAGGCGGCGGATTAAGACTCGCTCAGGATGGGCGGGTGCCGTGCCTGACGCACGGCACCGTACCCTGAGCACATGACCGCGGTGCTCAGGCTCGACCGGGGCACCCTGACGATGCGCGAGGTGCCGGAGGTGGTGCGGCACCTCTTTACCTGGGACGCGCGCAGCCAGAGTTACCGGGCGCCGGGGCGCAGCTACCGCGAGGTCTCGGAGCTGCTGCGCGGGCACCTTGTGGCGTACCGCGACGAGGCCGCCAGTTTTGAGCCGCTGGAGCTGCGCTTCGCCCGCACCATCACGCCCTACCCGCACCAGCAGGAAGCGCTCACCGCCTGGAAACGGGCCGGACGCCAGGGGACCGTGGTGCTCCCGACCGGCGCCGGAAAGACCCTGGTGGCGCAGCTGGCCATGCAGGCCACCCCACGCAGCACCCTGATCTGCGTGCCGACGCTGGACCTGCTGCACCAGTGGTATTCGGGCCTGCTGAGTGCCTTCCCGGACGCGAGTGTGGGCCTGCTGGGCGGCGGCAGCCGCGACGAGACCCCGATCCTGGTCAGCACCTACGACTCGGCTGCCATTCACGCCGAGGAGCTGAGCGGCCGGTATGCGCTGATCATCTTCGACGAGGCGCACCACCTCCCTGGCGACTTCACGCGGGCCATCGCGGAACTGAGCGTGGCGCCGTACCGGCTGGGCCTGACCGCCACCCCCAAGCGCTCGGATGGTCGCGAGCGCGACCTGGACACCCTGATCGGGCCGGTGGTGTACCAGCGCCGCCCCGACGAACTGCGCGGCGACACGCTGGCCGACTACCGCGAAGTGCAGCTGATGGTGCGACTGAGCGACCACGAGCAGCAGCACTACCAGGAGCTGATCGAGACGCGC
This sequence comes from Deinococcus sonorensis KR-87, assembly GCF_040256395.1. NCBI lineage: Bacteria > Thermotogati > Deinococcota > Deinococci > Deinococcales > Deinococcaceae > Deinococcus > Deinococcus sonorensis. Next base: position 68,658 of record NZ_CP158300.1, on the reverse strand, counting down.
AACCGCTTCCTGGCGAAGGCGGGCATCCGGCTCGGCTCGCTGGACGGCTGGAAAGCGTTTGTGATGCAGAGCGGCTCGCCGGAAGGCCGGCGGGCCATGCTGGCGCACCGCGAGGCGCGCAGCCTCGCCTACGGCACCGAAGGCAAGCTGCGGGTGCTGGAGGAACTGCTGGCCAGCCACGCCCACGACCGCACCCTGATCTTCACCGACGACAACGCCACGGTGTACCGGGTCAGCCGCGACTTCCTGATTCCGGCCATCACGCACCAGACGCCGGTCAAGGAGCGGCACGCGCTGCTGCAGCGGTTCCGCAGTGGCGAGTACCGGGTGCTGGTGACCAGCCGGGTGCTGAACGAGGGCGTGGACGTGCCGGAGGCGAGCGTGGCCATCGTGCTGTCCGGCACCGCCACCGAGCGCGAGCACATCCAGCGGCTGGGCCGCATCCTGCGCCGGGCCGAGGGCAAACAGGCGGTGCTGTACGAGGTGGTCACGGAAGGCACCAGCGAGGAGCGGGTCAGCCAGCAGCGGCGCGGCCAGTGGCGCCCCGCCGCCGCGCCGGACGTGGCGGCCGAGGTGTGGGAGCAGGTCAATGCTTCCGACTGACCTGCTGATGTTCCGGGTCAAAGCCGGGCTGGTGCAGCCGCGGGTCCTGAATCCCACTCCCGGCAACCGCCAGCTCACGGAGCTGCTGATCCAGACCTTCCAGAGCAGCCTGGGTCGTCAGCGCGCCCAGCTGGAAGATGAGCTGAAGCTGCTGGAAGCCGGACGCAGCGACTACCGGGTGCTGCGCGGCCTGGCGCACATCCTGGCCACCGACCACAGCGAGTTCGAGACCGGCAGCCTGACCGACCCCGCCAGCGTGCGCAGCCGGGTCTTCGAGCTGGTGCAGGCGCACCCGCCCAGCCGGCTGCGGCGCGGGGCGGTGCTGGCGCAGGTGGCGGCCACCCTCGGTCAGACGCCGGAGGAAATCGACCGGCTGCTGTACGCCGATCTGCCGGGCGAGCAGCTGCTGACCCGCTTCGAACCGCCGGAGCCGGAAGCGCTGCTCACGCGCTTCAACCTCGCTCAGGCCCAGGGCATGCTGTACCGCGCCTATTCCCTGATCATCACGGCGCGGCGCAACGAGCCGGCCCGCTACAAGCAGCTGCTGAAGTACACCAAGCTGTTCGGGCTGATGGTCACGGTGGAGGGCGACGCCGACACGGGGTTCACCCTGACGATGGACGGCCCCACCTCGCTGTTCGGCGGCACCACCCGCTACGGACTGGCGCTTGCAAAATTCCTGCCGGCGCTGCTGCACGTGACGAAATGGGACCTGACGGCCGCCCTGAAGCCGCGCCGCGACCTGGCCTGGGTGGACCCGGCCGACGAGGAGTGGACCTTTGAGCTGACCAGCGAGGACGGCTATGTGTCGCACTATCCGGAGCCGAAGGAGCACGACAGCGCGCTGGAGAGCGGTTTCGAGGAACGGTTTCACAAGCTGGGCAGCCCCTGGCGGCTGGAGCGCGAGGTGGACCTGGTGCCGGTGCCGGGCGGCGTGATCATTCCGGACTTCCGGCTGGTGCATCCGGACGGGCGAAGTGTGCTGCTGGAAATCGTGGGGTACTGGCGGCCGGAGTACCTGATCAAGAAGTTCGAGCTGCTGCGCCGATCCGGGCGCACCGACGTGATCGTGGCGGTCAGCGAGCGGCTGAACCTGGAGCGGGCCGGGGTGGGGGTGCAGGACTTCGGGGAGCGGGTGCTGTTCTTCAAGGGCGTGCTGGATCCGAAACGGGTGCTGGCGCTGGCCGAGCCGCTGCTGGCCGAGACCGGAGACTGAACATCAGGCACTGCTGTGGCCACCGGGACCTGGGTCGTGGGTTCAGAGTAATGACGCGTTATAGCGGTGAATGAAGAGCCAGACCACAAGCTCGCGGTTGGCCTGCTTACGGCAGAAGGACAAGCTTTTCCGCACCAGGAACGACACTTTGGCTCGAAGTGTGGCGTTGAATCGCTCAATATGCTGGGTTCCTCCGATGCGATGAAGCGCTCCGAAGACCACCTGCTTGTACACGGCCAAGCGGTCTGTGTGACAGATCGCGTCCAGGTACGGTGTGGAGAGGCTCTGCCACAGGCCAAGCGCGCCTGGCGCGTCGCGTTGCCCGAACCAGCAGCCGACGATTCGTCGGCTGCGTCGGTCCATCGCCAGCCAGATCCAGAGCCGACGATCCTGACGACCCACGAACGTGCATCATTCGTCGCACTCCAGCACCAGCGCGGCTGGTGCTGGAGTGCTCAAGCTTTTTTTGGGTGTGGTTGTTCTTCGGGAATGCTGTGCTGCACGGTCTTGTTGAGCTGTTTGAGGTGGAGTCGGAACCAGGACCGACTGACCCCGACCACACGACAGATGCCGCGGTGGGAGAGGCGTTCGGTCAGCAGCAGGTCCACTTGAGCCACTTGTTCAGGAGCAATACGGTGCCAGGTGCCGTCTGGGGTGAACTGATACCGGCACGCACGACAGAGATAGCGCTGCCTGCCGGTATGGGCATGCCCGTTTTTGACGATGTGGACGCCGTTGCACTTGGGGCACACCGGGTCGTTCATGCTTCATTGAACACCCGTCCTCCACAGAAAGCCACTACTGGGACCTGCATGCGGTTGACACCCGGTGCATATGACGCTATATTTTCTCTATCAACGTCCGCAGAGGACGTCTTTTTTTTGCCTTGAGCATGTGGGATTGCTCGGGCAAGTTGCCTCAGACCGGCGGGATAACTGGAGCCTATCGTCCGCCTGGCCAGTTGCTCGCCTGGAGCTGCCCTACTCCAGCCGGCTCAGGCCAGCGTCTTGCCCCCGTTGACCGCCAGCGTTTGCCCCGTGATGAAGCTGGCTCCGGGCGACGCGAGGAAGGCCACCATTGCCGCCACCTCCTTCGGCTCGCCCTGTCGCCCCAGCGGCACGCCGGCGGTATACCCGGCCAGCGCGTCAGGATCGGTCTCGGCGTGGCGTTCCACCGGAATCCATCCCGGCGCCACCAGATTGACCGTGATGCCCGCCGGCCCCAGTTCCACGGCCCACGAGCGCGTCAGCCCCACCATCGCTGCCTTCGCGGCCACGTAATGGCCGAACTCCGGATTGCCCAGGTCCACCACCTCGCTGCCGATGTGAATTACCCGGCCGTGCAGGGCGCGCAGGTCCGGCAGGCTGGCCTGCAGCAGGAGCAGCGGCGCTTTCACGAAAAACGTCAGCTGGTCAAGGTGATGCTGCCAGGTCTGCTGCTCCAGAGGCACCAGGGGCTGGGGGCCGGTGGCGTTGTTCACCAGGACCTGCAGCGGCCCGAGTTCCGACCGGATCTGGGCCACGCCCGCGGCCACTGCCGCCTCGTCCGTCACGTCGAAGCAGAAGGCCTGCGCCTGGCCGCCCTGCTGGAGAATGTCCTGCACGGTCTGCCGGGCACCGTCGTGGTCATGGGCGTAGTTCACGGCGACCGGCCAGCCGTCCTGGGCGAGCCGGAGCGCCATCGCGCGGCCGAGCCCGCGTGAGGCTCCAGTCACCAGGGCACAGCCGGAAGGGGAAGAGAGGTCAGGCATGCCCGCATCCTGCCACGGACGGCGGCCATCTTGCGCGAGATCAGGGTGGGCGCTGTTGCCTCGCCCGGCACTCCAGACTGTTGTCCACCAGACACCTGCCGGCCACGTGGACCTTTAAGGTCAGGTATGGATACCAGGAACACCGACGGCAACTCCGTGCGCGACGTGATCGTGATTGGTGCCGGTCAGGCGGGCGGGCCGCTGGCCAGCGCGCTGGCCAGCAGCGGACGCCGCGTCACTGTGATCGAACAGGCCCATGTGGGCGGCACCTGCGTGAATGAGGGCTGCACCCCCACCAAGACCATGATCGCCAGCGCCCGGGTGGCCTACCTGGCGCGCCGGTCCCAGGACTACGGCGTGCATACGGGCGAGGTGAGCGTGGATTTCGCGCAGGTGCAGCGCCGCAAGGATCAGGTGGTCGAGCAGTTCCGGTCCGGCAGCACCGACAGCCTGACCAGCTCCGGCGCCGAGCTGCTGATGGGCCGCGCCCGCTTCACTGGCCCGCGCCAGATTCAGGTCACGCTGGCCGACGGACGCCAGCAGGACCTGCAGGCCCCCCTGGTGATTCTCAACACCGGAGCGCGGCCCACCTGGCCGGACCTGCCGGGCCTGCGCGAGGTGGGGGCCCTGGACTCCACCAGCCTGCTGGCGCTGAAAGAGCTGCCGGAACATCTGGTGATCCTGGGCGGCGGGTACATCGGACTGGAGTTCGGGCAGGCCTTCGCGCGGTTTGGGTCGCGGGTGACGGTCATCGAGCACGGCCCGCGACTCGCCGCGCGGGAGGACCCGGACGTGGCGGAAGCCCTGCAGCAGGCGTTGGAGCAGGACGGCGTGACGTTCATGCTGGAGACCCAGGCGCTGAGGGCACAGCGCACCGATGCAGGCGTCGAGCTGGTGGTGCAGGGAAAGGACGGCGAGCAGACCCTGCGCGGCTCGCACCTGCTGGTGGCGGCCGGCCGGACCCCCAACACCGATGACATGGGGCTGGCGGAGGCGGGCATCGAGGTGAACGACCACGGGTACATCGTCGTGGACGGGCACCTGCAGACCACGGCGGAGGGGGTGTACGCGCTGGGCGACGTCAAGGGCGGCCCCGCCTTCACCCACATCTCCTACGACGACTACCGCATTCTGCGTGACGCGCTGCTGCACGGGAAGGTCCGCTCCACCTCCGACCGACCGGTGCCGTACACCGTCTTCACCGATCCGCAGCTGGCGCGGGTGGGGCTGAGCGAAACCGAGGCGCGCAAGCAGAACCGCCCGGTGCGCATCTACACCCTGCCGATGGCCCGCGTGGCGCGCGCCATCGAGACCGACGAGACGCGCGGGCTGATGAAGGCGGTGGTGGACGACCATACCGATCAGCTGCTGGGGGCGACGGTGCTGGGCCTGGATGGCGGGGAGGTGCTGAGCGTGCTGGAGGTGGCAATGATGGGCGGCGTGACGGCCACGCAGCTGCGGGAGGGAGTGTTCTCGCACCCGACGCTCAGCGAGTCGTTGAACAACCTGTTCATGGGCACCCCGGTGAAGGTGCAGCCGGAGAGCACGCCCGCCTGAGCAACGGAATGCGGGCGGGGCCGGCAGGGAACGTCCCTGCCGGCCCCGCTTCTTTCCCCACGTGGTCAGGGTCATTCCTCCGGAGCCGTGGTCCGCACGCCCGCTGGACCCTGGCCGGGGGTCCACACTGCTCAGGCGGTGGAAGCCGGCCGAGCGCGCTGGACGTGGCTGGGCAGCCGCACCGCGGGGTTGCCCCAGAACGCGACCAGGCATTCCAGCGCTTCGGCCAGCTGCGTGAACTCAATGGGCTTGACCATGTAGGCGGCGCTGCGCTCCAGATAGCACTGACGGATGTCGCGCGCGGAGGCCGACGTGCTGAACACGATGACCGGCATTGACGCAAACGTGGGATCCGCCTTGAGACACTGCAGCAGCTCCGGGCCGTTCATGCGCGGCAGATGCAGGTCGAGGAGCAGCAGGTCCGGCAGCGGCTCGCCCACCTCCGAGAGCTTGCGCAGGAGCTCCAGCGCCTCCTCGCAGGTCTGCACCGTCCGGTATGCCGGCGCGGGCTTCAACTGCTGAAGCACGCTGGTGACCAGCAGCTGATCTTGCTCACTGTCATCCACGAGCAGGAGATGGAGGGTTCGTGAGGATGCCATGCTGCTCATCTTATAAAACAGCGCCTGACAGACTGTACAGCCGGCTCATATTCGGGTGCAGTGGCCCTGACCTGCCGGCTGGCGTCAGGGCGTATGGCTGGCCTGCTCCTCAGCCACAGGGGCCCGGTACAGTTCCACCGCGTTGTCCCACAGCAGCCGGGACGCGGCCCAGTCGGCCTCCGCTTTCGTCAGGTCGCCGAGCGCCACCGTCTGGCTCAGCACCGCCCCAATGGTCCGCCGGGCCCAGCGGGCCGCCAGCCAGTACAGTTCCGGGGTCCGCTGCGCGTCGGTCGAGATCAGGAGCTTGCTGATGGGGGAGAGGTGCAGCGCCTCGTGCAGCGCCGTCTGCATCGCCGACACGCTGGTGTAGGGAATGGTCAGCCCCAGGTCCAGGTACACGCCCCGGTACACGCTCGCCAGATACCCGGCCTCGCGGACGTAGGGGTAGCAGTGCAGCAGCACCACCTGCAGGTCCCGGAAGGCCGGCGTCTCGATCACGCCCCTGAGATGCAGCGGGCTGGCCAGCCGCATGTCCAGGTCCGGATCGCCGTAGCCGGTGTGGAACTGCACCGGCAGCCCCAGGTCGGTGGCCACCTGTAGCCCGCGCAGCAGCGCGGCGTCCAGCAGCGCCTTGTCCTGCACCCGTCCGCCGCGTTCGCGGTCCTGGCGGAAGCCGCGCTCCAGGGCGGCGGGGGTCGGCGGCTCCACCGCCAGCCCGGTGCGGTACGCGATGATGCTCTTGAACCCGGCGGCGCTGCGGCCCGCCTCGCGCAGCACCTGTTCCAGCGCGTCCAGCAGAGTGCCGGGCGCGTCGTGGTGGGGCAGCAGCAGCTCCAGCTCGCTCTCAATGCGCACCACCCGCTGCACCGGGAGTGGCAGCCGCTCCCGGGCCTGCGCCACGCTCCACAGCCGGTCCGGCCAGAAGCCGTCGTCCAGCAGCAGGTGTTGAATGTTGGCCCGCTGGAACAGGTCGCGGCACAGGGCCGGGTAATCCACCCCGGCGCGCACCTCGCGCAGCGCGTCCGCGTTCGGGTCACAGCCGTACAGCTCACTCAGATCGCGCAGGCTGCGGCGGTAGAACAGCGTGTCCGGCACGAAGCGCTGCAGGATGTGCGGGTCGTAGGCCTCGGTGAAGTAGGCCTCCAGCGGGGCCGTGCGCCACAGCGGCTCGTGGTACAGCCCGTGGGCGTGGTGATCGTAGAACGCCAGATGTTCGAGTTCCAGCATGTCAGTACCGTTCCGCCAGCAGTGCCAGCTCATCCGTGAGGCTCAGGTCCTTGAGGGCCGTCCATTCGGCCCGCCGCACCGCCAGATACGCTTGTGCGCGCGCCGCGCCCAGCGCGCCTTGCAGCGCCCCGTCCTGTTCCAGCGCCGCCATGGCCGCGTCCAGCGAGGCCGGCAGCGGCTCGATGCCCTGCTCCAGCCGCTGCTCCGGAGTCAGGCTTCCCGGATCGCGCGTGACCTCGTCGGGCAGCGGCAACTGCTGTGTCAGGCCGTCCAGCCCGGCGGCCAGCAGCGCGCCCAGCGCCAGGTAGGGGTTGGCCGTGGCGTCAGCGGTTTTCAGCTCGAAGCGGCTGGCCCCGGCTCTGCCCCGGGTGACCCGCACCGCCGCCTCCCGGTTGCCGTAGCCCCAGGTGCGGTAGGCACCGGCCCACGCCTGGGGCCGCAGCCGCCGGTACGAGTTGGGCGTGGGCACCGTCAGGGCGCACAACGCCGGCAGATGCGCCAGCACCCCCGCGATGAAATGGCGCGCCTCTTCCGACAGGCCGGTGGGATCACCCGGGTCGCCGGTCTGGTTCTGCCCATTGCGCCACAGGCTCAGGTTGATGTGGCAGCCGCTGCCGGCCGACGCCTCGAACACCTTGGGCAGGAAGCAGGCCACGTAGCCGTGCGCCTGGGCCACGCCGCGCACCGTCTCGCGGAACACCACCTGCTGATCGGCGCTGCCCAGGGCGTCGGTGTGGCGCACCGACAGCTCCTGCTGGCCCGGCCCCGACTCGGGGTAGTACAGTTCCGGCACCAGCCCCTGCTGCTCCAGCGCGTCGGTGAGCGCGTGAATGAAGGCCCGGTGCAGGTTCATGCTGCCGGTCTGGGCATACACCGTGGTGTCGGCCGGCCGATACCCGTCCGGCCCGGCCCGCAGCAGGTAGAACTCGTTCTCGAAGGCCGCCTGGACACTCAGACCCCGCTCCCCGAGCTGCTGAATCTGCCGCTTCAGAAAGGTGCGCGGGCAATGTGCCCACGGCTGCCCGTCCTGCCACAGGTCACCCAGCACCTGCGCCTCGCCCGGCGCGTAGGGCAGGCGGCGCAGGGTGCTCCAGTCGGGCATCAGCTGCGCCTCGCCCACCGGCCCCAGTCCGGCGCCCGGCACCACGCTGTCCTGCATCACCGGCAGGGCGAGCTGCCCGGCCGAGATGCTCACCTGGGTGCCGGGCAGCTGGGTGGTCCGCACCGCCCGCGCCCGGATGACGTTGGCGTTGTCCGACCACAGCACCCGCAGGTAGCGGATGCCCTCGGCATTCAGGTCGGCGGGGGCGCTCACGCCGGGTCCCGGAGGGGCAGCGCGCCACCTTCCTTGAATTCCTCCAGCGCGATGCAGGTCTCGGCCCGCTCAATCACCTGCTGCTGCAGCGACAGCCGGCTCAGGAAGTCGCGCAGCGCGATGTGGTCGGTGACGGCCACCTTCAGGATCGCGTCGCTGCTGCCGGTCAGGGTGTAGCACTCCAGCACCTCCGGCAGCGCCCGGATGGCGCGCTGCAGGTCCACCAGGTTCTCCGGCTGCAGGTTGCTGCGAAACGTGATCTTTAGAAAGCACAGCAGGTCCAGGCCCAGCCGGCTGCGGTCCAGCTGGGCCGTGAGCCGGCGCACGTAGCCCTCCTGGCGCAGCCGCTTGAGCCGCTTGTGGACGCCGGCCGCCGAGAGGCCCACCCGCGCGGCCATGTCGGCGTGGTTCTGGTCCGCGTCTTCCTGCAGCAGTTCCAGCAGGGTCCGGTCGATGTCGTCAAGGTCCGGGGCGATCTGTCTTGGAAGCATAAATTCCTCAAACCTCCGTTTTTGTAGATGGATTTCGCTTCGGTTGACGATACAGTAAATTTCCGTTACTCTTCAATCCATCACTGAATCACGTCGTCGCTGTAGTGGGAAGCGCCAATCATCCTGAGCGGGGCCTGACAGGAGCTGGACATGACCGGATCAGAGGAAGCGAACGTTCAGCGGATCTCCGTGGACCAGCGGTACACGGTGTATACCCGCAAGGTCGGGCACGGGCCCATCACCCTGCTGCTGCTGCACGGTGGTCCCGGCTGTACCCACGAGTATTTCGAGTGTTTCGAGCAGTGGCTCTCGCCGGACGAGTACACCTTCTACTACTACGATCAGCTGGGCAGCTACTACTCCGACCAGCCGGACGACGCGTCACTCTGGACGGTGGAGCGCTTCCGCGAGGAGGTGGAGCAGGTGCGGGCCGCGCTGGGGCTGGAGCAGTTCTACCTGTTCGGCAATTCCTGGGGCGGCATGCTGGGGCTGGAGTACGCCCTGAAGTACCAGCAGCACCTCAAGGGCCTGATCGTCAGCAACATGACCGCCAGCATCGCCTCGTACCTCACCTACCTGGGCGAGTTGCGCGGCCGGATGGCCCCCGAGGACGTGCAGACCATGCTGCGCCACGAGGAGGCCGGCACGCTGGACCACCCGGAATACACTGAACTGCTCACCCAGCTCTACAACCAGCACATCTGCCGGGTGGTGCCGTGGCCCGAGCCGGTGCAGCGCATGTTCGGGCACCTCGCCACGCCGGTGTACAACACCATGCAGGGGGCCAACGAGTTTGTGGTGACCGGGACCTTCAAGGACTGGGACCGCTGGGCCGACCTGCACCGCATCACGGTGCCCACGCTGCTGTCGGTGGGCCGCCACGACACCATGCGCCCGGAGGACATCGAGGAGATGGGCCGCCGGATGCCGAACAGCCGCGTCTCGATCTGCGAGGCCGGTAGCCACCTGAGCATGTGGGACGACCCACAGACGTACTTCGACGCACTCAAGCGGTTCCTGGCGGACGTCGAGGCCGGGAGCTTCGCGGTTTCACTGGTCTGAATTCACCCGGGCGACCCTCACCCGGGCCCGCCTCCAGCTGTTCAGCGAGGTTTATTGTGAACGTTGATGCTCCTCCGATGCCCCGGCCGCAGCTGAAATCCAGGGGCGCGTCGTCCGCAGCGTGGCGCCGGTTCCGCCGGCAGCGCGGCGCGCTGTTGGGTCTGTTGATCACGGCGGTGCTGATCATCATCTGCATCTTCGCGCCGTGGCTGGCGCCGCACGACCCGGCGGTGCAGTACCCGAATGGACTGTCTGAACTTGGAGCGCCGCTGCCGCCGACGCACACCTTCTGGTTCGGGACCGACGCCCTGGGCCGCGACCTGTACAGCCGCCTGATCTTCGGGACCCGCACGTCGCTGCTGGTCGCGGTGCTCTCCAACCTGATCGCCACCAGCATCGCCCTGGTGCTCGGCACGCTGGCCGGGTACTTCGGCGGGCTGGCCGACACGCTGATCATGCGCGTCACCGACGTGCTGATCAGCTTTCCGGTGCTGCTGCTGGCGGCCTTCCTGGCGGCGGTGCTGCGGCCCGGCATCGGGGTGATCATCGGCGTGATCGGGGGGGTGGGCTGGTTCTATCTGGCACGGGTGATCCGGGCCGAACTGCTCTCGGTGCGCCGGCGCGAGTACGTCGAGGCGGCCCGGGCGCTGGGCGCCAGCGACACGCGGATCATCTTCCGGCACGCCCTGCCGCAGATTCTCGGTCAGGTGATGGTCTACAGCACCCTTAACTTCTCGACCACCGTGCTGTTCGTGGCGGCGCTGTCGTACGTCGGCATCGGGGTGCAGCCGCCCACGCCCGACTGGGGCAACATGATCTCGGACGGCTCGCAGTACCTGACCGTCAGTCCGTGGCTGGTGATCTTCCCCGGCATTTTCCTGGGGCTCTCGGTGCTGAGTTTCAACCTGCTCGGAGACGGCCTGCGCGACGCCCTCGACGTCAAGAGCGGAAAGAAGGCGACCTGAATGCTGACCTTTCTGGCCCGTCGTCTGGCCTGGAGCGTGGTGGTGCTCCTCTTCGCCTCGCTGCTGACGTTCTTTGTCGGGTACAAGGTGCCGGCCAATCCGGCCCGAATGATCGCGGGGCCCAACGCGACCGCCGAGACGGTCCGCAGCATCTCGCACCAGCTCGGCCTGGACCAGCCGTTCACCGTGCAGTACGGCCGCTTTCTCAGCCACGCGGTGCGCGGCGATCTGGGCCGCTCCTACAAAACCGAGCAGCTGGTGTTGCCGACCATCCTGCAGCGTTTTCCCTACACGCTGGCCCTGGCCCTGGGCGGGCTCGCGTTCGAGGTGCTGATCGGCGCCTCAATCGGGCTGCTGGCTGCCGGCACCCGTTTGCGCGCCGTGGACGGGCTGGCCAGCACCTTCGTGCTGCTGACCCTGGCGGTGCCGTCGTTCTGGCTGGGCATCATCCTGCTGTACATCTTCGGCTTCAAGTACCCGATTCTGCCGCTCGGCGGCGCCGAGGCCGGGCCGATCAGCCTGCTGCTGCCGGCCCTGACGCTGGGGCTGTCCGGTGCCGGCTACTACGCCCGGATGGGCCGGGCCAGCCTGCTCGAAGTGATGGGTGAGGACTACATCCGCACCGCCCGCGCCAAGGGTGTGTCGCCCGGGCGGGTGATGTTCAAGCACGCCTTCCGGAACGCCCTGCGCCCACTGATCACCATGACGGCCCTGGACCTCGGCCTGCTGCTGGGCGGGGCGCTGATCATCGAGCAGGTGTTCGGCTGGCCCGGCATCGGCACCCTGGCCTGGCAAGCGGTGCAGAACATTGACCTGCCAATGATCATGGGCACCGTCCTCTTCTCCGCGCTGTGCATCGTGCTGGCCAACATTCTGGTGGACCTGATCTACAGCTGGGTCGACCCGCGCATCACCATTTAAGCTTCTGTCCCTTCGCCCTCGTCCATCACCAAGGAGTCCTATGCCCAAGCCTGCCGCGCTGTCCGCTTTCGGTCTGATGCTGGCCCTGTCGTTGGGCTCCGCCCTCGCGGCGGGCAGCACCGTGACGGTCAGTTATCCTTCGGATTTTCAGAGCCTCGATCCGGCCATTGGGTATGACGTGCAGAACTGGCCGGTGGAGCACGCCCTGTTCGTCACGCTGCTGACCTACGGCAAAGGCACTGACCTGAGGCCCTGGGCGGCCACCGACCTGGGGCAGGTCAGCAAGGACGGCAAGACCTACACCTTCCACATCAAGAAAGGCATCAAGTTCGCCGACGGTGAGCCGACCGACGCCGCCGCCTTCAAATACGCCATCGAGCGGGTCCTCAACCCCAAGACCAAATCGCCGCAGGGCGGCACCGGGGGCTGGTACGGCAACCTGGTGGGCGCGGCCGATTTCGTGGCCGGCAAAGCCAAGACGGTGAGCGGCATCAAGACGCCCGATCCCTACACCATTCAGTTTCAGCTGGTCAAACCGGACCGCACCTTCCTGAACGTGCTGGCCACCCCGTTCTCGGCGGCGGTGCCGCGCCAGGCCGCCGAGAAATGGGGCAGCGATTTCTCGCACCACGTGGTGGGCAACGGGCCGTTCCTGCTCGACTCGTGGGTGCCGGGCCAGCGGGTGGTGCTGGTCAAGAACCCCACCTACTTCGACAAGGCCAACGCGGCCCAGATTGACCGGATCGAGTTCTCGCTGGGGCTCAGCGAGCAGGTGGCGCTGCTGCGCGCCCAGCGTGGTCAGGTGGATGTGCTCGGCAACGGCATTCCCTCGGCGCAGTTCGCGGCGATCACCTCCAACCCGCAGTACAAGGCGTACGTCAAGAGCCTGGTGCAGGTCGGGACGTACTACGTGTTCATGAACACCCAGAAGGCTCCCTTCAACAACAAGCTGGTGCGCGAGGCGGTGAACGCTGCCATCGACAAGGCCCGCATGGTGCAGCTCGTCAACGGGCGCGGCAAGGCCACCGGGCAGATTCTGCCGCCGGGCATGCCCGGCTATGACCCCAGCATTCCAGCCGGTACCCCAAACGCGACCAAAGCCAAAGACCTGCTGAAGCAGGCCGGCTACGACGCCTCCCAGACGCTGACGCTGATCACCATGGCCGACGAGCCCGGTCCCAAGCTGGCGCAGGCGGTGCAGCAGCAGCTCTCCGCCATCGGCATGAAGGTGGACATCAAGGCCCTGCCGGGCGCCGAGTACATCAACACCATCACCACGCCCGGCAGCACCAGCATCGGCATCTCGGCGTGGTTCCAGGATTACCCGGACCCCTCGGATTTTCTCGACGTGCTGTTCGAGGCCGCCTACATCCAGCCGGGCGGCTTCAACCTCGCCAACTACAAGAATCCGGCGGTGGACCAGCAGCTTCAGGCGCTGCGCGGTCAGCCGCTCAAACAGGCGTTGCCCGGCTACCAGAAAGCGCAGAAGCAGATTCTGGCGGATTACCCGTGGGTGCCGCTGTACAACACGGTTCAGTACAACTTCATCAACCCGCGCCTGACGAACACCGATCTCCACCCGGTGTGGAACTACGTCTATCAGGACTGGAAGCTCAAATAAGAGGGCGGGTGTGCCGTCCTTTCGCCCTCTTTCTCTAGGAGTGCTGTTGTGAAACGTTTCCTGCTCGGTGCCCTTCCGCTGACGGTCGCCCTGGCCGCCAGCCCCGCCCTCGCCGTCAAAAGCGTGACCGTCGCCTACTCGGCGGACATGCACACCCTCGACCCGGCCATCGGCGACGACGTGCAGAACTGGCCGGTGGAGCACGCCCTCTTTGTCACGCTGCTGACCTACCGTGAAGGCACGACCCTGGTGCCGTGGGCGGCCACCGATCTGGGGCAGGTCAGCAAGGACGGCAAGACCTACACCTTCCACATCAAGAAGGGCATCAAGTTCGCCGACGGTGAGCCGACCGACGCCGCCGCCTTCAAATACGCCATTGAGCGGGTGCTTGATCCCAAGAGCAAGTCGCCCCAGAGCGGAAAGGCCGGCTGGTTCGGCAATCTGGAGGGGGCCGCCGCCTTCGTGGACGGCAAGGCCAAGGACGTCAGCGGCATCAAGACGCCCGACCCCTACACCATCAGTTTTCAGCTGATCAAGCCGGACCGCACCTTCCTGAACTACCTCGCAACGCCCTTCGCGTCGGCGGTGGACCGCAAGGCCGCCGAGAAGTGGCCGCAGGACTACTCGCACCACGTGGTGGGCAACGGGCCGTTCCTGCTCAAGTCGTGGGTGCCGGGGCAGGAGATGGTGCTGGTCAAGAACCCCAACTACTTTGACAAGGCCCACGCCGCCAAGCTCGACGAGGTGCACATCCTGCTGAGCCTGAGCGATCAGGTGGCGCTGCTGCGGGCCCAGCGCGGCGGGGTGGACGTGCTCGGCAGCGGCGTGCCCAGCGCCCAGTTTGCCTCGATCCTGCAGAGTCCTCAGTACAAGTCCTATGTGCACGACGCGGTGCAGATCGGCACGTACTACGTGTACATGAACACCCAGAAGGCCCCCTTCGACAACAAACTGGTGCGCGAGGCGGTCAGCCACGCCATCGACAAGAAGCGCATCCTGCAGCTGATCAACGGGCGCGGCAAGATCGCCACCCAGATTCTGCCGCTGGGACTGGCGGGCAACGACCCCACCGTGAAGGACGTGGGCTACGACCCGGCCAAGGGCAAGGCGCTGATGGCGCAGGCGGGCCTCAAGAACGGCGTGAGCACCACCCTGCTCACCAGCACCGACGGTGACCTGACCAAGATCGCCCAGGCGGTGCAGCAGCAGCTCGCGGTGATCGGCATCAAGGCCAGCATCAAGACGCTGCCGCAGGCCGAGTGGATCAACACCATGACCACGCCCGGCACCACCGCCATCGGGCTCTCCGGGTGGTATCAGGCGTACCCGGACGCCTCGGACTTCCTGCCGATCCTGTTCAAGTCCAACCAGTACGCGCCCGGCAGCTGGAACCTCTCGGGCTACAAGAACAAGGCCGTCGACGCGCTGCTCGACCAGGCGCAGGGCGTGAACCTCAAGGCCAGCGTGCCGCTCTACCAGAAGGCCCAGAAGATGATTCTGGCGGACTACCCGGTGGTGCCGCTGTACCACCCGGTGGCCTACGATTTTGTGAATCCGAAGCTTCAGCACTTCAGCCACCACCCGGTCTGGGGCTTCCTGTACCAGGACTGGGACCTCAAGTAACTTGCGCCTCTTTTGCCCCTCACCCCGCGTCCTGACGACGCTGCTGGAGATGTCATGACCACAGCTCACCCCACCGACACCGAGTTCTCGTCCGTGCTGTCTCACCTGCGCCGCCTGGTGGACGTCACGGGTCCCAGCGGCGCCGAGGAGGACGTGATCCGCCGGATCGTGGAGGCCGCCCGCCCGCTGTGCGACACGCTGGTGGTGGACGCCTTCGGCAATGTGGTGGCCACCCGCGAGGCGGCCCAGCCGGACGCCCGCCGCTGCCTGATCTCGTCGCACATGGACGAGATCGGCTTCGTGGTGCACAAGATCGAGGCGAGTGGCTTCCTGCGCCTGGAGAAGGTGGGCGGCCTGGACGACCGGATTCTGCCGGCGCAGCGGGTGTGGGTCCGCAGCGACGCCGGGCGGCTGCCGGGCGTCATCGGCACCAAGAGCGCCCACCTGCTCACCGACGAGGACCGCAAGACCATCACGCCGTATGCCCAGCTGTATGTGGACGTCGGTGCCCGCAGCGCCGATGAGGCGAACGCCATGGGCGTCCGGGTGGGCGACCCGGTGGGCTTCGCCGGTGAGCTGCAGGAACTCGGGCGCGGCAGCGGGCGCTACACCGCACACGCCCTGGACGACCGGGCCGGCTGCGCCGTGCTGCTGGGCCTGCTGGAAGCGTACCGTGACACCCCGCCCCCGGTGACGCTGGTGGCGGTGTTCTCGGTGCAGGAGGAGGTGGGGCTGCGCGGCGTGGAGGCGCTGGCCCGCCATGTGCAGGCGGACGTGGCGCTGGCCTTCGACATGACGGCCGCCGACGACACCCCCGACACCGGCACCGGCCGCCTCCAGATTGGGGCCGGGCCGACCGTGAAGGTGATGGACTTCTCCACCCTCGCGCACCCGGCGGTGCGGCGCGGGCTGCTCGCGGCGGCCGAGCGGCGCGGGCTGGCGGTGCAGCCGGAGGTGCTCAAGGGCATCGGCACCGACGCGGGCGCGCTGCAGTACGTGGGCGGCGGCATTCCCACCGGAGCCGTCTCGGTGATCAACCGCTACACCCACAGCCCGGTGGAGGTGCTGGACCTGCAGGACCTGGAGGGCGCGCAGCGGCTGCTGCAGGCGTTCATGGAGGACCTGCCGGACATGGAACTGCGCTTCGTGGCGCTGGAGGAGGCGCGGCTGGACCGCTGACGCCCGCTGCATCCAGGATCCTGGCCCGCCCCGTGTGGCGCTTCCCGGCGCCGTTGTCACTCCGCAGGAGGAGTTATGGCACGAATGAACGCCCTGCTGGTCACGGCCGCGTTGGCCACCACGTCCCTGTCACTCGCCCAGGGCAGCACCCTGACGGTCGCCATTGCCCAGGACCCGCAGAGCTGGGACCCGATCGACACCTTTCTGGTGGCGTGGGGCAGCGTGGCGCACAACATCTTCGACGGGCTGATCCAGCGCGGGCCGGACCTGAAGCTGCAGCCGGGCCTCGCCACCAAATGGACGTATGTCACGCCCACCACCCTGCGCTTCACCCTGCGGCAGGGCGTGAAATTCCATGACGGCGAGCCGTTCAACGCCGCCGCTGTGAAGTTCAGCTTCGACCGGCTGCTGGGGCCGGAAGGCAAGAAGGGACCGCAGCAGGCCAACTACAACAGCATCAAGTCGGTGAAGGTGGTCAATGCGACCACCGTGGATTTCCTGCTGTCGCAGCCGGACCCGGTGCTGCTGACCAAGCTGGCCGGGTACGGGGCCATGATCGTGCCGCCCGCCTACATCAAGAGCAAGGGTGACGCCTACTTCGACACCCACCCGGTCGGGACGGGCCCCTTCAGCTTCGTGTCGTACAAGAACGGCGAATCGATGCGGCTGACCGCCTTCAAAGGCTACTGGGGCGGCGCGCCGAAGGTGGCGAACGTCACCTACCGCTTCATCGAGGAACCGTCCACCCGCGTGGCGGAGCTGCAGGCGGGCCGGGTGGACATCGCCGCCGGCATTCCGGTGGCGCAGGTGGCGACCATCAAGGGCGACAGCAAGCTGACGCTGCAGGCGGTCCCCAGCCCCACGGTGCAGTCGCTGCGCCTGAACACCTCGCACGGTCCCACCAGTGACCTGCGGGTGCGGCAGGCGCTCAACTACGCGGTGGACCGGGACGCCATCATCAAGTCGATCCTGCAGGGCTACGGCAGCCCCATCGCGGCGATGCAGTCGTCCAAGAGCTTCGGCTTCGATCCGAGCCTGAAGTCTTACCCCTACGATCCGGCCAAGGCCAAGGCGCTGCTGGCCGAGGCGGGCGTGAAGCCCGGCACCAGCATCGGCATTGACTTCATCGGCACGGACGCGGTGTTCCGGGAGGTGGCGCAGGCAGTGGCCGGCTTCTTCCAGGCCGTCGGGCTCAAGGCCGATCTGAAGCCCTACGAGACCAACACCTTCTACAGCGACATCATTCCCAAGAACAAGACCAGCAACGCCTACCAGATGGGCTGGGGCGGCTGGACCTTCGACTTCGACAACACCGCCTACCTGCTCTACCACAGCGGCCAGTTCTGGAACGCCAACCTCAAGAACAAGCAGCTCGACGCGCTGCTGGACAAGCAGCACACGCTCGCCAGCCAGCCGCAGCGGCTCACCCTCCTGCGCCAGATCGCCACCATGACCCACGATCTGGCCACCGACATCCCGCTCTATAACCAGCAGGACCTGTGGGGCGTGAACAAACGGGTGCAGGGCTTCCAGGCGCCCAGCGACAGCCTGCTGCACCTGCAGACCGTCAGCGTGAAGTGAGCGGGCGTGGCACGGTACCTCGTCTCGCAGCTGCTGCAGGCGCTGCTGGTGATCGTGTTCGTGACGCTGGTGGTGGCGATCATGCTGCGCTTCTCCGGCGATCCGGCGGTGGCCCAGTTCCAGGGAGCGTCGGCGCCCACCACCGAGCAGCTGCGCGACATCCGAAAAGCCCTGGGGCTGGACCAGCCGTTTCTGGTGCAGTACGGCCACTTTCTGGGCGGCATCGTGACCGGAAACTTCGGCACCAGCTTCCGGGGCAGCACGCCGGTCCGCAGCCTGATTGCTCAGGCGATGCCGCCCACCCTGCTGCTGGCGTTCTGCTCCCTGGTCATCTCGCTGGCCATCTCCCTGCCGCTCGGCATGTACGCCGCCGTGCATCAGGGGCGGCCCGCCGATCACCTGATCCGCTTCGTGTCGCTGCTGGGGCTGTCGTTTCCGAACTTCTGGCTGGGCATCATGCTGGTGCTGGTGTTCGGGGTGCTGTTGCGCTGGCTGCCCCCATCCGGGTACGAGAATGCCGCCTCGCTGGTGCTGCCGAGCCTGACCATCGGCCTGATCCTGACCAGCACCACCCTGCGGCTGCTGCGCGCCTCGCTGCTGGAGGTGCTGCAGAGCCAGTACGTCACGGTGGCGCGCAGCAAGGGCCTGTCGGAGCGCACCGTGCTGTACAAGCACGCGCTGCGCAACACAGCCATCCCGGTCATCACCTTCATCGGGCTGCAGTTCGGCGGCCTGATCGGCGGCGTGGTGGTGGTGGAGCAGGTGTTCGCGTGGCCGGGCCTGGGGTCGCTGGCGCTGCAGGCCATCGCCAACCGCGATTATCCGGTGCTGCAGGGCACCGTGACGGTGCTGGCGCTGTTCGTGGTGCTGGTGAACCTGCTGGTGGACCTGTCCTACGGCCTGTTCGACCCGCGCGTGCGGATGGAGTGACATGACGACGCCTCCCTCCGTGGTGGCCCCGGCCCGCCGACGCCCACGAGTGCGGCTGACCGCCGACCTGCTGTTCGGCGTGCTGATCACCGGGGCGGTGGTGCTGCTGGTGCTGCTGGCCGGCGTGCTGTTCCCGGCCGGCACCGATGTGATGGACCTGTCGGCCCGGCTGCAGCCGCCCACCTTTTCCGGCGCCCATCCGCTCGGCACCGACCCGATCGGCCGCGACGTGCTGTCGCGGGTGGTGTACGGCGGGCGCATCTCGCTGACGGTCGGGCTGGTGTCGGTGGTGCTCTCCGCGCTGATCGGCACGCTGCTGGGCCTGCTGGCCGGCTACTACCGCGCCACGGTCGGGGCCGTGCTGATGCGCCTGGCGGACGTGCAGCTGGCCTTCCCCTTCATCCTGCTGGCCATCACGGTCATCGCCATCATCGGGCCGGGCCTGTGGAAGCTGATCGCGGTGATGGTGGTGTCGCAGTGGGCTCAGTACGCGCGGGTGGTGCGCGGGCAGGTGCTGGCGCTGCGCGAGCAGGAGTACGTGCAGGCGGCCCAGGCGCTCGGCGCCGGCGACAGCCGGCTGATGCTGCGGCACATCATTCCCAACGCCATCGGCCCGATCGTGGTGCTGGCCACCCTGAACGTCGCCAACAACATCCTGCTGGAGTCCGGCCTGACCTTTCTGGGCCTGGGCGTGGACCCGCAGATTCCCTCGTGGGGCGGCATGCTGGCCGATGGCCGCACGTACCTGCAGACCGCCTGGTGGGTGTCGGTGTTTCCCGGCGTGGCCATCACCGTGACGGTGCTGGGCTTCAACCTGCTGGGCGACTGGTTCCGCGACCGCCTCGACCCGCACCGGAGACGCACATGACCCATGACCCAGAACGGCACGCCCTCCGCCTCGACTCCACCCGGCCCGGCCCGGCCCGCCACGTCTGGCAGGCGCAGTTTCCCTGGGAGGGCACGCGGCTGCTGGAGACCTTCCAGACGCTCCGCGCCATGCCGGGGCCGCTGCGGGTGCAGGCCTGGGTGTCGGAGTCGCCGGACCTGCGCGGCCTGCTCTCCGGCAGCCTGCAGGCGCAGCTGCGCGACCGTGGCCAGCCGGGCACCGTGCGGGTCCGCAGCGCCTACAAGCCCGGCTATTTCTGGCTGAGCGAGGAGGTGCGCCCGCTGTGGCGGCGCCTGCAGGCCGACCGGCTGAGCGTGCAGTACCCGCTCGCCTCGCCGGAGCAGCCGAGCCGCTTTCTGCAGGAGCTGTATCCGCTCGCGGCGCTGCTGGAGCAGGAGGGCGTCACCGCCGACTTCCAGCCGGGCGACGCGGCGTCCCGCTACACGGCGGCGCTGTTCCGGGCCGGGCAGGAGGTGTGGCGCGGCGAGTGTTTCGTGCCGCTGCACAACCGCCCGTCTCCGGATGGCCGGCGCCTGCCGTCCCCGACCGGCTGGCTGCGCGTGATGGCCGCCGGCGAGCTGGTCTATGACCGTCCGCTGCCCACCGACGGGGAGCTGTGCTGGGACTGGTACTGCGAGGTGGTGATGCCGGAACTGCTGGTCCTGGCCGACCGCCGCCCCGGGCTGCCGGTGTTCCGCAACCTGTCGGCCACGCTGCACGTCTCGGAGCCGGACCTGCCGCTTGAGGTGCTGGATGAGCGCGTCAGCATGACCGAGGCGCTCAGCGAGGAGCTGTACTTCGGCACGCTGGACGCGCTGAAGCGGCACCGGGGTGTGGCCCACCAGGACCGCAGCCTGCAGCCGGGCCGGATCGTGCCGGTGGTGTGCAGCGCACCCGGCCAGGACAGCCGCGTGCAGGTGGTGCTGGACCCCTGGGAGGAAGGCACCGGGCCGGACGAGGAGGCTGCTGGCCGCCGCGCCTGGGGCCGCGATCAGGGCTCGGCCCCGGCCGGCCAGCCGGACCGGCCGTGGAGCCCGGAAGCCCTGTGGGCACAGGCGCGGGCCGAGGCCGGGCGGCTGGACCTGGAGTGGCGCGTCCTGGGCCACAGCGTGAACGGCCGGCCGGTGCCGGGCGTGCTGCGGCCCGGCTCGGCGGGTGGCGTGCTGGTCACCGGCGGGCAGCACGCCAACGAGACCACCGGGCCGGTGGCCGCGCTGCGGTTCATTTCGGCGCTGGCCGCCACCCAGCGCCCGTTCGCGGTGCTGCCGCTGCTGAACCCGGACGGGGCGGCGCTGCACCGCGCCCTGATTCAGCTGAATCCGGAGCACATGCACCACGCGGCCCGCTACACCTCGCTCGGTGACGACCTGGAGTCGCGGCAGCGGCTGGCCGAGCCGCGCTTCGAGACGCGGGCGCTGGTGCAGGCGGCCCAGGCGAGCGGCGCCCGCCTGCAGCTGAACCTGCACGGTTATCCGGCCCATGAGTGGACCCGGCCCTACAGCGGTTACGCGCCCTACGGCTTCGAGTCGTGGGCGCTGCCGGTGGGCTTCCTGACCATCGTCTGGTACTGGCCCGGCCTGGAACAGGAGGCGCGCGACCTCGCCGGAACCATCGCCCGGCGGCTGGGTCAGGAGCCGGACGTGGTGGCCCACGCCCAGCGCGCCTGCCGTGCCAGCGCCGCCCACGTCAGCCCGCCGCACTACCAGCTGATCGGGGGGCTGCCGTTCATCCTGATGGAGCGGCCGGGCATGCTGTGCCCGCTGCAGGTGATCACCGAGGCCCCGGACGAGACCATTTACGGGCAGCACTTCGCGATGTTCGTCCGCGCGCACCTCGCCGTGTGCGAGGCGGCGGTGCAGCACCTCGGCTGAAGCGTCAGCCGGGCGGGGTGTGACCGTCCTGCTCGCGCTGCAGTGCCTCGATGCCCCCCCGGATGAAGGTGTCGAGGCTGCTGGCCAGCGCGTCTCCGGTCAGTGGGGTGCCGGTCAGGTCGGTGAAGGCCATCCCCTCCAGCAGCGTGGTGACGATCAGCAGGAGGTGCGGCAGCCGGCTCATGCTGGCGGGCCGCTGCGGCTCGATGCGCTGGGCCAGGGTGGCCAGGAAGGCGGTTCGCCGCGTCTGAAAGCTCGGGCCGCCGCCACAGCGCAGCAGGGCCAGCTCCGCACGCTCTTCCAGCAGGAAGCGGAAGACCGTGGCGAACAGCTGCGGCGCTGGCCGCTGGCCGTGGTCTGAGGAGCCCTGAAGCA
Organism: Deinococcus sonorensis KR-87; assembly: GCF_040256395.1. NCBI lineage: Bacteria > Thermotogati > Deinococcota > Deinococci > Deinococcales > Deinococcaceae > Deinococcus > Deinococcus sonorensis. The sequence goes on along the minus strand of NZ_CP158300.1, from coordinate 46,886 downwards.
GCGGCGCGAGCCGCGCCCACAGCTGCTGCATTCGCTCCTCCAGCAGCGCGTCCAGCACCGCCTCGGGGCTGGCGAAGTAGCTGTAGATGGTGGGCCGCGAAACTCCGAGCGCGCCCGCGATGTCGGCCATGCTGACGGCCTCAAAGCCGCGCTGCACGAACAGGGCGGCGGCGGCTTCCAGAATCTGATGGCGCCGGTCCGCGGAGGGCAGGCGTCTGCGGGAGGCCGGTGCGGTCATGGCTTCACTGTAGCGCATCTCTGACATTCTGTCACTTGACAAAGTGTCAATAAGCGAGCAGAGTGAGCAGCATGACGCCCCCCTCCTCGCCCCCGGACGGCTCCCCGGCCCCCTCACCGCGCCCTGGCCTGGGCGCCGAACTGCGTCAGCTCTCGGTGTTCGAGCGGCGCATGTGGCGCTATCCGCTGATGTGGCTGGCCACCCTGATCATCCTGCTGGTGCCGGTGCTGTACGTGACCATCTACCTGGGCAGCGTCTGGGACCCCTACGGGAACCTCAAGGCGCTGCCGGTGGGGCTGTCCAACGAGGATGCGGGCACCACGGCGCGGGGCCGGACCTACCACCTGGGCCACGACCTGGTGCAGTCGCTGACCGACGATCCTCCGGTGCATCTGGTGCGCTACCCCACCCAGGCGGCGGCAGAGGCGGCGGTGCGGCGCGGCGACGTGTACTTTGCGCTGAGCCTGCCGCGCGACTTCAGTCAGAAGGCCATCGCGGGCAACAGCAGCCAGCACGGCCTGATCAACCTCTACACCGCCCAGGGCACCAGCTACTTCGCCAGCCGGGTGGGCAGCAGCGTGGCCGGCTCGGTGGCGCAGCGGCTCAATGATCAGCTGGGCTCCAACCGCTGGCAGGTTGTCCAGCGCTCACTGACCGACGTGCAGAAGGGCTTTCAGGACATCCGCACCGCCACCGGACAGCTGCGTGACGGTGCCGGGCAGCTCGCGGACGGTGCGGGCACCCTGCAGAACGGCGCCCGGCAGCTCCAGCACGGGGCCGAGCAGGCCGCGTCAGGCAGCCAGCAGCTGCACACCGGCGCGGAGGCGCTGGCAGGCGGCGTCGGACAGCTGACCGGCGGCACCACGAACCTCTCGGCCGGCCTGCGGCAGCTGCAGGCGGCGGCGCCCGGTGCGGCCCAGCTGAAGCCGCTGCAGCAGGGCGCGGCGCGGCTCAGCAGCGGCGCGGCCGAGCTTCAGGGCGGCCTGGGCCAGCTGGGGGCCGGGGCCACCCGGCTGGCGGGCGGCGCAGCCAGCCTGAACGCCGGCGTGGCACAGGTGAACAGCGGCGCAGGCCAGCTCAGCGCGCAGCTGCCACAGCTGAGCCGCGGTCTGGGCCAGCTGAAGACCGGTGCGAGCCAGCTGGCGGACGGGGCGGCGACCCTTCAGACCGGGGCCACCCGGCTGAACACCGGGGCCGGTGAGCTGGCGGGCCAGCTGCCCGCCCTCCAGAGCGGGCTGGGGCAGCTGAAGGGCGGGGCCGATCAGCTGAGCAGCGGCGCGGCGTCCGTGAACGCCGGGGCTACCCGCCTGAACGGCGGCGCGGCGCAGCTCGCCGCCCGTGTGCCGGACCTAGTCGGTGGGCTGGAGCAGCTGAGCAGCGGCGCGGGTCAGCTGGTGAAGGGCAGCGGTGAGCTGTCGGGCGGGGCGGCGCAGGTCAACGCCGGCGCCCAGACGCTGGCGTCCCGGCTGCCGCAGCTGCAGGACGGGCTGCATCAGGCGCGCACCGGCGCGGACCAGCTGCAGACCGGGGCAGGCCAGCTGGCTGGCGGGGCCACCACCCTGGCCGCCGGCGTCAAGGGCAACCTGCTGGCTCCGGCGGCGCTCAAGACCGGCAGCGCCCAGCTGGCCGGCGGGGCCACGTCGCTCGACACCGGCACCCGCGCCCTGGCAGGAGCCCTGGCTCAGCTGGAAGGCGGCGCGGCTGACGCGACCAGGGGCGCGGCGACGCTGGCTGCCGGGACCGCGCAGCTGCAGACTGGGGCCGGGCAGCTGAGCACCGGCGCCCAGGCGCTGGCCGGTGGGCTGACCCAGGCCCGGCAGGGCGCTGGCGCCCTGGCCACCGGCAGCACCCAGCTGGCGAGTGGCGCCACGGCATTGGCGACTGGCGCGCGGCAGCTGCAGGCCGGGGCCGCCACCCTGGCCGGTCGGCTGGCCGAGGCGCAGCAGGGGGCCACCCGTGCGGTGAGCGGTGCGAAGCAGCTTTCGACGGGCGCCGATCAGCTGGCGAGCGGCGCGGGCAAGTTGCAGCAGGGGGCCCGCACCCTGGCCACCCAGACCGGCGTGGCCGCCCAGGGCGCCAGCAAAGCGGCCGCCGGAGCGGCGGCGCTGGCGGCCGGCACCGGCCAGCTGCAGCAGGGAAGCGCCCAGCTGCAGAGCGGAGCCGCCGCCCTGGCCAGCAACCTGAACACAGCCCGGACGGGCGCAGGCACCCTTGCCAGCGGTGCGAAGGCGCTCCAGACCGGCGTCACTACCCTGGCGAGCGGCAACGTCCGCATCAAGGAGGCCCTGACCACCATCACCGGCCAGCTGCCGGCCCAGGCGGAGCTGCAGCGCCTGAACGACGGAGCCGGCGCGCTCTCGGCCCGCAGCGGCGACCTGGCGGGCGGTGTGGCGCAGCTGGCGAGCGGCGCGGCCCGGCTGTCCAGCGGCAGCGCCGACCTGCAGGACGGCGCGACCCGGCTGCGCGACGGCCTGAGCCAGCTGTACACCCGCATTCCCAGCCGCACCGAGCAGCTGGGCGGCGACCCGGCGGGCCTGTCCGCCAGCGTGCAGGTGGTGGAGCGCAGCACCGCCACGGTCCGCACCAACGGGGTGGCCTTCGCGCCGTATTTCATGGCCCTGAGCCTGTGGGTGGGGGTCACGCTGACCACCTTCATCTTCCCGTACCTGCAGCTGGCCGAGAGCACCCGGCCCACCCGTCAGGGCGCGCGCCTGCTGCGCAAGCTGGCGGTTCCGGCCGTGGTGGTGGTGGCGCAGTCGCTGGTGGTGGTGCTGGGCGTCCACCTGCTGGGCGTGCCGTTCCAGAACCCCGGCGGGGTGCTGCTCACGGCGGCCGTGGCGTCGCTGACCTTCCTGACGCTGGTGCTGGCGCTGATCATGCTGCTGGGCGACGCCGGCCGCATCCTGTCGCTGATCCTGCTGGTGCTGCAGCTGGCGGCCAGCGGTGGCAGCTACCCGGTGGAACTCTCGTCGGTGTTCTTCCAGCGCATCCACGCCCTGGTGCCGGTGACGGACGCGGTCAATGCCTTCCGGGCGGCCATCTTCGGCAGCTACGACGGCCAGTACCTGGGCTTCGTGCTGCGGATGCTGCTGATCCTGGCGATCAGCACGGCGGTGGCGCTGCTGCTGGGCCGTCGCCGCTGGCGCTACGTGCCGGACGATCAGTTCAAACCGTTGCTGTACGTCGACCCGACCTGAGCGGCACAGCGAAAGACCGGCCCGGCAAGATCTGCCGGGCCGGTTTTGGTCTGTGAGGAAGGGCAATGGGTCTGCCGTCTCCCGCTGCCGCCGTTTACAGATGGTCGAGCCGGCCACCGTCCACCACCAGGGCCGCCCCCTGCACGAAGCGCGCCTCGGTGGACGCCAGGAACGCCACGGCGGCCGCCAGATCCTCCGGTTCCCCGACCATGCTCCGGTCCACCTGCTCCGCGCCGCTCCGGACGTTCGGGTTGTCCCACAGCATCGGGGTGTTCACCGCGCCGGGCAGCACGGCATTGACCCGGATGCCCAGCGGGCTGCCCTCGATGGCGGCCGTGCGGGTCAGCGACAGCACGGCCGCCTTGGCCGCCGCGTAGGGCGCGACGAGCGGCGAGGTTTCGACCGCGTGGATGCTCGAGACGTTCACGACGCTGCCGCCCGGCTTCATCACCCGGAACGCCTCCCGGATGAAGTAGAAGCTGCCGAGCAGGTCCACGCCCAGCACCCGCGACCAGTCGGCGCCGCTCAGTTCCACAATTGGTTTGAAGGTCATCAGGCCCGCGTTGTTCACCACCACGTCCAGGCCGCCAAAGCGCTCCACCGTCTGCCGCACGCAGGCCTGCACCTGCTGCTCGTCGCTGACGTCGCATGCGAGCGCGAGGGCGTCCTGCGCGCCGGCCGCCTTCGCCTTCTCCGCGGCGGCCTGGGCCTGATCGGCGTGCAGGTCGGCGATCACTACGCGGGCGCCCTCCTGGGCAAAGCGCAGGGCGGTGGCCAGCCCGATGCCGCTGGCCGCCCCGGTCACCAGCACCGTCCGGTCCTCGAAGCGCCGGGCGCTGACCGCCGGCAGCGGACTCGGGTCGGTTCTGGGAATGGCGCCGGAGGTCGGGTTGGGATTGCTGTGGGCCAGCGGGGGCGACGGCGTGTGCTGCGGGTCTGTGGTCATGCTCACTGCTCCTTGGAGGCCGAAGGCGTGCTCTGGGCGCCCAGCGTGCCGGCCTTGCCCACCACCTGGGCCACCTGCCCGGTGCCGGCCTGCGCCTGCTGGCTGGGCGGGGCGATCGGGAGGCTCAGCACCACGCTCTGCATCGGCAGGACGTCGCGCCATTCGGCGATCAGCTGCTTGTAGGCCGCGCCCACCGGGCGGATGTTGCGGTTCAGGTCATAGAGGCCCAGCGGATTGACCCGGCCGTTGTTCTCGCGCAGAGCGCAGTCCCAGTCCACCTGATCGGTCAGCGAATACCACGTGAAGCCAACGATCGGCACGCCGTCGTTGCGGACGCGCAGCACGTTGGCCCACTCCTTGCGCAGCCAGCAGACGGCCTCGTCACCCTTTGGCCCTTCGGTCATGTTGGTTTCGGTGTGCATCACCGGCAGGCCGTAGCGGTTGGAGTACTGGGTGGTGATGACCGAGTAGCCGTAGATCTCGCCGGACGCGCGCGAGTTCCCGTCGCTGGCCATCAGGTGCTCATTGGTGACGTAATAGTCGTTGCCCATGATGCAGTGGTGCTTCAGGCGGTTGCCCAGAAAAAAGTGGTACTCCTCCCGGGTCATGCCGTGGTCGAGCAGATACTCATACATCTCGGAGCTGACCCGGTGGCCGTAGTTCAGGTCCAGCGACAGAAAGCGGACCTCGTTCATAAATTCGGCCGGGCCGATGGCGGCCGGGTTCTCGGCGTGGAAGTATTCGCTGGACTCGGACTGAATGAAAATGGCGTCCGGGCGCACCTGCAAAATGGCCTTCATCGCCAGAACATTGGCCTTGACCACGTGCTTCAGGGCGGTCACGAACCCCTGGTCGGTGGTGAGCTGCTCGTTCCACCAGCCGTACTTGCCTGAAAAGAGCGCGCAGATGTACATCTCGTTGACCGGGGTATACAGCTGGACCCACGGATAGCGCTCGGCGAAGGCGCGCGCATACCCGGCGAACAGGGCAGGGAAGTCCGGATTCTGGAAGTTGCCGATCCAGTCGGGCACCCCGAAGTGGCACAGGTCCGTGATCGGCACGATGTTGCGGGCCTTCAGATCGGCGTACGTCTGGTCGACGAAGCTCCAGTCGTAGCGCCCGGGGCCGAGCCAGACCCGGTGGATCGGCGGACCGTAGCGCAGGTACTGGATGCCCAGCTCCTGCACCAGCTGGAAATCCTGCTGCCAGCACTCGTAGTGACGGCATTTTTCGAGCTCATCCACGCGCACCCGGCCGTGCTCGATGGTGGGATTGGAGTTCTCGATGCCGGTGGCGAACATGAAGTAGATCATCGGCCCCCTCGGGCAACTGGCCGGGTGAGGCCCGGCCACGGAGGCAGGCACGGTCGGTCGAACCGGCCCGCCTGCCCTTGAAGGCTAGCTGCCGATGCCCAGGGTCAGATTGGAAAGGGTCCTGTGGCCTTCACGAATGCATCAAGGAACCGCCGGACAGGTCAAAAGGACAGCGCACACGGCAGCCGGAGACACAGTTCCGGCGTGGGCTGTGCCAGCGAGCGCGGGCCGCGCATCCTTTAGCTCAGGCGCCGCAACCACTCCAGCAGCAGCGCCTGTTCGGCTGAGCTGAAGGGGGACTCAAGGTCCGGCAGCAGGGCCACCAGTGCGACGGCGTGGGCCGCCACCTGCTGACGTGCCGTGCTGGCCCCGTCCGGTGCCGTGCCCGCCTGGGGCGTGAGGATCACCTGCAGCGCCGCCTCACGCATCAGTGCTGCCAGCTGCGGATCGCGGTCCTGGCTGGCGAGCAGGGTGAGCGTGGTGCCCATGGCCGCCGCGTGAATGATGGCCACGGCCCGTTGCACCCCGGTGGCGAGGCGTCCAGCCTCCGCGACCCGCTGAAGCAGGGCCTGCAGCATCTGAGAGGCCGCCAGTGCGGCGGGCGGTTCCGCCCCCGGTTTGAGCGTGCCGTACATCAGGGTGTAGAGGTGGGGGTGGGCCAGCCCGAACTGCACATGCCGGTTCCAGCCCTCGCGCAGTTCCTCGACCGGATCACTCCAGCCGCCGTGCGCGACCTTGACCTGGAGATAGGTGGTGAAGCCGGCGCTCGCCACGGCGTTGAGCAGGCCCTGCATGTCGCCGAACTGCCGGTAGATGGTGGGCGGCTGAACGTCGGCGGCGGCACTCACCGCCCGGGTGGACACGGCCTCCACACCCTGCGTCTCCAGCAGCGTCAGGGCTGCCTGAAGAATACGTTCGCGGGGGGAGCCGGCGGTCACGGTCGTCATATCTCAATGATAACAGAATCCTGTTATCAGTTTGACATAGCGGTGGTTCGCGGTGTACGTTATCACTGTAAACACGGCGGATGGGCGAAGCGCTCACCCGGCAGACCGGATACGGTGGCGGGGCCATCCCGAAACGCTCCAGGAGCGTCTCTCCCTGAACACGCTGCCCCGCCACATCGCAGACCTCACCCCCAAGGAGCTGGTTCATGATTCTGATCACAGGCGCCACCGGACAGATGGGCACCACCGTCATCCAGCAGCTGCTCACCCGAATTCCTGCCGGACAGATCGCAGCTCTGGCGCGAGACCCACAGAAGGGCGCGGCCCTGACCGCTCAGGGCATTGACGTGCGGATCGCTGACTACGATGACCCGCCCTCGCTGGAGCGGGCGATGGAAGGCATTGAACAGGTGCTGCTGATCGCCGGCACCGACGAGCACAGGCGTGTCCAGCAGCATCGCAACGTCGTGGAGGCGGCGCAGCGCGCCGGGGTCCGGCAGCTGGCCTACACCAGCCGGGACCTGAAAGACCGCACCACCCTGAACAACCAGCTGATGGTTGGCCATTTTGAAACCGAGGACATCATCCGGGCCAGCGGCCTGAACTTCATCCTCTTCCGCAACATCCTGTACATGGATTTTCTCGTCGGTGCCGTGGGCCGGACGGTCTTCGAGACCGGCATCCAGCTTCCAGCCGGGCAGGGCCGGGTGGCCTACGCCCTGCGCAGCGAACTGGGCGAGGCGATGGCGAACGCCCTGATCGACGGCGAGTGGGACAACCGCACATACCACTTCACCGGCAGCGAGACGTGGTCCTTCGAGGACGTCGCGGCCACCCTCAGCGACCTGTCGGGCAAGGCGGTGCGGTATCAGCCGGTCGAAGCCTCAGTCTTCGAGGAGCAGCTGATGGGCCGGGGCGTGCCGGCCGTGCTGGCGGGCCGCATGACCGGATTCCTCACCGACATCGGCAACGGCCAGGAAGACCACGTGACGCATGATCTGGAGCGCTTCCTGGGCCGGCCACCCGTCACGCTCCGGCAGGGCCTGAACCTGCTGTTCAGTCTGCAGGGAGACCCGGTCCCCCAGGCCTGAGGCTGGCCACAAGTGTGCTCTGGACCTTTTGCCAGGACTGACCCCTCACCGTCCCATTCCCCAAGGAGAATCCCATGACTTCCATGACCACACCCGCCACGGCCGCCGGCACCTTCCCCCTCGGAGACCGCAGCGTGAACCGCATGGGCTACGGCGCCATGCAGCTCGCCGGCCCCGGCGTGTACGGTCCGCCGCGCGACCCGGACGCCGCCGTGGCGGTGCTGCGTGAAGCGCTGGCCCTGGGCATCACCCACATCGATACCAGCGACTTCTACGGCCCGCACGTCACCAACCGGCTGATCCGCGAGGCGCTGCACCCCTACCCGTCCGACCTGACCCTCGTGACCAAGGTGGGCGCCCGCCGCCCGGCGGACGGCTCGTGGGTGCCGGCCATGTCCCGGCAGGAGCTGATCAGCGCCGTGCACGACAACCTGCGCCATCTGGGCCTCGACACGCTCGACGTGGTCAACCTGCGGATGATGGGAGACGGCCACGGCCCCTCCGCGGACCCGGTGGAGGAACCGCTGACGGTGCTGGCCGAGCTTCAAGCCCAGGGGCTGATCCGTCACCTGGGGCTGAGCAACGTCACCCCCGCGCAGGTGGCCGAGGCGCAGACCATCACCCGGATCGTGTGCGTGCAGAACATGTACAACGTGGCGCAGCGGGAGGACGACGGCTTCATCGACGACCTGGCCCGCCAGGGCATCGCCTACGTGCCGTTCTTCCCGCTCGGTGGCTTCAGCCCGCTGCAGTCGTCGGTGCTGTCGGACGTCGCCGCGCGTCTGGAGGCCACGCCGATGCAGGTCGCGCTCGCCTGGCTGCTGCACCGCTCGCCCAACATCCTGGTGATCCCCGGCACCTCGTCGGTGCAGCACTTGCGCGAGAACGTCGCGGCGGCGGCCCTCACCCTGCCCGGCGAGGCGCTGGCGCAGCTCGGGGCGATTGGCCAGGCCGCCGACTCACAGGGCTGAGTCGGGCCGCGCTGCATCAACTGTGGGTCAAGAGCCGGTTCATGCCGCCCGCCGGGCCTCAGCGCACAGTAGGGCCATGTTTGAGCGCCTGGGGTCCACCGCCGACGGTCCACCCGACCATCCCTCCATCTTCGGCGGGCACGAGCCGCTCGCGCCCGCCGTGATCCGGGTCCGGCTGCCGCTCGCCAACGCCTTTCTGATCGGTGAGCAGGACAGCGGGTGGGTGCTGGTGGATACCGGCGCGCCCGGAAGTGCCGGCATGATTCTGAAGGCCGCTGAAGCCTACTTCGGGCCGGAGGCGAAACCGCAGGCGATCGTGCTGACCCACGGGCATCTGGACCACATCGGTGGGCTGTTCACGCTGCAGCGGGTCTGGCCGGACGTGCCGGTCTATGCTCACGAGCTGGAGCTGCCGTACCTCACCGGGCGCTCCGCCTACCCGCCGCCGGACCCATTGGTGGGGGGCAGCATGAGTGCCGTGTCCCCGGCGTTCGTGCCGGGTCCGTTCGATTTTCAGCCGCGTGTTCAGGCGCTGCAGGCGGGCGGACTGCCGGCGGCGCTGGCCGGCTGGCAGGTGGTCTTCACGCCGGGGCATGCCCCCGGCCACATCTCGCTGTGGCGGCCGGAAGACCGGCTGCTGATCGCCGGAGACGCGTTCGTGACCACCGTGCAGGAGTCGCTGGGCGCGGCCCTGTCGCTCCGGCCCCGGCTGGTCCACCGGCCGCCCGCCTACTACACCCCGGACTGGGACGCCGCCCGCGAGTCGGTGCGGCACCTCGCGGCGCTCCAGCCGGCCCTGGCGGTCACAGGGCACGGGGACGCGATGGGGGGCGAGGACCTGAGGACGCAGCTGGACCGGCTGGCCCAGCACTTCGATCAGGAGGCGCGGCCAAAACGCGGGCGCTACGTTACGGAGCCGGCCCGGACCGACGCGTCCGGCGTGGTGTCGCTGCCGCCGGTGCCGCTCACCGGCCGACTGCTGCTGTGGGGCGGCGTGGCCCTGGTGCTGACCCTGCTGTGGAGCCGCCGGACCCCCCGACGTACGCGCTGAGCTGCCTCAGCCTGTATCCTGGCTCGCCATGTTCGCCCCGGCCCGCCCTCTCTCTGCCGGTTCCTTGACAGCACCCGAGGTGAGCGGTCCGCTATGCTCCCCGCATGTCCGATCCGTCCTGGACGCCTGAGGACCGCTCCCTGACCGCATGTCTGGTCGCCGTGGCCGAAGCGTTGACCGCGCCGCGCGATCAGCGCGAGATTTTCGACGTGGTGCTGACAGCGGGGCTGGGTGTGGTGGAGGCCCGCTGGGGCGCCGGGGTGACGCTGAACGGCGATCAGCTGAAGGTAGCCTCAGTCCACGGTCAGGCCTTGAGCCCTCAGGAGCTGCCCGACCTCGGGAGCGCCGTGCGCCGGGCCTTGCAGCTCGGTGAAGCGCTCATCGAGCCTGACGAATCTGCCGGGTTGCTCGCTGTCCTGCCGCTGATGCTGAACGGTTCGCCCCTGGGGGCGCTGGTGTTCGCCGTTGCTGCGCCGCACCAGCTGACCCCGGACACCCGTCAGGGGCTGCGGGGGCTCGCGGCCCAGTGCGCGGGGGCGCTCGGCCGGGCCCAGCTGACCGTGGACCTTGAGCGGCGGATGGCGGAAGGGCAGCGTCGCCTGGAGCAGGCGAACACCACCGCGACCGTGCTGGCGGCCCTGGGCGACGCCCTGCAGCGGGCCTCCACGCCGGACGACGTGGCGCACCTCGCCCTGGCTCAGCTGGGCCCGGCGCTGCACGCCCAGGTGATGCTGGTGGTGCGGCTGGACGGCGACCGGATCAAACTGCCGGTGATCTGGGGCGACCAGACCGCCCCCATCTCGGCGTACATGACGCAGCCGGGCCTGACGCTGCGCGACACGCCGCTGCTGTGGCGGTCCCTGCGCCAGGGAACGGCGGTGTACCTCGACGATTACCGCTCCGAACTGGACGCGGTCCGCAGCCTTCCGCCGCTGGCCTGCGCCATCGAGCCGATTCGTTCGCCCGGCCAGGAGGTCGAGGGGTTCCTGGTGATGTGGCGGGACCGCATGCCGGTGGGCTGGCCGGAGCAGGACCGGCAGCTGCTGGCGCGGGCGGCGGGCACCATCGGTCTGGCCCTGGAACGCGCGTCCACGGCGGCCAGGATGGAAGAGGATGCCCGCGCCTACGGGGCCTTCGTCGCCTTTACCGAGGCCACCGGCACCCAGACAGATATTCTGGCGTTAGCCCGGCAGGCCACCGAGGTGCTGTGCTCGCGCTTTCCCGACGCCACGGCCGGCTACTCCGAATGCGAGCAGGGGCTGTGGAAGCTGAAAGTCTGGAGCGGCGAGGTGGACGAGGCGCTGCTCCCGCTCCTCCAGGCGGGTGTGCCAGAAGACACCCCGCTGTTCGCCGAGATGCTTCGCCGGGGCGAGGCGGTGTTTCAGGACGGCTGGGAGCCGGACCGGGAGGCACTGCCCCACAGCGGCGCCTACGGTGCGGCGGCCAACGTGCCGCTGCTGGTCAACGGCGAGGTGCGCGGCGTGCTGGGGGCCGGGCTGCGGAACACCCGGCAGTGGAGCGAGCCGGACCGGGCGCTGATGCAGGCGGTGGGACGCCGGGCTGACCCTGGCCCTGGAACGCGCCGAGCAGACCCACCGGCTGGAGCTTCAGAACGCGGCGCTGGATGCCCGCACCCGCGCCCTGGAGGGCTTTGCCGACCTGTCGCGCGATCTGGTGCTGGAACAGGACGCCGTGGCGCTGGTGGGCCGGGCGCAGGAGATTCTGGTGGAACTGCTGCCGTCCAGCATCTCGACCTACTACGAGCCGGAGCAGGGCCGCTGGCGCCTGCGCTCGTACCGGGGACAGTTCCGGAACCCCAGGCTGCTGGACGCCTTCCAGCGCGGGCTGCCGCGCGGTGCCACCGTCAACGTGGACCGTCCCTACGACACCGGCGCGCCGTACTACCAGGACCACTACGACCCGGCAACCACCAGCGTCGTGCGTGACGAGGTGAGCGTGATCCGCAGCAGCGCTTCCTTCCCAGTGCGGCAGGGTGCGGTCACGCGCGGGGTGCTGGTGGTGGGCCTGCACGAATTGCGGCCCTGGTCGTCCATCGAGCGGGTGTTGCTCGAAACGATCGTGCGCAGCCTGGGCCTGGCGCTGGAGCGGGCGGAGAGCGTGTCGCACTTGGCCGAGGAGCGCGGGAAGCTGCGGGCCGCCAACGAGGAACTGGAGGCGTTCGCCTACTCGGTCTCGCACGACCTGCGCGCGCCGGTGCGGCACATGATCGGCTTCATTCAGCTGCTGCGCCGGCATCTGGGCGACCTGCCAGATGCCCGGGCGGCACGGTACCTGACGGTGGTGGAGGAGGCGGCCGGGCGCATGAACGTGTTGATCGACGCGCTGCTGGAGCTGTCGCGCACCTCGCGTGCGGACCTGCGGCTGGAGCGGGTGGATCTGAACGCTCTGGTGGCCGGCGTTCAGGCGGACCTGGAACCGGACCTGCAGCACCGCCGCGTGACCTGGGACGTCGCGCTGATGCCAGCGGTGACGGGCGACGTGGAACTGCTGCGGCAGGTGATGACGAACCTCCTCGACAACGCGCTGAAATACACCCGGACCCAGAACCCGGCGGTCATCCGCGTGTGGGCCGAGGACCGGGACCACGAATGGGCCGTGCTGGTGAGCGACAACGGCGCCGGCTTCGATCCGCGGAACGCCCCGAAGCTGTTCGGTGTGTTTCAGCGGCTGCACCGGCAGGAGGACTACGAGGGCGTCGGGGTGGGGCTGGCCAATGTGCGCCGCATCATCACGCGGCACCAGGGGAGCGTCTTCGCGCAGGGAGCGGTAGACCACGGCGCGACCTTCGGGTTCACCCTGCCCAAGACGGTGGTGAATTCCGGAGCGCTGTCCTCGGCCTGAGGCACGAGCCGGGCAGGCTGCGCCCAACAGAGGGCGTTGTCCAGCGACCGTCCTGATCTCCACTCCCAGGCCCAGGCCGCTGCTCCTTCACCCCTCAGCAGAGCCGACCATCACAGAACTCAAAGAGGGGAGCTGGTCGGCTCCCCTCTGTCTGGCGCGGGCGGCTGGGCTCGAACCAACCTGCCACCGACCTTGGCCCGCTCGCACGTCCGTTTTGTGAAGGTGGACGCCCCCCTTCGGCCTGTCCGGATGGACGGCTTCGACCGGGCTCAAGTATCGTGCTGGCGCGGGCCGGGCAGATGTGGCCCGCGCCCCGGCCAGTTGATCCGTTTCAGGTCCTGCCTGTGATCTGGCTCAAGCCAGGGTGGGGCCAGCGCTCACGCTGAACTCAGGATTGGACATCGCGTCCGACTGTCTGTCGTGGTTGCGGTCGATAGAGTAGGCCATGCAGTCCGGTGAGCTCCTGGGCATCTTCACGACGCTGGTGGCGTTGCTGTCGTACCTGAACAGCCGGTACTGGCGGCTGCCGCCTACCATCGGCATCCTGCTGGGCGGGTTGGCGATGGCGGCAGTGGTGCGGGCGCTGGACCTGCTGGGCCTGCCGCCCGGCCCCCAGGTGCGCGCGGTGGTGCAGTCGCTGCCGTTCGACACGCTGGTGCTGCAGGGGCTGCTCGGCTTTCTGCTGTTCGCCAGCGCCACCCAGCTGGACGTCCGGGCGCTGATGCGGGAGCGGCGGGCGGTGGTCGCGGCCACCCTGCTCACCACCCTGATCACCATGCTGCTGATCGGGACCGGGGTGTACCTGCTGCTGCGCCTGATGGGGCCGGCGGTCTCGTGGACGCAGGCACTGCTGTTCGGCGCCATTATCGCGCCCACCGACCCGGTGGCCGTGCTTCCGCTGTTGCGCGCCGCCCACGTGCCGCTGCGCATTCAGACGCTGATCGCGGGCGAGTCGCTGTTCAACGACGGGGTGGGCGTGGTGGCCTTCACGGTGCTGGTCGCCGCCACGCCGCCGAATCCCGAAACGGTGACCGCGCTGGGTACGGTGCTGCTGTTCCTGCGCGAGATGCTGGGCGGCCTGCTGCTGGGCGCGCTGCTCGGCTGGCTGGCGGTGCTGCTGCAGCGGGGCACCCGAGACGAGAACACCCGGCTGCTCGTCACGCTGGCGCTGGTGGTAGGCGGTACGGCGCTGGCGCAGCGGCTGGAGGTCAGTGCGCCCGTCACCGTGGCGATGAGTGGCCTGACCCTGGTGGCCCTGCTTCAGCTGTGGCGGCGCCGCGCAGCCCAGAGCGGGCAGCTTGACCGGCTGTCCGGCGAGGAACGGCATGACCTGAAGCGGGCACGGCTGCGCATCATCAGCTTCTGGAATTTCGTGGACTACATCGTGAACGCGGCCCTGTTCACGGTGATGGCCTTCGAGGTGCTGATCCTGAGCGTCACCGCCCAGTTGTGGCTGCTGATCCCAGCGGTGATCCTGATCACCCTGCTGGCCCGGACCGTGGGTGTGTGGGTGCCGCTCACGCGGCTGGCCCGCCGCCAGCCATTCATGCCGTACACCCGGCGTCTGATGATCTGGTCCGGGCTGCGCGGGGGGGTGAGCCTTGCGCTGGCCTTCAATCTGCCGGACAGTCCGGTGCGGAACATCTGGTTGGTGTTCACCTACGCGCTGGTCGTGTTCAGCCTGCTCGTGCAGGGGCTGACCATCCCGCTGCTGGCCCGCCGTATCGGACGAGCTGCAGGCGAGGCCGATCCGCCTGCTGCGCCCCTCACCTGATGGGCAGGTCACGGTCGGTCGTCGCCGCGGCCGGAGCAGGGTTTAGGCGCCTGTCAGCGTACGCAGCAACGTGTGAAGGACCATCCGGGTGCACGCCTGGTGGCAGGGCGTCGGCCCCCAACGGGTTGTGGTTGTAGAGCCCAGTGACGCCCGGCAGGGTGAGTGCCGGGCCGTCGTCACGACAGTCAAAGGTGTGGCTGTAGAGCAGTGCGAGACTGTTGGGCAGCTTGGAGTCACACCGGTGGATGGAAGTTCCAGTTACTGAGCGGTTGCCGACGCCCGTGATGTTCGGTCACCCATCGAGCGCACGGACGGCACAGTGGAAAGCCCGACTCGCGCGTGCCTGATCAGGGCCGTTCTGATGCCTGCAAATGAGTGGCACAGGCCTACTCAAAGGCACCTTCGGTTCAGGCGGAGTGGGAATCCAGCCGCCCGGCCGCGTCCAGGTCCTGCTCACGGCGGTACAGTGACAGGAACAGCAGCAGGCCCAGCCCGCTCATGGCCAGCGGCGCACTCAGCGGTGCCGGACCGTTCAGCAGGTTCGGTGTGGCTGCCGGTAAGCCCAGGAGGGGCCGGGCGCCTGCCTCCAGCGGGGCGGCGCTCTCGTTGGCGCGGCCTGCATGGCGCAGTTCCGGCTCCACCTTGCTGTGTTCCAGGGCGCCGTACAGTCCTGTCAAGGTAAGCAACACCGCCACGACGCGCAGGAAGGTGCGGGTCCAGCGGCGCTCATGGGTGAGGTAGAGCAGGGTGGTCAATACCGTGCCGCCAATCGCCACAAAGGGAATCAGCTGACCGGGGCCATACCAGTGCGCCACGGCGGCGAGTTCGGCACCGAGCCCCAGCAGGCCCAGCACAGTCAGACCCATCAGGGCGCGGCGGATGATCAGCAGGGTGGGCACAAGGCTCCTTGAAAGTGACGGGGGCTGGGGCAGGGGGATCTGCTGCGTTCCAGACGGTAGACCGTCTACCCGGGGTCCGGCACTCTGGCCTCAGCTAGACAGCGGTCCGGCCGACAGTACCGCCCGCTTCAGGAGGCCTGCAGCTTCGTCAGGGCCTGCCCCAGCACCGAACGTACCATCCGCTGCACCAGCAGCTCCTGGCGCCCGTGCCGGAAGTCGGCCGGACCGGCCACGCCCAGCGGTCGCCGCGCCGAACGGGCCTGCGCCTCCACGAAGTGGTGCACGATCACCCGGCCCTCGTCGCTGGTGAGCGTCTTCTGCCGCCAGCGCACGTCCACGCCTGCCTGCTGCAGCTGCGCCAGCCGCTCGCGGTCCCGTTCGCTGAGCAGCTGTTCCCAGTGGTCGGTGATGCTGGTCTCCTGTGGACGGTCGGTGGTGAGGGGCAGCGCAACAGTGGAGGAGGCAATGGAGGAGAACGTCATGGGTTCAGGGTACGGATGACCTAAGGCTGGAAGCGCTGCAGCGGCTCAAGGCCCCTTCAACTTGCGGGGGCGCCCGATTGCTCAACGGACGCTAAGCAACACGTGCCGTTAGCGAAACTGGCGAATTAGATCTCGCTCCAATGCCGGTCCTGAACGGGAAAGCCCAGCGCCATGAGCGGGACCGCCATGAAGCACAAGCTCAGCAGCGTAACCCGCAGCGGTTCGGCTTGGTACCGGTTCAGACCGTTAGCCCCGCGACACGGCCTACTGTCCGCCGCGTCCACCCGATGGCCCGCTCCATCTCACCCATGAAATGTTCAGTGCGCTGCTTCCGCCACACCGAGCCGGGCCTGCAGCGCCGGCAGGTCCAGCGGGGCCGAGATCAGGAAGCCCTGCAGATTATGGACGCCGATCTCGCGCAGCTGGGCCTGCTGTGCCTGAGTCTCCACACCCTTGGCCATCACCTCCAGGTCCAGCGCGCGGGCCAGATGCACCACCGCCGCCACCAACGCACCACCGCGTGTTCCGCGGTCCAGCCCCTGCACCAGCGTCCGGTCCAGTTTCACCGCGTGGACCGGCAGCCGCTGCAGCCCTTCCAGGTGCGTGTGGCTGCCGCCGAAATCATCCAGGGTCAGCCGGACGCCGGTCTCGCGCAGAGCGGTGAGCGCCTGCCGGGACCGCTCGGGCGCGCGCGCCACCACGTCCTCGCGCACCTCCAGCGACAGCCGCGCCGGCTCCAGGCCCGCCTGTTGTACGGCCCGCTGAACCAGTGCCGGCAGGCCCGGGTCAGCCAGCTGCCGGGCCGAGACGTTGACCGCCAGCCTCAGGCCCGGCAGGGTCGCCAGCTGGGCACACGCCTGGGTCAGGGTCCACTCGCCCAGCGGGAGGCTCAGGCCACTGCGCTCGGCCAGCGGCAGGAACTGGTCGGGGGTGACATTGCCGTACACCGGACTGCGCCAGCGCAGCAGCGCTTCCGCCGAGTGCCAGCGCCCGTGGCGGTCCTCCAGCGGCTGGTACAGCAGATGCAGCTCCCCGCCGCGCACCGCCCCGTGCAGCGCCGACTCCAGCGTGGCCGGCGCGAGGGCGGTGGGGTGGGTGCAGCGTTCGTAGTCGCTGCCCCGCGCCTTGGCCCGGTACATGGCGTGGTCGGCGCGTTCCAGCAGGGCGGCCATGCTGGTGCCGTCCTCCGGGTAGCGGGCGAACCCCAGGCTGGGGCGCATGTTCAGCTCCACGCCGTCCAGGAAGAACGGCTCACTGAAGGCCTGACGGATCTGCCCGGCCAGCTCCCGCAGCTGGTGGTCGTCGGCGTCCTCGGTGAGCAGCACGAACTCGTCGCCCCCGGTGCGGGCCACCGTCTGCTGCGGCCCCAGCACCGCCGACAGCCGGGCCGCCACGCCCTGCAGCAGCAGGTCGCCGACGTGGTGGCCGTGCGTGTCGTTGACCGCCTTGAACTTGTTGAGGTCCAGCGCGCCCAGCGCGAGCTGACCGCCGCGCCGGGTCGCGGCTTCCAGCGCCGTGCGGGTGCGTTCGGCCAGCAGCAGCCGGTTCGGCAGGCCGGTCAGGGCGTCATACAGCGCCAGCCGTTCCAGCTCGGCCAGCCGGGCCGCCTGCTCGCGTGCGTGCTGCTCGCGGGTGGCGCGTTCCAGCTCGTAGCGGGCCTGCTCCCGCTCCAGCCGGACCCGCGCCTGATCGAGCACGCCGCGCGCCACCAGGTCGCGGGTGCGCCGCTCGCCCTCGGCCCGCAGCACCTGCGTCTCGGCCTGGTGTGCCTCTTGCAGCGCCTCCAGGGTAGCGGCCGGATCGCCCCGCTGCGCCACGCCCCTGGCCCTCAGGGACAGCGCGCGGGCATGGATGCGGGCGCGCTGGCCCTGCCGCGCGCTCCGGCAGGCCTCGTCCAGCAGCCGCAGGGCGTCCTCCGGCAGCCCCAGGTCCAGCAGCACCTCGCCGGCGCCGCAGCAGGCATCCAGGCGTGCGTCCAGGTCGCTGCCCGCCTGTTGCAGCGCCTCGGTGAAGGCGTCCAGCGCCTCGGTCAGGCGGCCCTCGTCGCGGCGCAGCTGGCCCAGGCCGTGCCAGGCGCAGGCGGCCACCGCCCCGGCGCCCAGCGTCAGCGCCTGCTGCAGCAGCTCCCCGGACGCCGCAAACGCCCGCTGCCGCCGCAGCAGGTCCGCGTGGTTCACCGCAATCACCGCCTCCCCGAACGGATGCCCGGCCTGCCGGATCAGCGCCAGCGCGCGCCGGTACTGCGCGCCCGCCTCCTCGTGGGCGCCCAGCGCGTCGTGGGTCCGGGCCAGGTTGGTGGCGATGCTGGCCACCCGGGCGGGCGTGCCCTTCTCCGCCACGGCGTCGGCCTGCAACAGGTATTCCAGCGCGGTGTTGTGGCTGCCCAGTTCCAAGTGCACCGCCCCGATGTTGCACAGCACCACCCCCACGCCCTCCGGGTCCTGCAGCTGCTCGCGCAGTCGCAGGGCCTCGTCCAGATGCACCAGAGCACTCTGGCTGTCGCCCTGGGCGTGTTCCAGACCGGCCAGCCCGTTCAGCGCGTCGGCCAGCAGGGCGGGGGCAGCTTCCCGGCGGGCGGCGCTGACCGCCTGCTCGAACAGCAGCACCGCCCGCCGGTCGTCGTGGCCGCGCTGCTCGCGCGCCTGATGCAGCAGCGCCTCGGCGGCGTTTGTCTGGCCAGTCATCGGAAGAGGGTGGGGACGTCCAGCAGCGTTCCACCCTGCAGGCGTGCGGCCAGGGTGCGGGCCTCCTGACCCTCGGCCAGCGCCAGCGCCAGCACGCCGCTCACCACCGGAGCGGCAAAGGAGGACCCGCTGGCGCTCACCTGCCGGCCGCCCGGGTAGGCGGTCTCCAGCCCCACCCCGGGCGCCTGCACCTCGCCGCCGCGCGTGCTCCACCCGGGCAGCTGGCCCGCCGCGTCCACCGCCGTCACCGAGACGCCCAGCTGACCCAGCCGGTTGTGGCCGTCCAGGCTGCGGGCGGGGGACAGCGGCGTGTCGCTGCCGTCATTGCCACACGCCGCCACGATCAGCACGCCCCGGCTGGCCGCCGCCTGCAGCGCGGCCCGCACCCCCTCGTTGGGGACCGGCGCGGCGACGCTCAGGTTGATGATCTGCGCTCCGGCGTCCGTGGCGTACCGGATCGCCTGCGCCACCTGCGCGGCGCGGCCGGAGCCGTCCGGCCCCAGCACCCGCAGCGGCAGGATGCTCGCCCGGGGCGCCACCTGACGGATCACGCCGGCCACGGCCGTGCCGTGCCCGTAGGCCACGCCTGACGCCTCCTGGCCCTCCGAGGTGTCGTGGTCACCGTCCACAAAGTCGCGGCCCGGCAGCAGCGCCCCCTGCAGCAGCGGATGGCTGGCGTCCGCGCCGGTGTCGATGACCGCGATGACCACGCCTGCCCCGGCGTGGGGCGCCAGCGCCCGGGCTTCATCCAGCCGGATCAGCTGGAGCGCCTGCCGGTTGCCGGGCGCCGGCTGAACTGCACCCTCATTCCACCAGCGGACCCCCTCGTTCCACCAGCGCACCCCCTCGGACCACCACGTGCCGTTCGGTGGTGGCCGGTCGGTCAGGGTGGCGCCGTCCGCATCGGCGGATACGCTCTGCGGGGTCAGCAGCGGCGCAGGCGGGGAAGTGGGTCGTCCACACGCGCCGAGCGCGAGGACGGTCAGGGCAAGCAGGCAGAGTCTGGACAAGGCAGGGACCTCCGGTCTGGGGGACCGGCCGGGGCCGGTCGAGGAACAGGGCAAAGGGAGAAGACCGGGAGACGGTCGGCGTTCGCGTCAGGTGTGGGGAAGACAGAACGGCGGATGGTGCATGGGTTCTCCTGAATGCCCTGCAGGCGCCCTTCCATACGGAAGGGGGGAAGACGCCGCCCACAGGCAGCTGGTCAGATAGCCGGTCGCACCACTGGCTCCACGCGTCCCAGGTGCCCGCATACGGGACCGCGCTTCATCGCCTCTATCAGCCAGGTCCGAAGAGAACTGTGCTGATGGCGAGATGATACAGGTCGCCTTTCCTGCCCTGCAAGGCGTGAGGTCAGCTCGGGATTCTTCATCATCTGGTGGCCCTGCCTGGGGGTGGAACGCGGGCCGCCGGGGTGCGCTAACGTGAAGGGGCGAGCCGCCATGACTGACGCGTCCCCGCTTTCCTTTCCAGACGCCCTGCCGGATCAGCTCCGGATTGATGAGCTGCTGGCCCAGGCCAGCGTGCTGGAAGCGCAGGATGGAGCGCAGGCCCTGGACCTGCTGCAGCAGGCGCATGCCCTGGCGGCGCAGATCCAGGACCCTACCCGCGCCGGCCGCGGTCTATTGCAGTGCGCCACGCTGGAGTGGCGGCGTTCGGCCTACGGGGCGGCCCGGCAGCATGCCGCCGAGGCGCTGGCGCTCTTCCGGCAGACCGGCGACCGTGCGCAGGAGGCGTGGGCCCTGCGGCTGCTCGGCAACATCCACGGGGTCCAGAGCGAGTATGGTCCGGCCTCCGAGTTCCTGCAGGCGGCGGCCACCCTCAGCCGCGCCACCGGCAACGCCGCATGTCTGGCGTCCTGCCTGAACAACCTGGGCATCATCGCCAATGACCTTGGCGATTATGCTGCCGCACTGGAGCACCTGTTCGGAGCGCTTCAGACCTATGCGCCGGGCGACCAGCACATTCCCTCGACCCTGAACAACATCGCGTCGCTGCACCGAAAGCTCGGGCAGCATGAGCGGGCGCTGGAGGTGCAGCAGCAGACGCTGGCGCTCGCTGGGGATAGAGACGGCGAGGCGCATCCGCTGATGGCCACCTTCCAGCACAACCTGGCCGAGACGCTGCAGAAGCTCGGCCGCCATGCGGAAGCGCTGCCGCTGCTGGACACGGCGTTGCAGCGGACGCAGGCGACCGGCGACCGGCTCACGGCCATGATGGTGTACGACAGCCTGGGCCAGTCGCACCACGCGCTGGGGCACGACGAGCAGGCCCGGCAGCAGTACGACCTCGGCCTGGCCCTGGCCGCCGAGGTAAAGCAGCCGCTCGCCGAGGTGCGGTTGCGGATGCACTGCGCCGCGCTGCAGCCGTCTGGCCAGCTTGAGGCGCTGGAGCAGGCCCTGACGCTGGCGGAGGCCACCGGCCTCAAGGCCGAGCAGCTGGAGGTGCATGACCTGCTGGTGACGCTGCACCGGGAGGCGGGCGCGTTCGGGCCGGCGTTGCAGCACTCGGAGCGTGCGCGTCAGCTGGAGCGGGAGCTGTTCAACGCGGCCCAGGACCGGCGGGCGCAGGCGCTGCAGATCCAGTACGAGCTGGACCGCACCCGCGAGCTGGCCCAGGCCCAGCAGGCCCTCAACGAGCAGCTGAAGCAGGCCAACGAGGAACTTGACGCCTTCAGTTACAGCATCTCGCACGACCTGCGGGCACCGGTCCGGCACATCGCCGGGTTCGCCACGCTGCTGCGGCGGGCGCTGGGCCCCGACGCCAGCCCCACGGCGCTGCGGCATCTGGGCGTAATCGAGGGCGCGGCGGAGCGGCTCAACACGCTCATTGACGTGTTGCTGTCGTTCGCCCGGCAGGCACGTCAGCCGTTGCAACGCCGCGCCGTGGACCTGGGGCAGCTGGTTGGGGAACTGCGCGCCGAGCTGGCTCCGGACACGCAGGGGCGGGTGGTGCGGTGGGAGGTGGGGGCGCTGCCGGAAGTGCAGGCAGACCCGACGCTGCTGCGGCAGGTGCTGATGAACCTGCTGTCCAACGCCCTCAAGTACTCGCAACCCCGTGCCGAGGCGGTCATCACGGTATGGGCCGAGCTGGGCGAGCACGGCTGGGTGATCTCGGTGCAGGACAACGGGGTGGGCTTCGACCCGAAGTACCGCGAGCGGCTGTTCGGGGTGTTCCAGCGGCTGCATCCGGCGAGCGAGTTCGAGGGGGTGGGCATCGGGCTGGCGAACGTGCAGCGCATCGTGCAGCGGCATGGCGGGCAGGTGTGGGCCGAGTCGCAGCTGGGCCAGGGTGCCACCTTCCGCTTCTCCCTCCCCGCCTGACGGGGGGCAAGTGTCTGCTCCGGGCTGGTGGCGGAAATCCCTGGGGTGCAGGGGGTCTTAACGCCGGTCCAATCTGGATTTGACAGGACCCCGGCCCGGCGTTCAGGATGGGGCCATCCCGCTTCGGTCTCGTTGTGCTGCTCTGTCTTCGTCGCCCATGGCGGGCCTGTTCCGGCGCGCTCTGCGTCCGGACCTCCAGAGGAGGAACCATGAACTCAATCACCGCTGACACCACGGCCCCGGCCCCGACCGAGGCCACGTATGATCCGGCCACCATCATGGGGGCCATCTATGGCGACGGCATTCTGGGCCTGAAGGGTGCTTTTGACCGGGCCTACATCCAGCAGCTGGGCGACGACATCGGCCGGCTGTACACAGAGGCGCTGCAGCGGCCCGGCGGCGCGGTGGGCCGCGGCACCAACCGGCACTACGTGGAAATTCACCCGGAAGACATTCACGGCTTTGTGGAACTGGTGACGCATCCGTGGGTGGACGCGGTGTGCCGCACCGTGCTGGGGCCGGATTACAAGATTGTGGAGATCGGCTTCGACGTGCCGAACCCCGGCGCCAAGGATCAGCCCTGGCACCGCGATTTCCCGGCCGAGGCCACCACGCTGGTCGAACGCCGCCTGGATTCGCTGGCGTTCAACCTCACCACCGTGGACGTGGAGGAGGACATGGGGCCGTTCGAGATCGCGCCCGGCACCCAGTGGGATGATCCGTCGTCCTACGACCACGGCATGTTCCCGCCCAGCTCGCTGTATCCGCGGTACCTGTCTCGCGCTCAGCGCAAGTACCCCAAGATGGGTGACATCTCGGTGCGCTCGGCCCTGACGATCCACCGCGGTACCGCCAACCACTCCAACAAGGCCCGGCCGGTGCTGGTGCTGGGTGTGGATGCGCCGGGCGCCGGCCACCACGAGAAGCACGACCTGCAGTTCAGCGAGCGCTACTACCAGACGCTGCCGGAGTCACTGCGCCAGCACCTGATCTGCCGGGTGGTGCCGGAGCTGGAACCGATCATGCAGGGCCACACCATCGAGGGCCTGATGATGGGCGATGCCTGAGGTGACCGGCACAGAGCAGGCGGCCGACCCCAACCGCTTCAGCGCCGAGTTTGGCGGTTCACCACTCTCCGGGCGCATCACCGCGCTGGAAGGTAACGGTGGCTACATGCGTGTGCAGTTCAACGCGTCCGGGCCAGCGGAGATCGCGGTTGGAGAGGAGGGTGTGCTGGAACTGCATGACGGCGCCCGCTTCCGCGTGGCAGTGGTGGAGGCGCTGCCCGATCAGGAGTCGGGCAGCTACCGCGTCAAGCTGGTGGGCCGCGGCTGAAATGATAAGAGGGCCGGTAAAGTCGGTTCCTTGATCCCGTTTTCTCCCGGCTCGTCCCAAGAACAACCCGGACCCCGCACTGTCGCTGGGGTCCGGGTTGCTCTTGTCATGCTCAGCCCTTGGTCATCTTGACCGGTGCACAGATCGGCACGACGCTCGGATCGCTGGCGTAGTGCACGTTGATGTACGCGCCCATGTCGCCCATGATCTTGGCCATGTCGGTCGTCAGGGTCACGCTGGCGTTGCCGCTGGCGTCGGCCGTGAAGTTCGGGAAGCCGACCGACACCGGCCCGTTGGAGGCGCAGGGATCGGTGCTGGAGTCCGGACCGAACGCGTGATAGTGCGCGATGTAGGCCTTGTTGGGGGTGAGGCCCATCAGGCTCAGGGTGGTGGACATGCCCGCCGAGCCCGCCATGACCTTCGCCGAGCCCATCGCGCTGGGATCGGCGGCGTTGGGGTTGTGCTTGAAGGTGTAGGTGGTGCCGCCCATGCCGCCCATCATCGAGCAGGAGCCCAGCAGCATAACCATTCCCGCGCCCATCACAAGTTTCATTCCGTTCATTGTGTCCTCCTGTACCGCGATTTGAATTTGACGTCGCCTCAGCGATTGGTCACGGTGATTGTGGCGCTCATGCCTTCGTGGAATGAGCAGTAGTAGGTGTAGGTGCCCGGCTTGTTGAACGTGTATCGGTATGTGCTTCCGGGATTGAGGGTTGGAGAGTGGAGGTCCGGAAGATCCACAGAAATCACGTTGTGGCTGACCTGTCCGTCTTCAGTCCAGGTGACGGTGGTTCCGGCCTTCACGGTGAGCGTGGCGGGCATGAACGTGTTGTCCCGGATGCTCACATGGACAGCGGCGGGAGTCGCGGAAGCGGCGGACGGAGCGGCGATCAAGGCTGCGCAGAGCGGCACCACCGCCGGGTCTATGCTGAGCCTGATGTCGATGTAGGCGGCTTCAGGGCCGGCGAGCCGCGCTGTGGCGGTTCGCATGCTGAGGGTGGCCCGTCCCTGAGCGTCTGCCGTCACCGGTGGAAGGGTGGAGGTCACCGCGCCACCGGACAGACACGGGTCGCCTGAGGCCGTGTCGCCGAGCCGGTGCACCTGGGCGATGTACCGCGCTGCCGGCGTGAGGCCGCTGAGCGACAGCATCAATCCGGAGGTGCCCGGCGTGGTCGGGCTGACGGTCATCACACCTGTGGCGGCCGGGTTGACAGTGGAGGGGGTATGGCGGAAGGCGTACTCCTTCACGGGTGCAGCGACGACCAACCCCAGCGCGAGCACAGCAGAAAGCATGACCTGGCGGGCGACTGCCTGACCCTGAACGCGCCTCATCGTTGACCTCCTGATTGGATATATGCACCCGGAGCATAACCGGATGTGCTATGTCGCTTGATGAAGCTTTGATGGAGGTTATACCGGGTCACGGGGGAGGGCACAGTCCACAACGAACCATCCCGGCTCGTCCCTAGGGTGTTCCGTTCTGAGCGCTCCATAGAACAGGAACAGCCCGGCGGTCGCACCTCGGAAGTGGTCAATCCTGCGGAGGCAGCACGCCTTTGGTGAGCACTGCACACCTTGCTGGGTCACAACAACGGCGGCTCAGGGTGCCGCATACCCTGAGCCGCGCTCCCACATTCCGCCACTGTTCAGTCCGGCATCACCCGTACCTGCAGGTCGGGAAAGGCCACCCGCAGTTCCCGGGCCAGTTGATGCAGGCCCCACTGCTCGCTGCGCCGGTGACCCAGGGCCACCACCCCCAGGCCCAGCTGTTCGGCGGTCCGGACCGCGCCGGGTCTCAGCTGGCCGGTCAGATACACACTGGCGCCGAGATCCGTCACCCATTCGAGCAGCTCCGGCCTCATCGCATTGACCAGAGCGAGCCTGGACACGGGTTCGGTTCGTGACGTCAGGATCCGGTCGTGCCCCCCATACTCGTGGTCCAGGCGGCGGACCAGTCCAGCCCAGGAGGTTGGCTCCAGGTCAGCCAGCAGGCCCACAGGCTGACCCTGCCACGTCAGCGTCTGCCGCACGCTCCAGCCCATCCGGGCCGCCAGGGTGCGGTTCTCTCCGGTGGTCAGGGTGCGGTCAAACCCGTCGTGTGAAGCCAGCACCGCCCGGCCCGCACCGTCGTCCGCCAGGCGGAACGATCGGTGCAGGAATATTGCGTCCGCGTTCAGCTCGCCGGGCAGGTCGTCCGGTTCCAGCGCCAGCACGAGAGCGCGGATATCCGCGCCCCCTGGTCGCCGCACCACCGGCTCCCGTTCGTCCAGCCGCTGCGCCAGCCAGGCGGCCACCTGTTCCAGGGCCGCCATTCAGGCGGTGGGGGCCACGGTGCTGGTGTGAATGGTGCGGTCAGCCGCCCGGTCCGTGCCGCGCAATAGAGGCATCACCAGCTCCCCGAACCGCCGCGCCTCCTCCAGGTGCGGGTAGCCGCTGAAGATGAAGGTGCCGATGCCCAGCCGCTCATAGCTGCGGATCTTGTCGGCCACCTGCTGCGGATTGCCGACGATGGCCACGCCCACCCCGCTGCGGGCCATGCCCACGCCGGCCCACAGGTGCGGCTCCACCAGCAGGTCTGCTCCGGTTTCGCTGAGCATCTGGAACTGGCGCTGCTGGCCCACCCCGTCCACGTGCCGCGCGCCCTCCACGAAGGCGCGGCGCACCTCCGGGTCAATGCGGGAGATCAGCCGCTCGGCCGCCTGCCACGCTTCCTCCTCGGTCTCCCGCACGATCACGTGGGTGCGCAGGCCGTACCCGAGCGGACGGCCGTACTCGGCCTCCAGCTGACGCATCTGGCTCAGGCGCTCCTCCAGCATGTCCTGCCGCTCACCCCACAGCAGGTACACGTCGGCCAGTTCGGCAGCGATGCGCTGGGCGGCCGGGCTGGCCCCACCGAAGTACAGCGGAATCGGCTGCACCGGAGCGGGGTCCAGCACCGCGTTCTCGAAGTGGTAGAGCGGCGACTGGTAACTGACGGGCGGCGGTGAGGTCCAGAGCGTCCGCAGCACCTGCATGAACTCCCGGGTGCGCTCATAGCGTTGGGCGTGCGGCTCGAAATCGCCGTACATGGCGTTCTCGGCGGGGCTGCTGCCGGTCACGATGTTCACCCGCACCCGGCCGGGAAACAGGTTCTGGGCGGTGGCGATCATCTTGGCGTACATCGCCGGATGGAACATGCCGGGCCGCACGGCCATCAGCAGCCCCGCGCCACGGGTGCGCGCCAGCGCCGCGATGGCCGCCGTGTAGTTTTCGTGCTCGCTGTGGTAGTTGGTGGCCGTGAGCAGGCTGGAGAAGCCCGCCTCGGTGGCGGTGTCGATGATGCTGCTGACGTATTCGAGGGTCGGGCGGCGCGGGGGCTTCTCGCGCGTGCCGATGAACTCGCCGTCACGCGACAGCTGGGCGAACCACAGAAAATCACTTGTTGAAACAGACGTCATACTGCTCCTTTCACGGGGCGCGGCTCAGGCCTTCACGCCGCCGGCCGCCAGCCCCGCCACGAACCGCTTCTGGAACACCACGATCAGCAGCACGATGGGCACGAGGCCGATCACGATGGCTGCGCTGATCAGCGGCCAGGGGAACGAGAATTCGCCCTGGTACAGGGTCACGCCCACCGACACGGTCCGCATGGCGGGCCGGGTGGTGAGCGACAGGGCCAGCAGAAATTCGTTCCAGCTGTTCACGAACACCAGCAGCGCCGCCGTCACCACCCCGGGGGCGCTGAGCGGCAGGATGATGCGCCGCAGCGCCCCCACCCGCGAGCAGCCGTCCACCATCGCGGCGGCCTCCAGGTCACGGGGAATGCCGCTGAAGAACGCCACCAGCACCAGAATGGCGATGGGCAGGCTGAGCGCGGTGTACGGCAGGATCAGCGCCGGGTAGGTGTTGAGCAGGTTCACCCCGCGCATGATCCGGAACAGCGGCACCATCAGGCTGATGACCGGGAACATGCTGAACGTCACGATCAGGGTGGTGTACAGCCCCCGCCGGCGCAGGTTCAGCCGCGCCAGGGCGTAGGCGGCCAGCGCCGCGATGCCCACGCACAGTGCGGTGCTGACCACACTCACCAGCAGACTGTTGAGGAAGAAGGTGGCGAACGGCTGCTCGCTGAAGACCAGCCGGTAGTTGTGCAGCGACCAGTGGCTGGGGAGGTACTGCACTGGGAAGCGCGACAGCTCGTCCTCGGACTTGAAGCTGGTCAGGATCATCCACAGCAGCGGAAACAGCCCGCCCAGAATCAGGGCCGCGTAGCCCAGCGCCCGCCACACCGTTGCGCCCGGGCGGTGCTGGAACCGGCGAACCGCGGTCACTGGTCCCCCCGCACGTAACGCACGTACACGGCGGTGATGCCCAGGCTCACGGCGAACAGCGCGACGGCCAGCGCCGCGCCGTACCCGAAGTCCAGAAACTCGATGCTGGTGCGGTAGATGTAGATGCCGAGCGTCTCGGTGGCGCCGGCTGGCCCGCCGCCGCTGAAGGCGTAGGGAATATCAAACACCTGCAGGGCGCTGATGGCCCGGAAGATGAATGCCACCGCCAGCGTCGGGGCGAGCAGCGGCACCGTGACGCGCCAGAAGCTGACCCAGCTGCCGGCCCCGTCCACCTCGGCGGCCTCGGTCAACTCGCGCGGGACCCCCTGAAGGCCGCCCAGCACCATCAGCGCCACGAAGCTGCTGGTTTTCCAGATGATGGTCAGGATCAGGGCGGTTGCCGCCCAGACCGGCTGGGTGAGCCAGCTTCTGGCCTCGCCGCCCAGCCGGACCAGCAGGTCATTGACCACGCCGTATTGCCCGTTGAACATCCACTGGAAGGTGAGCGCCGTGAAGGTGGGGGGCATGGCCCACGGCAGCAGCATGGCGACGCGGGCGTAGGGCCGCAGCCGGCCTTCCCAGTGCGCGATCAGGGCCATGGGGACGCCCACCAGGAAGCTGCCCGACACGGTGAGCACCCCGAACACCAGGGTGTGCTGCAGGGCCGTCCAGAAGCGGGCGTCGTGCACCAGCTGCACGTAGTTCTTGAGGCCGCTGAAGGGGGTGCCCAGCCACGGTTCGGTGAGCTTCTGGGTCAGCAGGCTGGTGTAGAGGGTGCTGAGCATCGGGTACAGCAGGACCGCGCCCAGCACCAGCAGCGCCGGCGCGAGCAGCACGGCAGCCAGCTGACCCTCGCTCAGTTCCCGCCGGGGTCGGCGGGCCGGGGCCGAAGAAACGGTGCGGTCAGTCAACGGCGGGCCTCACTTCAGCACGCCCCCCAGGCCCTGCTGCATCTCCTTGAGTGCGGCGTCCACCGTCTTGCTGCCACCCACCGCCGCCGAGACATTGTTGCGGATGATCTCCGACACCTGCGGGTATGCAGGCGTCACCGGGCGGCTGCGGGCCTTGCTGATCACCGGGAACAGCGCCTTGAAGTGCGGGTTGGCCTTCAGCACCTGCGGGTCGTTGTACAGAGCGCGGCGCACCGGGAGGTAGGCTCCCTTGACCGCCAGCTCCCGCTGCACGTCGGCACTCACCATGTACTGCAGCAGCCGGACGCTGGCCGCCTTGTTCTTGCTGTAGGCGTTCACCGCCCAGGTCCAGCCCCCGATGCAGGTGGAGGTGCCGTTGTTGCCGAAGACCGGCAGCGCCGCCACGCCCACGTTGTCCTTGACCCGGGTGGGGTCCGGGCTGTTGCCCTGGAAGTGCGCCCAGGCGTAGCTCCAGTTCAGGCTGAACAGGGCCTGCCCGCTCTGGAACTGCTTGCGCGAGTCGTCGGTCTTGATCTCGGCGCTGGCCGCCGGCGCCACCTTGTTCTTGACGGCGTCCACCAGGAAGCCCAGCGCCTGCCGCCCCTGTGCGGAGTCCACCTGGTTCACGTTTCCGCCCGCGCCCCACAGCAGTTCCAGGAAGTTGCAGACGGTTCCTTCGATCGGGGCGCCCTGGAAGTTGAAGCCCTGCAGGTTGCCGCCCTCGCCCTTGGTCACCTTCTGCGCGTCCTGCACTAGGTCCGCCCAGGTCTTGGGCACGCTGAGCTTGTACTTGCTGAGCAGGTCCTTGCGGTAATACAGGAACTGGGCGTCGGTGAAGGCGGGCAGGCCGTACAGCTTGCCGTTCACGGTGCTCCCGGCAATGGCGCCGGGCAGGAAGGCTTTGAGGTAGGCGTCCCGGCTCGGCAGGTAGCTGTCGAGCGGCTCGGCCCAGCCGGCGGCGGCGAAGGTGGCGGGCCGCACCACGTCGATCAGGAACACGTCCAGGCTGGGGTCACGGGCCGCCAGTACCGTGGTCAGGTACTGGTTCTGCAACTCACTGGTCGCGCCGCCCGTCTCGATGCGGATGGCGATGTTGGGGTTCTGCTTGGTGAAGCGGTCAAAAATCGGCTGGAAGATCTCTGGACGCTGCTGCGACCCCATAAAGACGGTGAGCGTGGTGGTGGCGGCCTGGGCGGTGGAGCCCAGCGCGAGGGCAAGCAGCAGGGCAAGTCGGGTTCGGTTCATGGCATCTCCTCTGGTGGTCCTGAAATAGATGATGGAATCTATCACTTGATCTCGTCCGCTTCACCGGGTGGCCCATGAGTGAGGGGAGGAGGCCCAGCCCACCAGAAGCCATTTCAATGAGGTGACCGCCAGATGAGTGGCCTGGTCGAGGTCGCTCTCTTGGTAAACAGAAGCGTCCCGCGTGAACCATCCGGTTCCAATACGGACCGCAGAGACGTTCATGCCAAGGCTGAACCGGCTGGCCCCAGCATGAAGTCGCATCTTGTCCTCAGCGTAGGGTGAAGGAGGTGGGGGGAGGACAGTCCCTTCGAGGTGGACTTCGGTCTGGCTCCAGTTCTGGAGCAGCGTCCTGCCCGCGCGCCGGGACACCCGGACGCCTTCAGGCAGCGGCTCCACCGGCACCCCGGCCCGCTGCAGCACCGCCTGCAGCACCGCCTGAATCAACCCGTCACTGTGCGCCCCGATCACCGTCACGGCCCCCTGCTCGGTCACCGCCGCCTGCCCCGCCTGCGGCCCCGGCCCATAGCGATACCGCGCCTGCGCCCCCTCCAGCCGGTAGCTCTCCGCCCAACTGCTCGCCAGGAAGGGTGCCCCGTCCTCCCCCGCCACCGGCACTTCCAGCCCGGGGCGCAGGCTGTCGAAGTTCAGCAGCCGCACCCCCTGCAGCCGCGCCAAGGCCGCGCCCGGCTGACCGTCCTCCGGCGTGCGGCCCGAGACGGTCCGGTACCCGCTGCGCGGGCCGAACACCAGCTGGGCGTGCTCGGCCGCCTGCTCCAGATGGGCGGCCCGCTCGGGGGTCATCACGGTCAGGGCCGGCGCGACGATCACCGCGTACCCGCTCAGGTCGCTGTCCGGGTGCAGGATGTCCACATCCTGCCCCAGGCGCCTGAGGGCGCTGTAGTAGGCCATCACCTGCGCCCAGTAGCTGAGGCCGGCTGCATGCCGCTGCACGTCGTACAGCCACAGGCTCTCGTAGTCGTGCAGCAATGCCACCCGCGCCGGGATGTCTCCCAGCGGAAAGGCATCCAGAGACAAGGCCTGCACCTCGGTGTAGCCACGGTCGGGGGTCTCGTCGTGGCGCAGCAGGCCCGAGTGCATCACTTCCTGGGCCATGGTGGCCGCGCGCCAGCGGAAGTAGCTCACCACATCCGCCCCGTGCGCCCATGCCTGCGCGGTCCACAGCTGCACCGCCCCGTCGGCCGGCAGCGGGTTGTACGGCGCCCAGTTCACCTGCCCGCACTGCTGCTCCATCACCCAGATCGGGCGCTTCAACAGCCCCCGGTACAGATCATGCTGAAACGAAACCAGGTCCGGGTGGCCGGTGCGGGCATAGTGCAGCTTGGTCTCCTCCGGCATCCAGCCGCTGAAGAATTCCAGCATGCCGGTCGGGTAGTTATCCCAGCTGGCAAAATCCAGCTGCGCCGCCACCTTGTAGTGGTCGAAACCCGATTCGAAGATCATGAAGTTGTGAGTGACCCAGCGGCCCGGCGACAGCTCGCGCAGCACCTCCAGCTGCTCCTCCTGAAAGCTCTGCACGGTGTTAGAGGCGTAGCGGTAGAAATCCAGCAGGTGCGAAGGATTGATCTCAGTTACGGTCAGGGTCGGCGGGCGAATCTGGTTCCACTCCTGGTAGTCCATGCTCCAGAACACGTTGCCCCACGCCTCGTTCAGCCGCTCCAGCGTCCCGTACCGCTGCTCCAGCCACGCCGGGAACCCCGCGGCACTCGCGCCTCCCCAGCTGCGGGCCGTGTCGTGGCAGCCGAACTCGTTGTCGGTCTGCCAGCCGATGACGGCCGGGTGCTGGCCGTAGCGCTCCGCCATCGCCCGCGTGATGCGCCGTGAGTGCGCCCGGAACACCGGGCTGGCGAAGTCATAGTGCCGCCGCGACCCAAACTCGCGGACCCGGCCTTCCCGGTCTACCGGCAGAATCTCCGGGTGCTGACGGATAAGCCACGCCGGTGGGGTGGCGGTGGGGGTGCAGAGCACCACCTGGAGGCCCTCGGCGGCGATGGTCTCAATGGCCTGATCCAGCCACGCCCAGTCATATTGCCCCTCCGCCGGTTCCATCAGCGCCCACGCGAATTCCGCGATACGCACGTAAGTCAGGCCCAGCGCCTTCTGCTGCTGCGCGTATACGGCCCAGCGGTCCTGCGGCACGTGCTCCGGGTAATCACAGACGCCCAGTTCGAGGTGGGATGATTTGGTCATGGTGGTGTTCCTTTGAAAGAAGAGGGCGGGTCAGGTCGCCGGAGCCGATGCGTCCGGCGGGCCTGACCCGCTGCTGTGAACCGAACATGCGGAAAGACTTCGCGGCGCTTCAGCCCTTGACGGCGCCGCTGGCGAGGCCACCCTGCCAGTACCGGCCGAGGCTCAGAAACGCGATCACCAATGGCAGGATGCTGATCAACGCGCCCAGCACGATGACCGTGTAGATCGGCTCGCGCCCGCTGCTGGCGCTGGTCTGGTTCCACACCGACAGACCCAGCGTCAGCGGGAACAGCTCGGAGCGGTTGACCACCACCAGCGGCAGGAAGAAGTTGTTCCAGGCGCCCACAAAGGCGAACAGGCCCACTGTGACCAGTCCGCCGCGCACCAGCGGCAGCCCCAGGTTCCAGAAGATGGTGCCCTCGCGCGCCCCGTCAATGCGGGCGGCCTCCATCAGTTCGGTGGGGAAGCCCGCGTCCCAGAAGAGCCGCATCAGGTACAGGCCAAACGGATTCACCAGCCCCGGCAGGATGACGGCCCAGTAGGTGTTCAGGAGGCCGGTCTTCTGCATCAGCAGGAAGATCGGCAGCACCAGCGCCGTGCTCGGCACCATGATGGTCGCCAGGATGATGGTGAAGATGGCGTTGCGGCCCGTGAACTGAAACTTGGAGAAGGCGTAACCGGCCATGGCGCTCACCAGAACGCTGCCCAGCGCGGTGGCGCCCGCATACACCACGCTGTTCAGCAGCCAGCGGGTGAAGATGCCGTCGTCCCGGGTGAACAGCTCGTGCAGGTTGCTGGTCAGGTGGCTGGGCGTGGCGAACCACAGCCCGAAACTTGCGAACAGCTGCCCGTTGTCCTTGAACATGGTGGTGAACACCCACCACAGCGGCAGCAGGCAGTACACGGTAAAGATGGCCAGCAGCAGCCACTGCACCGGCGAAAAGCTCTCGCGGCGCAGCATCAGGACTCGCCTCCGGTGGCGGCGTAGCGCAGGAAGAAGCCGCTGAGCAGCAGCGTGAACAGGGCCAGCAGCACCGCCAGCGCCGCGCCATACCCGAAGTTGCCGTCGCGCGCCACAGTCAGGTACAGGTAGGTGTTGGGCGTGATGTTGTCCGGCACGTAACCCAGGGGACGCAGCACGAACGGTTCGCTGAAGATCTGCATCGTCCCGATGATCGAAAAGATGGTGGTCAGCAGCAGCGTTGGCCGCAGCAGCGGCAGTTTGACGAAGCGGGTCAGCTGCCAGTTGTTGGCTCCGTCGATGCGGGCGGCCTCGTAGATGTCGCTCGGGACGTTCTGGAGGGCAGCGTACAGCGTGATCATGTTGTAGCCGGTCCAGGTCCAGGTCACGATGTTGCCGATGGAGAACAGGATGATCTGACTCGACAGGAAGTCGGTCTTGGCCCCGGTGATCTGGTTGAAAGGCGAGAGGTTCTTGCTGTACAGGTAGCCCCACAGCAGACCCGCGATCACGCTCGGCACTGTGTACGGCAGATAGAAGGCGGTGCGGAAGAAGCGGCTGGCCGACCCTTTGGCCGCGTCCAGTACCAGCGCCAGCGCGACCGCCAGCACCAGCATCAGCGGAATCTGGATCACGCCGAACAGCAGGATGTGCCCGACCGACTGCAGGAAGTCGGTGTCCTGGAAGGCCCGCACGTAATTGGCCAGCCCCCCAAACACGTCACGCGCCGGACCGATGCCGCTGCGTTTCTTGATGAATAGGCTGAGGTAGATGGCGTAACAGACCGGCGCGATGAAGAAGGCGATGAACGCCAGCAGGAATGGCGCCAGAAAAAACCAGGGAGTGGCCCGTCCAGCGCGTCTGCGCCGGGGCCTCGGATCAGCGACCTGGGTCTGGGTGAGTGCAGTCATGGGCGGGTCGTCCTCGGCGACAGCTTGCACAGGAGAGACACGGCAATCGGGCGTTTAAGGCAGCGGGGCGGAAGGGCAGCCGCTCCCTTCCACCCCGGTGGCCAGCCGGCCTACTTGACGGTGTAGCCTTCCTTGCGGGCGTCGGCCAGGGTCTCGGCCTGCCACGCGTCCAGCGCCTGATCCGGGGTCAGCTTGCCCTTGAGCATCAGGTCGATCTGCTTGTTGAAGTTGTCGTTGGCGAACGGGAACCACGGCGCCCACTGGAAGTTCACGTTCACGCCCTGGCTGGCCCGGGCGTACACCGACGAGATGTCCTGGCTGCCGAAGAACTTGCTGGGGTTCTTGGTGGTGTCGTGCAGCACCGGCAGCTTGAGGCCCTCGGCGGAGGCCGGGAACAGGCCGCCGTTGATCCAGTTGGCGCTGATGGCGCTGCTGCTCAGGTTCAGCCACAGGGCAAACAGGGTGGCCTCCTTCGGGTTCTTGCTCTGGGTGGTCACGACGTTGCTGCTGCCGCCCCAGTTGCCGCTCTTGACGGTGCTGCCGGCCGTCCACTGCGGCAGGTCCGCTGCGCGCCACAGCCCGGCCGACTTGTCCTTCAGACTGCCCGCGTAGCCGCCCGGGCCCCAGGCGGCCTCGAAGTTGCTGGCAATCTTGCCGGCGCCCGCCGCGTTCCAGTAGTCGGCGCTGAAGGCGTTGACGGTGCCCACGTCGCCCTTCTTGACCAGCCCGTACCAGTAGTTCAGCACCCGCTTGGCCGCCGGGTTGTTCAGTGTCTGAATCCAGCCGTCGCCGTCACGCTTGAAGAACTGGCCGCCGTCCGCCCACGCCAGCGCCATGAACCACGGCGCGAAGGTGCTGTAGAAGTTGCCCAGCTTCACCTGACCGTTGCTCTTCTTGTTGACGGTGGCGGCGGCCGCGGCGTACTGCGCCCAGGTCTTGGGCACCGCCACGCCGTACTTCTTCAGGATGTCCTGGCGGTAGACCATCGCGAAGGGGCCGGTGTCCTGCGGGATGGCGTACACGGCCTTGCCTTCCGGGCTGACCTGACCCCAGGTCCACGGCACGAAGTACTTCTTGTAGTCGTTGGCGCCGTACTTGCTCAGGTCCACCAGGCCGCCGGTATCGGCGAAGGCCGGCAGAAAGCCGTACTCGATCTGGGCCACGTCGGGCGCGCCGCTGCCGGCCTTGAGGGCGGTCTGCAGCTTGGTGTAGGTGTTGGGACCGCCGCCCAGGTTCACGATCTTGACGCTGATGTTCGGGTAGGCCTTGGTGAAGGCGGCCACGGTCTTATCGAGGCCCGGGACCCAGGACCAGACTTCCAGGGTGACCTTCTTGCTGGCATCCACCTTGGGGAACGCGGGATCGGCGGCGTAGGCGCTGCTCAGGGCCGACAGGCCGAGCGCCAGGGTGACAAACATCGCAGCTTTCTTCATGGGTGCCTCCGTGAACGATGGGAGAGGGTGGCGGGTGGGGTGGGGAAGTTGGGCCGAGCGGGCGGCCGTGCCTGGGTGCGGTGCTGCCGTCTACAAAGCAGCGTGCCGAAACCGAAAGAATCGGCGCCAGGACGCGGGTCAGACTGGAAGCCGGTGCGCGGGTCCGGTGCAACTCTGGACGCGGGTCCAGGCGTCTGAACCAGTTCCAGCGGTGCCAAGCCGCTCACGTTGAGGCTTTGCCCGGTTCGTTGCAGCATCAGTTTGTGATGGGCCGTGTACACCCTCACGCCTCCCCTTGAGCTTTTCTTGCTTTCGTAAGTTACAATTTTTCTGCACATTTTGTCAAGGGGACTGAACATATGTTCACTTTACGGCGGAGCCCCGTAAACTTTGGTCCACCGGATGGTGGCGCTGCCAGGGCCAACGCAGCAGGATGAAGATCTGTGTTGAGGCCGCCGGCATGGCCGGCCATAACGCAACCGGCTGCCCCCATACCGCGGACATCACAGACCCTCAATGAACAAAAATTCATGTGAGGCGCGGGGGGGGCTGGAAGCGGCCCACTAGGGTGGAGGGATGACAGGACCGCTGACCACCCCACGTCCCCAGCCCACTCCTCAGGACGTCCCACGATGAGCCTGATCGTGGTCTCGAACCGCGAACCGTACTCGCCGCGCGTGCTCGACGGCGGGCAGGTGGCGTGGCTGCCCAGCATCGGCGGGCTGACCTCGGCGCTCGACCCGGTGATGCAGCGGATGGGCGGGAGCTGGATCGCTTGGGGCGAGCAGTTTCCTGGCGTGGGCCGGGTGCAGCTGCCGGTCACCAACCCGCGGTACACCGTGGAACGGCTGGTGCTGAGCAGCGAGGAAGTGGACGCGTACTACTACGGCTTTTCCAACCGCGCGCTGTGGCCGATGTGCCACTACTTCATCGAGCGGGCGCGCTACCTGCAGAGCAACTGGGAAGCGTACCGCGACGTCAACGAGCGCTTCGCCGACGCCGCCGCGCGGCAGTATCACCCGGGCGACCTGATCTGGGTCCACGACTATCAGCTGGCGCTGGTGCCGGGCCAGCTGCGCGAGCGCCTGCCGGACGCCCGCATCGGCATGTTCTGGCATATTCCCTGGCCCGCCCAGGACGTGTTCCGCACGCTGCCCTGGGACGCCCAGATCCTGAAGGGAATGCTGGGGGCCGACCTGATCGGGATGCACACGCCCAGCTACGTGCGGCATTTCCTGAGCGCCTGCGAGTCGGTGCTGGGGCTTGAGGTCGGGCGCAACACGGTGGTCTGGGAGGGACGCACCGTGCAGGTGCAGTCGCGGCCCATCGGCATCGAGACGGCCACCTTCGAGGAACTCGCGGCGTCTCCGGAGGTCGAGACGCTCTCGAGCCGCATCCGCCAGGGCCTGCAGACCATGATGCTGCTGGGCGTGGACCGGCTGGACTACACCAAGGGCATCCCCGAGCGCCTGGAAGCCTTCGACGCGTTTCTGGACGCCTACCCGGACCTGCGCGGCCGGGTGACGCTGGTGCAGATCGCGGTGCCGAGCCGCGAGGAGGTGGAGAGCTACGCCCAGCTCAGAAGCCAGGTGGAGGGGCTGGTGGGGCGCATCAACGGCAAGCACGCCCAGAACGGTTGGACACCCATCCACTACGTGTACCGGGGCCTCAGCCGTGAGGAACTGGTGGCGCACTACCGGGCGGCCGACGTGATGCTGGTCACGCCGCTGCGCGACGGCCTGAACTTAGTGGCCAAGGAATTCGCGGCCAGTTCCCGGGATGGCGTGCTGCTGCTCTCGCGCTTCGCCGGGGCGGCCAGCGAACTGCCGGAGGCGCTGCACGTCAATCCCTACGATCACGACGGGCTGGCGCAGGCGATCCACGCGGCGCTGCACCTGCCGCTGGACGAAAAACAGCTGCGCCTGAAGCAGCTGCGTGAGCGGCTGGAGCACGACGACCTGGGCCGCTGGACCGAGGCGTTCCTGCACGAACTGAGCCTGCCGGACACCCTGCCGGACGCCCTGCTGCAGCTGGGCCAGCAGCCGCTGCTGATCCTGTGCGACTACGACGGCACCATCGCGCCAATCTCGCGCCTTCCGCGCGACGCTGACCCACAGCCGGGCGCCTGGGAGGCGTTCTCACGGCTGCTGCACCACCGCCAGCGCCGGGTCGCCATTGTGACCGGGCGGCGCAGCGTGCAGGTGTATGGTTTTCTGCCGCTGCCGGACCTGCCGGTGGTGGGCCTGCACGGCATGGAGTGGCCGGACCGCTCGGCGCCGGCGCCGGATCGCGCGGCCATCGCGTCACTGGCCCAGCAGCTGCCCTCGGCGCACGGCCTGCGCATTGAGGACAAGCGCTGGACGCTGGCGGTGCATTACCGCAACGTGGCCCCCGGGGAGCAGGCAGAGGTAGAGGCACGGTTGCGTGCCGTCCGGCTCCCTGCCGGCTGGGAGCTGATTGAGGGCAAGAAGGTGGTGGAGTACCGCCCGGGCGGCTACGGCAAGGGCCGCGCGGTGCAGCAGCTGGTGGAGCAGCACCCCGGCTACCTGCCGGTCTTCATCGGGGACGACGCCACCGACGAGGAAGCGTTCGCGGTGATGAAGGAGCTGGGCGGCGTGAGCATCAAGGTGGGCGCCGGACCGACCCTGGCCCCCTACCGCCTCGCCAACCCGGCGGCCGTGGTGGAGCTGCTACGTGCCTGGGCCGGCTCGGCGCCGGTGGACCCTCCCACCGAGGTGGTCAAGGAAGCGGCCAGCCGGAGCGGGTAGCTTCCGGTCTGGCCGCCTCCGGGCTGCTGGTTCGGCTCAGCGGCCAGCCAGGAACTGCTGGTACCAGCGGGCGCTGTCCTTCAGGATGCGCTCCTGGGTGGCGTAGTCCACGTACACCAGGCCGAAGCGCTTGTCGTAGCCGTGCGCCCACTCGAAGTTGTCCATCAGGCTCCAGGCGAAGTAGCCGCGCATCGGCACGCCCGCCTGCAGCGCGTCATTCACCGCACCGATATGCTGCTGCAGGTAGCGCACCCGCGCCTCGTCGTGCACCTGACCGTCCGCTTCCAGCTGATCATGGTACCCGGCACCGTTCTCGGTGATCAGCAGCGGGGGGACGGTGTAGTCGCGGTTCAGGCGCTGCAGCAGGTCCGAGAGGCCCTGGGGGTAAATCTCCCAGCCCATCGTGGTGTACTCGGCGTCCTGGGGCCGGTGACCGTCCTGCGCGTGGTAGCTGCGGGAGTAGTAATTGACACCCAGGAAATCCAGCGGCTCGCGGATGGTCTCCAGGTCGCCCGGCTGCACCTGCGGCACGTCGTCGCCGTAGTCGGCCCAGATGTCCTGCGGGTACTCGCCGCGCAGCAGCGGGTCCAGGAACCAGCGGTTGAAGGTGCCGTCGGAGCGGCGGGCGGCGTCCTGATCGGCGGCGCTGCTGCTGGCCGGGTAAGCCGGCTGCAGGTTCAGCACAATGCCCAGTTCGGCCGGCAGGTTCAGGGCCCGCATCGCCTGCATGGCCCGGCCGTGGGCCAGTAGCAGCACGTGGGCGGCCTGCAGCGCCGCGCGGCGGTCACGCATGCCCGGCGCGTGCTCGCCCAGCTGGTGACTGAGGATGCTGCTGCACCACGGCTCGTTCAGCGTGGCGATGCTGCGCACCCGGTCGCCCAGCCGCTCCGCGACCAGCCGGGCGTACTCGGCAAAGTGCTCGGCGGTGTCGCGGTTGCGCCAGCCGCCCTGGTCCTCCAGCGTCTGCGGCAGATCCCAGTGGTAGAGCGTGAGGTGCGGCTGGATGCCGCGGGTGAGCAGGCCGTCGGTCAGCCGCTCGTAGAAGTCCAGTCCCGCCGCGTTGGCCGCCCCCGTGCCGTTCGGCTGGATGCGGGGCCACGCCACCGAGAAGCGGTAGGCATTCACGCCCAGGCGCTGCATCAGGTCCAGGTCGGCGGGCCAGCGCTCGTAATGCTCGCAGGCCACGTCCCCGTTGCTGCCGTCCAGAATTCGGCCCGGCTCGCGGCAGAAGGTGTCCCAGATGCTGTCGCCACGCCCGTCCTGATGGGTCGCCCCCTCAATCTGAAAGGCGGAGGTCGCCACCCCGAAGATGAAATCGCTGGGAAACTGGGCGCGCAGCACGGTGGTGGGCGCGGTGGTGGGGGTATCGAGCTGGGTCATGCATCACACTCCGGGAAGGGAAACGAACACCGGCCCTCAGGGCCGGGTGGAAGCGGGCGGGGCGGCGGTGGAATCACGCTGTACCAGCCGGGGCTGATAGCTCGGCTGGGTCTGGGGCTGGCCAGCCAGCACCGACAGCACCAGCTGGGCCGCGTCGTGCCCCATCTGGCGGGTCGGTTGTTCGACGGTGGTGAGGGGCGGGGTCTGGTAGGCCGAGACGGTCAGGTTGTCGAAGCCCAGCAGCGAGACGTCCTGCGGCACCCGCAGCCCATGCCGGTACAGCGCCAGCCGCGCCCCGAAGGCCATCTGGTCGTTGGCGGCGAACACCGCCGTGAACGGGGAGCCGCGGGTGAGCAGCTGTTCCACCGCCGCCTCACCGGACGCCTCCTGAAAGTCGCCGTGCAGCACCAGCTGAGGGTCCAGCGGCAGCCCAGCGTGCGCCAGCGCCTCGCGGTAGCCGCGCAGCCGCTCCTGGGCGTCCACGTGGTCGGGGGGACCCGAGATGAAGGCGATGCGGCGGTGTCCCAGCTCCAGCAGGTGCTGCACCCCCAGGCGCGCGCCCAGCGCGTTGTCCACCCGCAGGCTGTAGGCCGAGGGGCGGCCGCTGCCGTCGGCGGGCGGCTGGGCGCGGCCCACCAGCACCAGCGGCACCCGGGTGGCGAGCAGCTGCAGCACCGCGTCCGGGGTGTGGCCGCCCAGCACGATCAGGGCGTCCACCGGGCGGCCCAGCAGCGCGTCCAGCGCGGCCCGCTCCTCGGCCACCTGCCAGTGACCGCTGATAAAGAGCGGCCGGTACTCGCTGTCGGCCAGCCCCTGCTCAATGCCGCGCAGCATCTCGGCGTAGAACACGCTGGAGATGTCCTGGGTCACCACCCCGATGTTCATGGAGCGGCCGCGCGCCAGCCCCTGCGCGATCTGGTTGGGCGAGTACCCCAGTTCCTGCACCGCCTGCATCACCGCTTCGGTCTTGCGGGCGGTGACCCGGATGCTGCCGCTGAGCACCCGAGAAGCGGTACTGGGCGAAACCCCGGCACGCCGGGCCACATCTTCGAGCGTTACAGTATGCGCCACGGCCGTCCCTTCGCTGGCCCTGCCAGCAGATGAATATTGAGCTGAATGTAAATGAATATGAAAGCGCTGTCAAGAGTGCGGCAATGGGGGCATCCGTCGCCCCGGACGTCAGAGCGGGCGCGCCACCACGTCGCCGCGCAGCCACCCGGCCAGCGCCTCCAGCGCCTCCGGACGGTCGCCGTAGGTCACCACCGCCGGCGCGTCAATGTCCTGCACGGCGTAGGGATTGGACAGCGCCAGATGCAGGTCCGGCTGCGCCCCGGTCAGGTCGGTGGGGCGCTGGCGCGAGGTGGTGGCCAGCAACAGCAGCTGCCCGGCGGCCCGCAGCTGCGTCCAGTCCAGCTGCGCCGCATGGTCGTAGGCATGGATGTCCAGGGTGTAGAGCCGCTCCAGCAGCTGACCCAGCGCGGAGGCGCGCACTCCGGCCTCCGTGACGGTCTCGCGTTCCGGTTCACGCTGCGCCACCAGCGTCACGCGGCTGCCGGGTGCCGGGGCCTGCGGCTGCCGCCAGCCGCGCAGTCCGCGTGCCCAGGCCTGCTCGAACAGCGCCGCGTCGTCCGGGCGGATCGCCTGGGCATCGGCCACCGCCGGGAAGGTCTGCGCCAGCCGCTGGAGTCGCGCCGCGCTCGCCTGCATGGCCGCCCGGTCCAGCCGACCGTCCCGCAGCGCCGCCGCAATGGCTTCCAGCGTCTCGACCTGCGCTTCCCGCCGGCCCAACGCCATCACCATATCGGTGCCCGCCTGCAGGCTCAGCACGCCTGCCTCGCCGCGCCCGTAGTTGTCGTCAATGGCGCGCATGCCCATGCTGTCGGTGATGATCACGCCGTCATAGCCCCAGTGCCGGCGCAGCAGGCCGCCCAGAATGGCGGGGGAGAGGGTGGCCGGACGCTCCTTGTCCAGCGCCGGGTACACGATGTGGGCGGTCATGAAGGCCGGCACCTGTGCAGCTACCGCCGCCCTGAAGGGGGCGAACTCCACCTGTTCCAGCCGCTCCAGCGGCCTCTCCACCACCGGCAGCGTGTAATGGCTGTCCTGGCGGGTGTCGCCGTGACCGGGAAAGTGCTTGACGCACGCGGCCACCCTGGCCTGCAGGTGAGCCTGCACCGCGGCCAGCGCGTGGCGGGTCACCACGTCCGGATCGTCGCTGAAGGAGCGCGTCCCGATCACCGGATTGTGCGGGTTGATGTTCACGTCCATCACCGGCGCAAAGTTCCAGTTGATGCCCACCGAGCGCAGCTGCCGCGCCAGCGCCTCACTGACGTCGGCCGTCAGCGTCAGGTCGTCGCTGGACCCCAGGTTCATGGCGCTGGGCGGGGCCGGCCAGAAGGGGGTGCGCAGCACCGAGCCGCCCTCGTGGTCCAGCGCGATCAGGGCGTCCGGCCCCAGCACTTCCTTCAGGTCACGGCACAGCTGGGCCAGCTGCGACGCGTCTTGGATGTTCTTGCCGAACAGGCACACCGCCTGAACGCCGTAGTGGCGCAGGTGCGCCGCCGTTTCCGGGTCCAGCGTCGGCCCCGGCAGATCCACCATCACCAGCGCTCCGGCCAGCCGCTCCACGTTCTGGGTCATCCGCCGACTCTAGGAGCCGGGCCGGAGCACGTCAACCGTGAACGACCCCCCTTGCATCCGGCGGGTGACTGGAGTTGAATACGCATCACCATGTCTAAAACGATTCAGGTCACGGTCTGGAATGAGTTCCGGCACGAGCAGAAGAACGAGAAGGTCAAGGCCATCTACCCGGACGGCATGCACGCCGTGATCGCCCAGGCGCTGCGCGAGGGCGGCTTCGAGGTGGGGACCGCCACCCTGGACGAGCCGCAGCACGGCCTGACCGACGAGGTGCTGGCCCGCACCGACGTGCTGTTCTGGTGGGGCCACCTGGCGCACGGGGAGGTGGCCGACGAGGTGGTGGAGCGGGTGTACGCCCGGGTGCTGGCCGGCATGGGCCTGGTGGTGCTGCACAGCGGCCACTTCTCCAAGATCTTTAAGCGGCTGATGGGCACCAGCTGTGACCTGAAGTGGCGCGAGGCCGACGACCGCGAGCGCCTGTGGGTGGTGGCGCCGGGCCATCCGGTCGCGGCGGGGCTGGGCGAGAGCATCGTGCTGGAGCGCGAGGAGATGTACGGGGAGCACTTCGACATCCCCGAGCCGGATGAGCTGGTGTTCGTCAGCTGGTTCAGCGGCGGCGAGGTGTTCCGCAGCGGAGCCAGCTACCGGCGCGGCGCCGGGCGCATCTTCTACTTCCGACCCGGCCACGAGACCTACCCCACCTACCACAACCCGGAGATTCAGCGGGTGCTGGTGAACGCCGCCGGCTGGGCCGCCCCCACCCCCGGCACGGCGCCGGTCTATGGCAATGCCAAGCCGGTCGAAGGGGTCCAGCCGTGAAGGTTGGCGTGATCGGAGCCGGTGGGGTGGCCCGCTTCCACTTTCAGGGCTACCAGGCGGCGGGCGCCGAGGTGGTGGCGGTCGCGGACGCCCACGAGCCGACCCTGAAGCGCGCCCAGGCCGAGTGGAACGTGCCGCGCGGCTACGCCGACTTCACCGACCTGTGCAACGATCCGGAGGTGGAGGCGGTCAGCATCTGCCTGCCGAACGCGCTGCACCATCCGGCCACCGTGGCGGCGGCGCGCGCCGGGAAGCACGTGCTCTGCGAAAAGCCGATCTCGCTGTCGCTGGACCTGGCTGAGGACATGATCCGGGTCTGCGCCGAGGCGGGCGTGGTGCTGCAGACCGGCCACCACCTGCGCAGCAACCCCTTTGCCGAGCACGCCCGCAAGATGATCCAGGCGGGCGACCTGGGCCGGCTGACCTTCATCCGGCTGCGTCAGGCGCACGACTGGGGCGGCCAGCCGCCCCGCGCCAGTTTCGGCACGGTGGCCAGCGCCGGCGGCGGCACGCTGCTCGACAACGGCAGCCACATGATGGACCTGTCGCGCTACTTCGGCGGCGACGTGGCCTCGGTGTACGCCCAGA
Source organism: Deinococcus sonorensis KR-87 (assembly GCF_040256395.1). Classification (NCBI taxonomy): domain Bacteria; kingdom Thermotogati; phylum Deinococcota; class Deinococci; order Deinococcales; family Deinococcaceae; genus Deinococcus; species Deinococcus sonorensis. The sequence continues at coordinate 3,599 of NZ_CP158300.1, read as the reverse complement.
TGGCCACCCTGGCCTACGACGTGGAGGTGGAGGACACCTCGCTGGTGCAGCTGAAGTTCGCCTCCGGAGCGCTGGGCAGTGTGGAGAACGCCTGGACCGCCACCGGCTGGGAGGAGGGCTTCTGGATCTACGGCACCTGTGGCGCACTGGAGTACACCAACCGCACCGGCACGCCGGAAATGCGCTTCGTTCACCGCACCAGCCCCGGCACCGACTGGAACACCCAGGACGTGACCACCTTCCGCTTCGCCGGGCTGGAGCCGCACGCGCGCGGCGTGGTGGAGTTTCTGGAGGCGGTGCGCGGCGAGCGGCCGGTGATCTGCAGCGGCCAGGACGGGCTGGAGGCAGTCCGGCTGATCGTCGCCAGCTACCAGAGCGCCCGTGAGGGCCGCTCCGTAGCGCTGTCGGAGCTGAGCACCCAGCCGCAGGCCTGAACGCGGCTCATTCACCGTCAACCACCGCGTGGCAGCATCGGGTTCAAGATGCGCGCCTTCCTCACCCTCCTGATCCTGCTCTCCGGCCCGGCCGTGGTGGCCCAGGGCGCCCTCCATCCGGTGCCGCTGGTGCAGCCGCCCCGACCCACTCTGCCGGGCGAGGTCCAGCCGCTCGCGCCGGGCGCCCGGCCCGCCGAGGTGCTGCCGCGCCTGACGCTGCGCCCGGCCATCCCCGAGCTGGAGCGGCTGGAGTACCGGGGCAACGGCTTTATTGAGGTGGCGCACGGGGTGCTGCTGCTGACGCCGGCAGCGCAGACACTGGCCCACGAGCGTGCGCTGGCCCTGCAGGTGGTGGAGGGCGCCTTCCGGACGCGTCCCACGCTGGAGGAGGTGGACGTCAGCGTGTACGACCGGGCCAGCTACGGCGGCTTCGGCGGCCCGCTGCCGCTGTTCACCGCCTCGGTGCCGCGCCCCCGCCTGATGGACTTCCGCCGGTACGCGGAGGGCCTGGGCGTGTATGAGCGGGTCTACGAGGGGGCGACACGTGCCGCGCCTTCTCCGGCCCCAGTGGCGCGGGTGCGCGAGCAGACGCCCACCTTCCACGGCAGCGCCTCGGGCCTGCTGACGCAGCGCGTCGCCCAGAGCGTGTCGCAGTTCAACGGTGGGGTGCGCGGCGGCCTGCTGTTCAAAGGGCCACTGGACCAGCGGACGGCGGCCCTGACCTTTGACGACGCGCCGCACCCGCTGTATGAGCCGCTGCTGCTGGACCTGCTGCGCAGGGCCGGCATTCGCGCCACCTTCTTCGTGATCGGGCGCAACGCGGTGGCCTACCCGTACTTCGTGCGCGACATGGCCGAGCAGGGCGACGAGGTGGGCAACCACACCTACCACCACGTCCGCCTGCCGGGCCTGAGCGCCGCCCAGGTGCGCGACGAACTGCTGTCGGCCAACCGGGCGATCAGCACCCTCACCGGGCAGCCGGTGCGGTACTTCCGGCCGCCCGGCGGCGACTACTCGCCGCTGACCCTGCAGGTGGCCGAACAGCTGGGCCTGACCACCACCTTCTGGACCGATGATCCGGGCGACTTCAACAACCCCGGCGACGCGGTGGTGCAGTCGCGGCTGGTGGCCCGGCTGCGGCCCGGCGGCATCGTGCTGCTGCACGACAATGCCCCGGAGGCCATCGACGTGCTGCGGACCTTCCTGCAGGTGGCCCGGTCGCGCGACATGCAGCTCACCACCGTGGGTCATCTGGTGGGGCGCCGCAGCCAGCCGTAGTCCGGACCAGTCTGTCGCGCATCGTTGACGATGGGTCTCGTGTCCTTTACCGTGGGGCATGCCCCCTCCCGCTGCCGAACCGCCGCTGATCTGCCGGGTGCGGACGCAGCGGGAACGGCTGCACCTGCGTCCCAGCGAGCTGGCGCAGCAGTGCGGCATGACCCGGCAGGCGCTGCATTCCATCGAGACCGGCGCGTATGTGCCGAACACGCTGGTGGCGCTGCGGCTGGCGCGGGCGCTCGGCTGCCGGGTGGAGGAGCTGTTCCGCCTGCCGGACCCCTCCGCGCGGGCGCGACTTATTGGTCCGGAGGTCCCGGCTGGAACCCGGGTGCAGCTGGCCTGGGTGGGTGAGCGGCTGCTGGCGTTTCCGCTGCCGGGTGAGCGCGGCTGGGGCCAGCCCGCCGACGGCACCATCACTTCGGATGAGGCCGGGCCGGAGGTGGACGTGCAGCTGTACGCCGATCAGACGCTGGCCCGCCGCACCGCCGTGCTGATCGGCTGTGATCCCTCGCTGGGCGTGGCCGCCAGCCACGTGGCCCGGCAGACCCCGGACGCACGGCTGCTGTGGTCTGCGGCCAGCAGCCTGGAGGCGCTGAAGGCCCTGAAGCGGGGCGAGGCGCACGCCGCCGGCATCCACCTGTGGGACGCCGGGACTGCCAGTTCCAACCTGCCGTTCGTGCGGCGCGAGCTGCCGGGTCAGCCGGTGCATCTGTACACCCTGTGGTCGTGGGAGCAGGGGCTGCTGGTCGCTCGGGGCAATCCGCACGGCATTCGTGGGGCGGCGGATTTGGTCGGTGGTCGCGTGCGGCTGGCCAACCGTGAGCCCGGCTCCGGCAGCCGGCTGCTGCTGGACGCCTGGCTGAGCGCCATGCCACTCAGCGTGACCGAGCGCCGCCAGCTGCCCGGCTATGACCTGGAGCTGGGCAGCCATCTGGAGGTCGCCGCCCAGGTGGCCTCCGGGCGCGCGGACGTGGCCCCCGGTCCGCGCTCGGCTGCGATGGCGTTGGGGCTGGACTTCGTGCCGCTGCAGCGCGAGCGCTTTGACCTGGTGGTGCCGCAGGCCCATCTGGAGCACCCGGCCATCGCCGCCCTGCTGCGGGTGGCGCAGGCCCCCGCGTTCCGGGCGGAGATCGCCTCGCTCGGCGGCTACGACCCGGCCCACGCCGGAGAACTGTGGCAGACGACCGGATGACCCGCCCTTCCGCTCCCCAGCCTCTGGAGACCCCATGCTCAAATCCCTGATCCTCACCGCCCTGCTCGGGACCGCCGGGAGTGCATCGGCCGCCGGCCTCACGGTCTTCGCCGCCGCGTCGCTCACCGACGCCTTCACCGAACTTGGCGCCGCCTTCGATGCTGCAAGTGGCCACCACACCACCTTCAGCTTTGCCGGTTCGCAGGCGCTGCGCACCCAGCTGGTGAGTGGCGCCCGCGCCGACGTGTATGCCAGCGCCAACGACGCACAGTACACCCCACTGGTGAAGGCGGGTATCGTGACGCCCGGGCAGGCGTTCGTGCGCAACAAACTCACCTTGATCGCCCCGAAGAACAACCCGGCGCTGCAGACGCTGAACGACCTCACCAGGCCCGGGGTGAAGCTGGTCATCGCGGACAGGACCGTCCCGGTGGGCGACTACACCCGCCGGATGCTGGCCGCCATTGACAAGGCCGGCACGTATGGCCGGGACTTTTCGGCGCGGGTGCTGAAGAATGTGGTGAGCGAGGAGACCAACGTGCGGCAGGTGGCGCTGAAGGTGCAGCTGGGGGAGGCGGACGCTGCCGTGGTCTACACCACCGACGTAACCCCATCGTTAAGGCCGCTGGTGCGGATCATTGCGCTGCCCAGTCGCTTCAACCAGAGTGCCAGCTACCCGATCGGCGTGGTCAGGG